>JAJSAC010000042.1 GCA_024274915.1 Thermodesulfobacteriota bacterium
ATAGTTCATAGCTCGTAGTTCATGGTTCATAGCTCATAGTTGCTATCAGCCATGAGCCATGGGCAAGGGAGGAATGCCCCGCCCTTTCACTTGTCTGAAAGGGAAAATCCAGGATTCTGAACATGATGCCTCTACCAGGAAGGGAATCCTGGGGGAAGTCCTATCAAGTAAACCTCCCTCCCTCACCCTCCAGCCCCTTTAGCAAATTCTGGATCTCTCCCTTGGAAAACCCGTACACCTTTCCACAGAAACGACATTCCACCTGGGTGTCCCCCTGCTCCAGAAGCTTTTCCAGGTCTTCTTTGCCCAGGGCGATCAGGGTACCCTGGGCCCGTGCTTTAGAGCAGCGGCAACGCCACTCCACGGACCTCTCCACCCAAGCCCAGGTTCCCCAAGGGGCCAATATCTCCTTCAGCACCACCCGAGGCCCCTTCTCAGCCATGAGATGGCTGATGGAACCCAGGGAATTGAAGGCCTCCTCCAATCGGGCCAGGTCTCTGTCCGGCACCTCTCCCACAGTGTGGACCAAGAGACCTCCCGCCGAGTCCACCCTTCCCTGGGGATCGACCAATACCCCCAAGGCCATGGCAGAAGGTATCTGCTCCGACTTCACCAGATAGTAGGCCAGATCCAGGGCCAACCCCCCCGACACCAAAGGGACAGAGGAATGATACGGCTCTCCCACGCCCAGATCCTTCACCACATGGAGGGTGCCTTCACCCACAGCCCCCTTCACATCCAGCTTTCCCTCCACGGGATCCAAATGGACATGGGGGTTGGTCACGTACCCCCTCACCGCCCCATAGGTATCAGCCTCGGCGAATATCTCCTGAATGGGGCCTTGACACACCACCTGGAGTGAAACCCTCTGGGGGGTATCATCTTCAAGAAAAGCCGTGAAGAGAAGAGCACCCATGAGGACCCGGCCAAAGGCCGCCGTGGCCGTAGGCCAGGTGTCCTGGGCCTTCCTGGCCGCCTCCACCACAGTCGTTCCCTCCACTGCCACACCCCTCAGGTTGGTCCTGTCCGCCAGACACCTCAACAAGAGTCCACCCCGCCTTCCCTTCATATCACTCCCACTTATGCACTACTTATACCAGGGGTTTCTAGGCAAAACCTGAGGCCTCCGACGTGGATGGTCATAAGAAGGGCTTTTGGTGATTAGGCTCACCTTATGCCCACTTTATAACCCGCAGCCTCCAGCTTTTCCCGTATGTTTTCAACAGGCTCTCTCGTTTCTATTCTGAACACCAGGGTTCTCTTGCCCTCTCTCAACAAACTCAAAAAACTGTAGATGATAGGATCAAAACTGGCTAAAATGTTTACAACCTTTTTCACCTCGCCAGCCCTTAAGGGCACATCCTCCAGGGATATGCGAAGACCCATGGAGGTGGTTCCCAGCACCCTCCTCAGTCCTTCCGTACCCGTCACCCCCAAAGCATCTGCCAGGGACCTCAGTAAGTCCGTTACAGTGATAATGCCAACCAGCCTCTCATCTTCATCCACTACAGGTAGATGTCCTATCCTGTTGCGTTCCATGAGGGAAGCCGCCTCGTCTAAAGGTGTATCGGGCAGGCAGGTAAAAGGATTTTTTATCATTATATCCCCCACCTTCAGCTTGCTCAGCAGATAGTCGACTTCCCGGCGGCTCAATGTGGTGGCCTTCGAGGGTTGGGCCTCCCTCAAGGTATGCCTAGTTACCAATCCCAATAGCCTGTTCTTTTTGTCCACAACGGGCAGGCATCTTATGTTCTGTCTCTCCATAATCTTCTGGGCATCCACAACTAAGGTCTGGGGGCCCACGGTTAAGGGGGATACAACCATAAAGTTTTTCACCAGCACCCTGCACCTCCTATTCCCACTTGCGCAAATCCAAAAACAACGGTTCGTTCTCTATCTCCCCCTCATCCACCAATTCCAGATGGTCCACCTTCACCTTTATCCTCTCTCTCACCCTCTCCCTAAATTCCTGCAACACCTCAGGAGCCACCGGCCTGGCCAGGGCCACCCTAAAGGTGAGCTGGTCCCTGTGCCCCACTCTGGTTACGACACACTGAAGGGCTTTTATATGAGGGTAAATGTTGGTTAGCTCTCTGATCTGGTGGCCATGGACGAACATTCCCCTCACCTTCACAGCATCGCCCACTCTTCCCAGGATGCCTGAAATCCTAGGGGCCTCTCTGCCGCAGATACAGGGACCTTCCATCCACTGGGAGAGATCCCCTGTGCCAAAGCGGACGAGGGGATAAGAAGGGTCCAAGAGGGTGACCACTACCTCCCCCGTTTCCCCTGCAGGCAGGGGTTCACCGGTATTAGGATCCAGGATCTCCACGATAACACCCTGGGATACGTGCATACCCTCCTTTTCGTCACATTCAAAGGCCACCGCCCCCACGTCCGCCGTCCCGTAGCCCTGTCTGGTCTTAATCTCCCACCCCGTTTCAAAGGTATCCCTTAGGGATTCTGGCAGTTTCTCCGCGGAAACAAAGGCCACCCTGAGAGAGAGGTCTCCCGGCCCATAGCCCATCTCGCCAGCCTTTTTCAGTATCGCATAAAGGAAACTTGGGGTGCCCACAAAGCCGGTTGCTCCCAATCTCTTTGCCACCATCACCTGCTGTTCGGTGTTCCCTGTTCCCGTGGGTACCACCACCGCTCCCAAGGCCCTCAGGGCCCCATCAAACATGAACCCAGCCGGGGTGAGGTGATAGGAGAAGGTGTTCAACACCACGTCTCCCTTGGCAACCCCCCCAACCTCCAGGGCCTCTTTCCAGCGCCAATAATCTCCGTCACACCCTTGGGGATCAAAGATGGGCCCTGGAGAGAGAAAAATCCTGGCCAGACTCTGGGGCTCCACCGCAAGTAGACCTCCAAAGGGAGGATCTTTCTTCTGGAGGTCTATCAATGTATCCTTTTTCAATACGGGTAACTTCCTCAGATCCTCCACTCCTCCTATGTCGTCCGGAGTAAGGCCTACCCCATCCATTCGCTCTCTGAAGGCCCTGGATCCCTCGTAGGCACGGCCAACAAGTTGGACCACCTTCTGGTCCAGCTCCATCACATCCTCCTCATAGCCATCTTTTTCTTCTTCTGTAGTGCTTCACTTCCCTGAAACTCTTCCTACCCACCTCCGTGAGACCGAGATAGAACTCCTTCACATCGGGATTATCCTTCAACTCGCTGGCAGACCCCTCCAGTACCACCCGGCCGTTCTCCATCACATACCCATAATCGGCCACTTCCAAGGCCCTGCGGGCATTCTGCTCCACAAGGAGTATGGTCACTCCCTCTTCCGCGTTTATCCTCCTAATCACCTCGAAGATCTCACTAACAATGAGGGGCGCCAGCCCCAGGCTGGGTTCATCCAGGAGCATAAGCCTGGGCTTTGCCATAAGGGCCCTGCCTATCACCAACATCTGCTGCTCTCCACCACTTAGATATCCAGCCAGCTGGTTCTTCCTCTCCGCCAGTATGGGAAAGTAATCAAACACCAAATCCAGATCCCTCTTGATATTCTTGCCGTCTCTCCGGGTTGCAGTGGCAGCCAACAAGTTTTCCACCACTGTGAGATTTTCGAAGACCCTTCTTCCCTCCATCACTTGAAAGATGCCCATCTTCACAATCTCTTCCGGGTCCTTTTTGTCTATCCGTTCTCCCCGATACTCTATGGTACCATCGGTCACCTTTCCCTCTTCCGCCTTGAGGAGCCCGGAAATAGCCTTGAGGGTGGTGGTCTTTCCCGCTCCATTGGCACCCAAAAGGGTCACTATCTTCCCTTCCTCTACTTCCAAGGACATACCCTTCAACACCAAGACCACGTCCAGGTAGACCACCTCAACATTATTCAGCCTGAGCACTATGCCCATCTGTTCACCACTGGGGTTTATGGGGGAGCAGCCTGGCTGCTCCCCTAATCCCTACCAGCCCAGGTATTTCTTAGCCCTGGGGATCTCTGACCACTTCACAAAGGTGAGCTTACCGTCCTTTATAGTGTATATGGCCAGCTTGGTGTTGGGTCTATGGTCCGTGGGAGTGAAGGTGATAGGAGCAGTGAGCCCCCCAGTGTCAAAGTCCCTGAGGGTTTCCAAGGCCGCCTTGAGCTTGGGCCCTGTGATCTCCCCTTTCACTCGCTTCATAGCCTCCCACATCACCATCATGGCCACCCACTCTTTGTTGAAGTGGAGGGTGTACTGCTTGTCCCCTATGACGGAACGGATTTCCTTGGTAGCAGGAACGTCAGCGCCAAAGGGGGCAAAGTTGAACATACCATAGGCCCTATCGTTAGCAGCCTCTCCGGCCAGCTTGGGCAAGTCCTCATCCATTCCCCAGCAGTTAATGATGAACTTCGTCTTAAGCCCTAGCTTCGCCGCATCTTTGAGGATCACGGCGGTGGAAGGCGTAGTGCCCCCTATCCAGGCCCAATCGGGATTAAACTCTTTCATGTGGAGAAGCTGGGAGGTGGCATCGATGGCCCTTAACCCCACAATTTCGTCTGGACCTATCTCAAAGCCCAGCTCTTTGGCCATGGCCTTTCCGGCGGGGATGGGGTTCTTGCCGTAAGGATGGTCAGGGTAGATGAAAACCACCTTAGGCGGTCGGCTCTTGTCGGTCCAGGTCTCCTTAATAAACTGCATGGCTATTCGGATCTGATCGGAATAGCTGGTGCCCACAAAGAAATTGTAGGGCGTTTTGGCAGGATCGTCCAGGTGGGCATCGAAGGAGGCGGAGATATACACTATCTTGTCCTTGGTAATGAAGGTTTTGAGGGCGTTGGTATCCCCCGTTCCCCATCCCTGAATGCAAGGTACCCCCATGTCCTTGTACTTCTTGTATAAAGCCACCGCCTCAGGAATCTTATATCCATAATCATTGGCGATGAGCTTTATGGGCACACCGTTTACGCCACCGTGCTGGTTGATATACTTCTCCGCCGCCACTCCAGCTGCGGCATAGGGAATACCCACGGCGGAAGTGGGCCCCGTAGTGTCATAGATGCCGCCCACCAGGATCACTTTCCCCTTCTTGGCATGGCCCTGGACAGAAACACCCATGCCCAGCGCCAGGGCCAGCATGGCTATGCCTATTGTCTTCCACAAACTTTTCATTCTGTACCCCCTTTAAAGTATTTTGCTCAACCACTTGGTACGAAAAACCCCCATTCCTCCATACGGCATCACCCCCTTCTTAGTAGGAGAAGGGCCAGAGCTTCCAATAGCTCTTGATCACCCTCCACCTGTCAGCTAAGCCGTCAGGCTCGAAGATGAGAAAGAGCACTATAACCAATCCGAAGACCCCGTCCCTGAGGCTGTTAAATATGGCGAAAATGGCCGGATAGTGACCGGAGAGAGCCTGAGCAGGAATCCTCAGGACCTCCGGCAGAACCACCATGAAGATCGTGCCGAATATGGCCCCCAGCACATGACCCAAACCGCCTATAATCACTATGGCCAAGTACTGAATGGAGAGCCAAATGGTAAAGTGTTCATCACTAATGATTTGGACATAATGGGCCCAGAGGCTCCCTGCCACTCCTACCATGAAGGAGCTGATGGCAAAGGAGAGAAGACGGTATTTGTAGAGGTTTATGCCCATCATCTCTGCAGCCAGATACCTATCCCTAATGGCCACAAAGGCCCTTCCTGGACGGGTGCGGGTGATGTTCTTCGTGTAGATGGTGGCCAGAACCACAAAGAAGAATATGAGGTAATACATTCTGAAATCCGAATCGAAGCTAAACCCCGCTATGGAAGCCGGAGGCACCACCAGTCCGGCACTGCCGCCCGTTAAACTGGTCCAGTTTCTCATGGCATACTCTATGATAAACTGGGCAGCCATGGTAGCGATGGCCAAGTACAACCCCCTAATGCGCAGGGAGGGTACACCAAAAATCAGGCCCACCCCCGCAGTAAAGAGCCCTGCCAGTGGCAGGCACACAATGAAGGGGAGATGGAGTTTGGTGGCCAGAATGGCAGAGGCATAGGCCCCGACTCCCATGAAAGCCCCATGCCCCAACGAGATCTGGCCAGTGAATCCCGTGAGTAGGTTGAGACCATGGGCCCCAATGATGAAGATGCCTATCACATTCATAATATAAAGGACATACTTGCTGGTGAAGAAGGGAGCTACCAATAGGAAAAGGATGAAGGCAATCAACCATATACGGGCAAATCGCGTCTTCCAAATACGCTCATCGTCCTTGTAATTCTCGAAGAAGAGTCCGCAAGGCATCTATCCTATCCTCCCCTACACCCTCTCGATCTCCTCGGTGCCGAAGAGCCCGTAAGGTTTTATCATCAGTATGATCACCAGTATCACGAAGGGGGCCACCTCCTTCACACCACCCCCAAAATAAACATCCAAGTAACCCCCGGCCAGATTCTCCAGGATGCCCACAGTAAGACCACCAATAATGGCCCCTGGAATGCTGTCCAGGCCTCCCAAGATCACAGCAGGAAAGACCTTCAACCCGAAACCGGAGAGGGCGATGTTTATCCCGTTGATGTTGCCAATCAACACCCCACCAATGGCCGACACTACCGCTGCGACCGACCAGGCTATAGCGAAGACTCTCTTCACGTTGATACCCATGGATAGGGCAGCCTGTTGATCATCCGCTACTGCCCTCATGGCTATGCCCACCCTGGAGTACTTGAAGAAGAGCGCAAAGATGACCAGAAGGAGAAAGGACAAAAAGAAGGTCCACAGATAAACTTGGGAAACGATCACAGGGCCGAAATGGAC
>JAJSAC010000043.1 GCA_024274915.1 Thermodesulfobacteriota bacterium
AGGCATCCTCGTCATAGGTGGTCTCCACCACCTGCCTTTCAGGGAAGGGCAGCTTACCCTCATAACCAAAGTACCTGTCTATCTCCATGGCGGCTATACGACCGTGGGCCACGGCTTCCACCACCGTGGCGGGGTTGACGGAGTCGCCCCCGGAGAAGACCCCTGGGATACTGGTCCTCATGGTCCTGGGGTCCACCTGGACGAATCCCCACTTGTTGAAGAGCTCCTCCTGGGCCTGGAAACCCTCGGTGAGACCCTGACCTATACAAGGAACGAGTGTATCGGCCTCTATGACAAAATTGGAACCCTCAACGGGAACGGGACGCCTCCTGCCGCTCCTGTCAAAACCTTTAGTCTCCATACGGACACACTCTACACCGGTAACCTTGGTGTCGCCCAACACTTTCACGGGGGTGACGAGATAATTGATGAGCACCCCCTCCTCCAGGGCCTCCTCGATTTCTTCGGGAAAGGCAGGCATATCTCCCCTGGTACGCCGATAGATGATGCGTACTTCCTCAGCTCCCAGGCGCAAGGCCGTTCTGGCGGCGTCTATGGCGGTGTTACCGCCTCCCACCACCACCACCCTCTTACCGATATCCACCTTCTTGCCCAGGTTCACATCCCTGAGAAAGTCGATCCCATGATAGACGCCAGGGAGATCTTCGCCGGGCACGTTGAGCTTATAGGAGGAGTGGGCACCCACACCCACAAAGACAGCGTCAAAGCCCTCGTCAAAGAGACTCTGGAGGCTGTCCACCTTGTGATTAAGCTTCAGCTCTACACCCGCCTCCAGGATCCTCTCTATCTCCCTGTCCAAGACCTCAGGGGGCAGGCGGTAGTCGGGTATACCCACCCTCATCATCCCACCGGCCACAGGGAGGGCTTCGAAAACCACGGGTCTATAGCCCAAACGGGTGAGATAGAAGGCACAGCTCAAACCCGCGGGTCCAGCACCAATTATGGCCACCCTCTCCCTCTTGGAGTCTTCAGGAGGTTCCCATGGAGGGGCTTCTTTCAGGGCCCAATCGGCAAATATCCTCTTAACTTCTCTAATGGCCACGGGCTCATCAAATTTGGTCCTGTTACACTTCTTCTCACAGAAGGCGGGACAAACCCTGGCACAGGCAGCTGGGAAGGGGTTGTTCTCCATGTGGACATAGTAAGCCTCGGGTATCTTCTTCTCCGCCACCCAAGAGAGGTAACGGGCGGGATCCACACCAGCAGGACAGGAGTTCTCGCATGGAGCGTAGAAGAGAGCCGCACATACACTGGCGGGACACTTCTTGTCTACTATATGGGCCTCGTACTCACCCCTGAAGTACTGGAGAGTGGAAAGGACGGGATTGGGAGCCGTCTGCCCCAGGCCACACAGGGAGGTATGGATGATGAGCTTGCCCAGGGTCTCCAGGGTGTCCAGATCTTCCAATCGCCCCTGCCCATTGGTGATCCTCTCCATGATGTTCAACATTTGCCTAAGCCCCACCCGACAGGGCACGCACTGGCCGCAGGATTCCTCCACGGTAAACTCCAAGAAATACTTGGCGATATTCACCATGCAGGTGTCTTCGTCCAGGACGATCATCCCTCCAGAGCCCATGATAGCGCCCAGCTCTTTCAGGGACTCGTAGTCTATGGGTGTGTCCAGGAACTGGGCAGGAATACAGCCGCCGGAAGGACCCCCCGTTTGGACGGCCTTAAACTTCTTACCCCCGGGAATACCACCACCGATGTCGAAAACCATCTCTCCGACAGTGGTGCCCATAGGCACCTCTACCAATCCAATGTTATGAACATTACCCGTTAAAGAGAAGACCTTGGTACCCTTACTCGTCTCAGTCCCTATACTGGCAAACCAATCGGCACCCTTACGAATGACGGGAGCCACGCAAGCATAGGTCTCCACGTTGTTGATGTTAGTGGGCTTGCCCCAAACGCCCCTCTGAGCGGGGAAGGGAGGTTTGGGTCTGGGTTCTCCCCTGCCACCCTCAATGGACTTCATGAGAGCCGTTTCCTCTCCACAGACAAAGGCTCCAGCACCAATCCGAATCTCTATATCGAAGTTGAACCCTGTACCCAGAATGTCCTCACCCAACAGGCCATACTCCCTGGCCTGGGCCATGGCGATCTCCAGTCTCTGGATGGCCATGGGATACTCCGCCCTGATGTAGATATAGCCCTTCTTCACATTCCCGATGGCATAGGCAGCAATAGCCATGCCCTCCAGAACCCTGTGGGGATCTCCCTCCAAGACACCCTCATCCATAAAAGCCCCAGGATCCCCCTCGTCAGCATTGCAAACAATGTACTTCTCGTATCCGGGAGACTTTCTGGTAAACTCCCACTTGAGTCCTGTGGGGAAACCGGCCCCACCCCTGCCTCTGAGGCCGCTCTTCTTAATCTCTTCGATAACATCCTCAGGGGTCATCTCCATCAGAACCTTAGCCAGGGCCATATATCCGTCCCTGGCTATATATTCGTCTATAGACTCAGGATCTATCTTGCCAGAGTTCTCTAAGACGATTTTGTGCTGCTTGGTGAAGAAGCTGTAAGTACTCAGGCTCTTCACCATCTCCCCAGTAACCTCCCGGGGAATGAGCCTAGATACAGGCCTTCCCTTGAGGAGGTGTTCCTCCACAATTTCCGGTACATCCTCCGGCTTCACCTTGCCGTACAGAATCATATCCGGGTATACGGTAACCACAGGCCCCAGCTCGCAGATGCCCACACACCCACTCTTCATCACGTTCACTTCCACATTCAGACCCCTTCTTTCTACCTCCTGGGCAAGCGCCTCCAGCACTTTAGTGGCCCCGCTCGCCACACAAGCTGTACCCTGACAAACCAGCAAATGAACCCTATAAGCCATGGATATCCTCCTTTATAATTGAGGCCTCATCCAATCATTCTAAGGGAGTAAGAACCACATAACCCTGCACCACTTCTCCTTTCACTATGTGGCGCTCTACTATCTCTTTGGCCTTATCGGGAGTAAGGTTTCCGTAAGTGATTTTGTTCCCTTTGTCATCTTCCACTATGGCCACAGGCTGTATGGATCTGCTCCCCATAAACCCTGTCTGCGTAACGATAACATCCGTCAGGTTATGCTCTTCAATAGCATCTAAAAACGCTTTCATCACCTCCCTAGCTCCAACAACAATGCCTGAAGTCCCCATGGGAATAGTGACCTTAAACCTGTACTTCCCCTCCCTTATGCTCATCTTTTTCCTTGTCTCTTCCCTTATCTTTCTCAATTGATCCAAAGTCTTTATCTTTTCTGCCATGGCTCACCTCCCCCTTAGGCCGCTTCCATAACCTTAGCAAGGTTTTCTGACAAATACTCCTTTAAAAACTTGATCACCTCTGCATTAGAGAGGGGAACATCCCCCAGTATCTCCCTCACCTCTTGACTATCAAAAAAGAAGTCCCCCTTTCTGCTCTTGTACCTCAATACAAACCTCACCTGGGGACTGGAGACCACCATGGCCAGCACGGTACCGGCCAGATCCCCCATAGGAGGTCTATCTATATGGCCAAGTCTCATCTCGGCTTCCAGCATAGTCCCCTCTCCAGGGTGGCTCTCCATGCGAAAAGAGCCATCACAGTGCTCTGCCACCCACTTAAACATAGGAATGCCCAATCCCACCCCTATATCCCTCTTAGTGGTGTAAAAGGGATCCCAAACCCGTTTCAACTCCTCAGGGGTCATCCCCTTTCCATTGTCCCTCACCTTGATCCTTAGCCTATCCCCATCCATATCTTCTTCTATTTCTAATTCCACCTTTCGGGCCCCCGCAGCCAGGGAATTCTGGAGCACATCCATAATGTGCAGCGAGAGCTCTTCCATCATGGGAATTCACCCACCACACCTCGAGATCGAGAGGAAGATGTCCTCAATATATTGACCCTCCCCCTTCCCTCCTCCAAGACCCCCCTTAGCCCCTCCCAGGAAGGGGTCTCCATGTGAAAGAGGGTAACCACAGCCCCTATGTCATCCAAATAGTGGGCGTCGGAAGAGCCTACCAAGGTATAACCCTCCAGCTCCGGCCATTTGGAGAGGGCCTCCTGAGGTGTGATGGCCCTGGAAATCTCCACGGCCCTGAAACCCAAGTAGTCGGGCACGAAGCCCAGCTGGTTTATGATACCGAAGGTCTCACGGTCCACATGGGCCGGCAAAGAGATCCCCCGGTAGCTCCTCACCATCTCAACGCACTGATCAAGGGAAAGGAGCAAAGAGTTAATGAGGAGCTTCTCCTCCACTCCCACAATATTGTCATGCTCATCCACGATCACCTGGTCACCGAAGTAGTCGGGATCGTTCTTCACATCAGGCAGGTAAGGGTAGACCTCTTCCTTAAAGGCCAGGGCACCCCCCAGGGTCTCAAAGTAGGCCAGCAGGTGGACCTCTTCCTCGGTCTGGAGCTCCATACCAGGTATCAAGGTGATCCCCTCCTCATGGGCCACCTTCTCCACATAGACCAGATTGTCGCAGGTGTTGTGGTCCGTCACCGATATCAGATCCAACCCCCTCTTTTTGGCCTCCTCCACAATGGCCCTGGGGGACATGTAGAGGCTGCCACAGGGTGAAAGGGCAGAGTGTATATGTAAGTCTCCTTTGAACCACTTGGCCAACTAACCCCTTCCCCTCAAAAGTTGGTACAGCTCACCACACAGCTCGAACAGCGGCCTATCAGACACCATCAGAGCGACTCCTTCTTCCTGGGCCTTTCCCACAACCTCCTGGGCAGGCTTAATACCCTTGGCCAGCACGACACCCGCCAGGTCCCTGAGCTTAGCCACGGCCACGATGTTCATGTGCCTCTGAATGGTGAGCCACAGATCCCCTGGCTGGGCACCGGCCATCACATCGGACAAAAGATCAGAGGTATAAGCCCAATTCACCTCTTTGTCTGGATCCCCCTGGGCCAAAACCTCCAGGCCCAACCTCTCCACCACTTCTTTAAGCCGCATTCTCCCTTCTCCGGAAAACCACAGAATGGATTTTGGTACCCTTACCCACTTCCGAGGTGAGCTCAAAAAAATCGGAGTTCTCTTTCATATTGGGAAGACCCATACCTGCCCCAAAACCCAACTCATGCACCCACAAAGGGGCCGTAGAGTAACCGGGTTGCATGGCCTTCTCCACATCCTCAATCCCAGGACCATCGTCTTCCACATAGATGACCACCTTCTCGGGTTCCACCACCACCTCAATGTTGCCCCCCCGCTCCGTATAAAGGGCCAGATTCATCTCCGCCTCAAAACAGATGACAGCCACCCTTCTCACAGTCTCCCTCTCCACCCCTGCCTCTTCCAAATCCCTCTTTATCTCCGTGGAGACCACCCCCACATCGTCAAAGCTTCCCGTACTCACCACCGAATAAGCAAACACTCGCCTTTCCATCAATCAGCTTCGTTTTCAAAACACTCGGAGCACCTCATGCCCCTGGTATACAGCCTTCCGCAGACCTCGAAAGTGGGCAAGGGAGTACTCAACAGCACAATCCCCCTCTGGGTAGCCCATTTGACAATGTCCTTTTTCTGAGGCCTCTTACCCCTCACATAGAGGATAGCTCTTATATTCATCACATCGGCCACCCTCACCACTTGGGGGGCAGCCTCCCCCGTGATGAGGAGGGCAGCCTCTCCTCTCATGGCCAGAACATCGGACAAGAGATCGGCGGCACAGGCCGTGCGGACCTCTTCATCGGCCCTCTCTTGCAGGTTGAGGAACTCTGCTTCCACCGTCTGCGCCACCTCTTCTAACGTCATTACGTCCTTTCCTCCTCGTAATAACCTCTCACTATATTCCACGCCTTCTGGGGACTGAGTCTACCATACACCTCTTTACCAATCACCATGACAGGAGCCAGAGGACAGGCTCCTACGCACCTCACCGTGCTCACCGTGAACTTCCCGTCTTTTGTGGTCCCACCTATCTTAATCCCCAGCTTCCTACACAGGGTCTCCAATACTTCCTTACTCCCCTTCACGTGACAGGCCGTGCCCAGACACACCCGAATTTCATACTCTCCCATGGGTTCTGTGCGGAAGAAATTGTAAAAAGAGACCACACCGTAAACATGACTGGCGGGAATCTCCAGTTCTTGGGCTATATACTCGATGATCTCTGGAGGTAGATAACCAAAGACACCCTGGGAGAAATGCAACGCCTTAATAAGGGACCCCTTATCCCCCCTAAACTGGGACACAAACTCTTTTACCCTGTTGTGCTCCGGTGTATCGGGTAGCTTCACCATTCTACTCCCTCCTAAGTCCTAAAAGACTGAGCCCACAAACGAAGTTGAGATTTATTTCACAACCTTCTCCAACAAACAAGGGAAAGGCCGCCTCCCAGAACAGCTCCACCCCTCTAGAGCCTTTCCCCAGGTCGAGAGTGCCATCGCCCCCCCCTTTAAAACTCAGGAAATTAACTACTACCTTACCGAAAGCCTTGTCAATAGAGAAAATGATTTTCTTCACAAATTTAGGAGGGCCCGCCACCCACCTCTAGCATGGCCCCACCCTTTACCAACTCACCATCCCGTGCTAAAAGAGAGACCTCTCCGGGGGTAGGTATGTTCAAGAGACTGGGAGAAAACAGACTGGGCAAAAAGGCCTGGATCATCATCATAGGCACCCCTTTCCTCCTCATCCTCGCACTCCTTCTCATCTCCGTTTTCATCAGATGGGGCAAATGAGGCACTGGTCTTTAGCCCTGGCCCTGATCGACGGTGTAGGATACGTCTCCTACCACCGCATGGTGAAGGCCATAGGATCACCCCAAGGGGTTCTAGAGGCTCAGGAAGAAGAACTGAGGCAGATCCCAGGACTGAGCAAAAAGGCCCTTCAAGAGGTCGTCTCCGGGCGGTGGGAAGAGAAGCTCCAAAATACCCTGAAAAGGCTGAAGGCCCACTCCATAGAGTTTGTGAGTTGCGAAGAGGAAACCTATCCCGAGAGGCTCAGGGATCTCTCCCATCCCCCTCCCATCCTCTTCTACCAAGGAGACCTAAGGGTCTTAAAAGCCCCCTGTGTGACGGTGGTGGGTACCAGATCCCCCACCCCCTACGGGAGAGACATGACCGCCAAGGTGGCCCAAGGACTGGCGCAACAGGGGATAACCGTCATAAGCGGTTTGGCCAGAGGGATAGATACTGCAGCCCACCTAGGCGCCCTCAAGGGAGGAGCAACAGCAGCCGTTGTTGGAACAGGTCTGGACATGGTGTACCCTCTAGAGAACCTCCCCCTGGCCAGGGAAATCGGGGAAAAGGGAGGAACCATCCTCAGCCCCTTTCCCCCTGGGACTCCCCCAGAAAAGGGGAACTTTCCCAGGCGTAACCTCATCATGGCGGCCCTGGCCTGGGGAGTGGTGGTGATAGAGGCAGGGAGAAAGAGTGGCGCCGTCATCACAGCCTCCCACGCCAAAGAACTGGGACGTCCCGTCATGGGCCTTCCTGGATTGGTGGGTTCTGCCCAAACCTCGGGAGTCCACAGACTGATAAAGGAAGGAGCACACTTGATAGAGAAAGTACAGGACATCCTAGATATCCTTGGAACCCAAGGAAGGTCAGAAGAGGCAGAAAGGGAGGTGACCATGGAAGGCAAGGAGAGGGAGATATGGGACACCCTGGCTGGCGGCCCCCTGCCTCCAGAAATCATTGCCGAAAGGTGTAACCTCACTCTTCAAGAAGTTTACAGCATCCTTTTACAGATGGAAATGAAGGGACTGGTGACTAGTAGGAGGGGCAGCACGTACGAGAGGAGAGGTATTTAGATACCCATACCTCCAGACAGAGCGAGGCCAAACAACCTCTAAGGGAAAGAAAAACCTAATTGTGAAAAATGGAACCCTCTTGACTCAAGAAAGTTTTGCTCCTAAAGTAGGCACGGCTCTTAAGGCACGTTCCAGTTGGGAGGAACAAATGAAACTAGATGAACTGAGGAAGATAAGAGAGCGTGCAGCAAAAGAACTCCATCTGCGCACGGGAAAGGCACGGGTAAAAGTCATTGTAAGCATGGGTACCAGCGGAATAGCCGCAGGGGCCCGGGAAGTACTCTCCGCCTTCTTGGAAGCCATCGCCAAATACAACCTGAAGGACGTGGTTGTCATCCAGAGTGGGGAAAGGGGATACGCCTCCTTTGAACCTGTAGTGGAAGTCCGAGAGGAAGGGAAACCCACCATCATTTATGGAAATATGACACCCGACAGGGCTGCGCGGGTGGTAAGGGAACACCTCATGCAAGGCAAACCTGTTACAGAGTATGCCGTAGAGGTGAAGGAGGAAGAAGAGGGATAGCACCAAAGGACCCTTCGCAGAGGGTCAGCTAACCAACATGGAGAGGAGGTTTCCAGTGCACCTACAACCGGACCAACATAGCAAGGTGTTAAAGATACTGCAGAAGTATCCCCCTTTCCGGGAGAAATTGCACGAGTACCTAAAAATCATAGAAAAGTACCCCCCCTCCAGAGAACACATGCTGGACATGCTACACGACATACAGGACTATGAACCCAAGCACTACTTACCCCGAGAGGCCCTTATGGCCGTGGCCGAATACCTGGATCTTCCCCTGGCTGAAGTGGCCAGCACGGTGAGCTTCTATTCCATGTTCAGCCTGGAACCAAGGGGCAAACACATTATTAGGGTCTGTATCTCTCCTCCTTGTCAAGCCCTGGGAGGTTCCACCATCCTGGTGGCCCTCAAAGACGCACTCAACATCAATGTGGGAGACGTCACCTCCGACGGCATCTTCACCCTGGAAACCACCAGTTGTCTGGGAGTTTGCGGGGTGGCTCCAGCCATGATGATAGACAACGACGTGTACGGAAACCTCACGGAAGAGAAAATCCAAAGGATTATTGAAGAGATAAGGAGGAGAGATGCGGCACATTAGATGCCATGTGCTGATAGGTGTCGACGCCAACTCCTTGCTCGCTGGGGCAAAGGCCGTAGAACAAGCCCTCATCAAGGAATTGGCTGATAAAGGACTGGCTGACGAGGTTCAGGTTATAGAAACGGGTAGCCTGGGCCCCATAGGGCAGGGAGTGATCCTGGTGGTATATCCCGACGCCGTAGCCTATGCCAACGTCACTGTGGACGACGTGCCCGAGATTGTCACGGAGCACCTCCTCAAAGGTCGCCCCGTCAAAAGACTCCAGGTTCCCTTGGCTCCAGAAGAGAGGGTAGTGGAGATCAAGCCCACGGGACTGGTCAAAAAGCCCCAGCCCCGAGTGGTGCTCCAGAACTGCGGCGTCATAGACCCGGAAAGCCTGGAGGAAGCCATCGCCGCCGGGGACTACCAGGCCCTGGTCAAAGTAATTGAAGAAGGAATGAGCCCCAAGGACGTCATGGAGGAAGTGACCAAATCGGGGCTCAGAGGCAGAGGAGGAGCAGGGTTCCCCACGGGAAAGAAGTGGTCCTTCACCGCTCCAGGGCCTCAAAAGTACCTCATCTGCAACGCTGACGAAGGCGAGCCAGGCACCTTTAAAGACAGACTCATCCTGGAGGGAGACCCCCACAGGCTCATAGAAAGTATGATCTTAGCAGGATATGCCATTGGAGCCACCAAAGGCTATATCTACATCCGAGGAGAATACACCCTCTCCATCGCCAGGATAAGCAAAGCCATAGAGCAAGCCTACAGGGAGAACCTCCTGGGGGACAACATACTGGACTCAGGCATCACCTTCCATCTGGAAATCAAAAAGGGTGCCGGGGCCTATGTGTGTGGAGAAGAGACGGCCCTCATTGAGTCCATAGAAGGCAAGAGGGGACAGCCTAGACTCAAACCCCCCTTCCCCGCTGTACAAGGGTTATGGGGCAAGCCCACCGTGGTGAACAACGTGGAGACCCTCTCCAACATTCCTCCCATTATCCTCAATGGAGCAGACTGGTACCGCTCTTTCGGCACCCCCACCTGCCCAGGCACCAAGGTTTACACCATCCTGGGACACATAGAGACCCCAGGTCTTATTGAAGTGGAGATGGGAACCACCCTCAGGGATATCATCTTTGAGTACGGCGGAGGCATCAGAAAGGGCAAAAAGTTCAAGGGGGCCCTGGTAGGAGGAGCCGCCGGCGCCTTCCTAAACGAGTCCCAGCTGGATGTGCAGATGGACTACGACAGCCTAAAGGAGTATGCTGCCGTGCTGGGCTCTGGAGCCATTCTGGTCATGGATGAGGAGACCTCGGTAGTCAGCCTCTTACATTCCATTCTCTCCTTCTTCGAACACGAGTCCTGTGGCCAGTGTACCCCCTGCAGGATGGGGACCAGATCCTTGCTCACCATTATGGAGAGAATAGTGAGGGGCCAAGGCACAGAGAAAGACCTGGATCTGCTCCTCCAAGTCTCAGAAAATATGCAGGTCTCTTCCCTGTGCCCCCTGGGCCAGTCCCCCATCTTGCCCATTAAAAGCGCTTTGGACTACTTCAGGGATGAGTTTCTGGAGCGGGTATCAGGCAAGTGGACAGAACCTCCCCTCCAGGCCCATGAGGAGGCCAGCCAAGTCGGATAAAAGAGATATCAGAGTGAACCGCCCTCCCCTTCAGGGCAAGGAAAACCATTGTCTCGACCAAAAATGACGATGGGGAGAGCGGTTTTTTCTTGCCATCTACGGGGGAAAGACCATAATAGACCTTTGCCCAAAAGGGACACTCTCCAATACACAAACCCTTGAAGAAGGAAAAAGAGATGAAGAAACTGGTCATAGTAGAATCACCGGCCAAAGCCCGAACCCTCAATAAGTACCTGGGCGAAGATTTCCAAGTTAAAGCCAGTATGGGCCATGTCAGGGACCTACCTAAGAGCAAGCTGGGCGTCGATGTAGACGACAACTTCAAACCCACCTACGTCACCATAAAAGGGAAGGAGAAGATCCTCAGGGAACTGAAGAAGGCGGCCAATGAAGCTCAAGAGGTATTTCTGGCCTCAGACCCTGACCGGGAGGGAGAAGCCATCGCATGGCACATCGCCCAATCCTTCAACAAAAAGGATCAGGGGAAAGTGAAACGCATCCTTTTCTACGAGATCACCAAGGACGCTGTGAGTGAGGCCTTCAAACAACCCGGTCCCATCGACACAAACAAGGTCAATGCCCAACAAGCCAGGCGCATCCTAGACCGGCTGGTGGGTTACTCCCTTTCTCCCTTACTTTGGCGCAAGGTAGAGAGGGGCCTTTCGGCAGGCCGGGTCCAATCGGTAGCCGTGCGCCTCATTTGCGAACGAGAAGATGAGATAGAAAAGTTTATCCCCCGGGAGTACTGGACCCTCACCGCCCATCTCCAACGCCCCGGCACCCCTCCGCCTTTCCTGGCCAGGCTCTTCAAGTTCCAGGGCAAAAAGGCAGATCTGCCCAAGGAAGACACCGTCAATAAGGTATTGAAGCACCTGGAAGGGGCCACCTACCAGGTGGCAAAGGTAGAAAGGAAAGAACGCAAGGACAATCCAAAACCGCCCTTCATCACTTCCACCCTTCAGCAAGAAGCAGCCCGAAAGCTGGGTTTCACGGCCAAGAAAACCATGCTTCTGGCCCAGCAGCTCTACGAGGGCATGGATCTGAGAGAAGAGGGACCCGTGGGCCTCATCACTTACATGAGAACGGATTCGGTGAGGGTGTCCCCAGAAGCCCAAAAAAAAGCCAGAACGCTGATAAAAGAGGTATGGGGAGAGAACTACCTTCCCGCCCGGCCCCATCAATACAAAGGCAAGAAGGGTGCTCAAGATGCCCATGAGGCCATTCGCCCCACGGAACCTACTCGCACCCCCGACTCCCTGAAGGGCCTCCTACCAGCTGACCATTGGAAGCTTTATAAGCTCATATGGGATCGATTCATGGCCAGTCAGATGAAACCAGCTGTCTATGATGTGACCACCGTGGATATTCAAGCAAAAGAGACCATCTTCAGGGCCACGGGCCGGATCCTCAAATTCCCCGGGTACACCGTGCTTTACACCGAAGGAAAAGACGAGCAGACCAACGGAGAAGAAGAAAGCGCTACCCTGCCCCCCCTGGAAGAAGGCCAGGAGCTGGAACTCCTCAAACTGGAACCCAAACAGCACTTCACCCAGCCCCCACCCCGTTACACCGAAGCCACCTTGGTGAAAACACTGGAAGAAAAGGGCATTGGCCGACCCAGCACCTACGCCACCATCCTCTCCACCATTCAAGAGAGGGGCTACGTGGAGAAGAGGCAGAAACGACTATACCCCACTATCCTGGGCCGTACCGTCAATAAACTCCTCGTCAAGTTCTTCTCCCGTATCCTGGACGTGGGCTTCACTGCCCAGATGGAGGAGTTCCTAGACCAAATCGAAGATGGGAAAAGGGAGTGGATAGAGACCCTCAGAGAGTTCTATGCCCCCTTCGTGGAAGAGCTTCAGGTAGCAGAAGAAAAGATGGAACGGGTGAAGAAGACGGGGAAGACCACGGACCTCATGTGTGATAAGTGCGGTAAGCCCATGGTGGAGCGGTGGTCCCGCCACGGGCGGTTCCTGGGCTGTTCTGGCTATCCCCAGTGTCGCAACGTTATTCCCCTGAACTCCAAAGGGGAGAAAATGGAAAAAAGGGAGCCTGACAAATCCCATCCCTGTCCCATGGAAGGTTGCGATGGATACCTAGTTAAAAGGAGAGGGCGAGGGGGGCGCTTTTTCTATGGCTGCAGCAACTACCCCAAATGCCGCTACACCAATAACAAGCTTGATGATTGAGTCCCGAAGAAGGAGAAAACCGTAAAGAGACCCCTGAACCCTCCTCCTAAACTCGACCGCCCCAATAAAAAATCAACGGGGACAGGTTTCCCATCCTAACCGGTCCCTGCACATCACCCTTGTTCAGTCTCAAGCTGCATAAACGGTGAAGGGCTCTTCACCTTCCTTCCTGACCTCCACGATCCGGTTGTTGTCATCCACCAGGACCACCGTAGGCTTCCAGTTCTTGGCCTCCTCCTCTGCAGCATGGGCATAGGCGGCAATGATTATCTTGTCGCCCACGGCTACCTTCCTGGCAGCAGCTCCATTGAGGCAGATGACTCCCGAACCAGCAGGCCCCTCAATAACATAGGTATTAAAGCGTTCTCCGTTAGTGATGTTCCAGATCTCTACCACCTCGTAGGACAGAATACCACTTGCTTTGAGCAACTCGGCATCCACAGTGATGCTCCCCACATAATTAAGATTGGCCTCGGTTACAGTCGCCCTGTGAATCTTGGCCAGAAACATCCTGCGCATCATGACTCGCCCTCCTTGATTTAACACTTCACGCCTGGATTTCTTATTTTCACCCTTAACCCTTACCCCTTAATCCTTTAATCCTACAAACCATCCACCCCCAGCTGGGTGTTGTCTATGAGCCTGGCCGGGCCCACCTTCACCGCCAGGGCCACCAGGGTACCTTCCCTCGCCTCCTCCACTGGGAGGAAGGTATCAGGATCCACCACCTCCACGTAATCCACAGTGGCCAGGGGCTCGGCCTCGATCACCTTCTTCACCTCTTCCCTTATCACCCGGGCATTCTTCTCCCCCTGGGCAAAGAGCTCCTGGGCCTTCTTGAGGGATCTGTAGAGGCACAAAGCCGCCTGGCGCTCCTGCCCGCTGAGATAGGCGTTCCTGGAGCTCATGGCCAGGCCGTCGGGCTCCCTCACAATGGGCATGGGCACAATCTCCAGGTCCATGTTAAGATCAGCCACCATGGTGCGAAGGACCACGTATTGCTGGAAGTCCTTTTTGCCGAAGTAGGCCCTGTGGGGCATGACGATGTTGAAGAGCTTACAGCAAACGGTGGTCACTCCCCGAAAGTGGCCAGGCCTGGAGGCCCCGCACAGGCGAGTGGTTATGTCCTCCACCTCCACATAGGTCCGGTACCCCGGGGGATACATGTCCTCCACAGAAGGAACGAAGACGGCCTCTACCCCTATAGGCTCCAATAGACTCATGTCCCTTTCAAGGTCCCGGGGATAGCGTTCAAAGTCCTCCCCAGGCCCAAACTGGGTGGGATTCACAAAGATGGAGACCACCACCACATCGTTCTCCTTCCGGGCTTGGCGGACGAGACTGAGATGCCCCTCGTGAAGGTAACCCATGGTGGGCACGAAGCCTATAGTTTTTTCCTCCTCCCGCCAAAGCCGGGAAAGGTTGATCATCCGAGCCACCGTCTCCACCAGTTCCATGGGTCCTCCTATTCGTAGCTGTACTCTGGAGTGGGAAACTCTCCTTCCCGGACCTCCCTCACATACTCTTTCAAAGCCTTAAGGATCTCCTCTCGAAGGTTGGCGTAGCGCTTGACAAACTTGGGCTTGAACTCCTGGAATATGCCCAGGACATCGTGGAGGACCAGGACCTGCCCATCACAGTGGGGACCCGCCCCAATGCCAATGGTAGGTATAGACACAACCTCTGTCACCTCTTTGGCCAGCCAGGAGGGAATGGCTTCCAGGACTATGGAGAAACATCCCGCCTCCTCCAAAGCCTTGGCCTCCCTCTTGAGACGCTCCGCCGTCTCCTTCTCCCGGCCCTGGACCCGGTAGCCTCCCAACTTATGGATGGACTGGGGAGTGAGACCCAAATGGCCCATGACAGGGATACCGGCGTCCACCATTTTCCTGATGGTCTCCAGTACGGGGTCTCCCCCCTCCAGCTTCACGGCGTGGGCCCCCGCTTCCTTCACCAGCTGACCGGCATTCTCCAGGGCCTGCTCCGGGCTCACCTGATAGGTCATGAAAGGCATATCAGCCACCACCATGGCCCGTTTGGTACCCCGAGCCACGGCGGCCGTGTGGCGGAGCATGTCCTCCTGGGTCACGGGCAGGGTGGAGTCGTAGCCCAGCACCACCATACCCAGGGAGTCCCCCACCAGGATGATGTCCACCCCCGCCTCGTCCACCATCTGAGCAAAGGGGTAATCATAGGCAGTGAGCATGGTGATGGGCTCACCCGCCTCCTTCTTCCTCTTCAACTCCAGCGTGGTAACTCGGGCCATAGGCACCTCCCTAAACTAAAAAGGCCTTCCGGACCGAGTCCGAAAGGCCTTATAAACCTTATCCTCCCGTCCCGGTCCCTCACATCCAAGGGATCCAAGCGGTGCATCTGCCTATTACTCTTATCAAAAGGAATATGTCAAGGGTGAAAGAAAGTTTTTCACATCACCCCATAGGGGTCCATATCAATTTGAATCTTCACGCTGCCCACCCTCTGGGGAAGGGTGCCCAGCAGAGCCAATATGTCCCTGCGCCCCTTCCCTCTAACGAGAATATGCCAGCGATAGCGATTCTTGAGACGGGCAAGGGGAGCCGGAGCGGGTCCAAGGATCTCCAGCCTCCCTGCCCTACCCCTCAGCTTTTCGGCCACCCCACTGGCAGCCTCCTCCACCTTTTCCCTCCTGGTTCCCGTAAACAGGACCCTGGCCATGTGGGAAAAAGGAGGATAGCCTAAAGCCTTTCTGCGCTCCAGTTCCTCCCGAACAAAACCCAGAAAGTCCTGGCGGGCAGCGTAAACCACGGCGGGATGGGACGGCATATAAGTCTGGATCACTGCCTGACCCTGCCCCCCTCTGCCCGCCCGGCCCACTACCTGGGTGAGAAGCTGGAATGTCCGCTCCGCCGCCCTAAAGTCGGGGATATGAAGCCCTACATCGGCCAAAACCACCCCCACAAAAGAGATACGGGGATAATGATGGCCTTTGGCCACCATCTGGGTGCCCAACAGGATTTGGATCTCCCCCCTCTCCAGGGCCCCCAACACCTCCCAGTGGGCCCTTCTCCCTTTTAGGGCATCCCTGTCCATGCGTCCTATCCTCACACCAGGGAAAAGGGCCTGGATCTCCTGGGCCACCCTCTGGATTCCCACTCCCAGAGGGCGCATCTCTCCCCTGCACTCCGGGCAACGATCCACGGGGAGTCTGGTATGGCCACAGTAATGACACCTCAAGAGGAGGGGCTCCCGGTGATAGGTGAGGGTGATGTCGCAGTTGGGACACTTGAGGGCCTGTCCGCAGGATGAACAGAGGAGAAAAGGCGCGTATCCCCTCCTGTTGAGGAGGATGAGGGCCTGCCCTCCAGCCTCCAGGGTCTCCCTGAGCCCCTCCACAAAGACCCTGGAAAAGAGGGCCTTCTCCCCCGTCATGTCCACCACCTCCACCCGGGGCAGAGTCCCTCCTATACGCCGGGGAAGCTCCAGCAACCCGTAACGTCCCCCCATGGCGTTACGGTAACTCTCCAGGGAAGGAGTGGCAGAGGCCAGCACCACGGGACACCCCTCCAGTCTGGCCCTCACCACGGCCAGGTCCCTGGCGTTGTAGCGGGGAGACTCCTCCTGTTTGAAAGAGGTGTCGTGCTCTTCGTCCACCACTATGAGGCCCAGAGGCTCCAAGGGTGCAAAGAGGGCCGAGCGGGTACCCAACACCACCCTGGCCCGCCCATCCCTGATCCTGAGCCACTCCTGGAGCCGCTCCCTGGCTGTGAGGCCACTGTGAAGGACCGCCACCTCCCGACCAAAACGGGCAGTAAATCTCTTGATATACTGGGGTGTCAGAGAGATTTCAGGAATAAGAACCAAAAGGCCCTTCCCCTGTTGGAGGCAGAGTTCCCCCCACTGAAAGTAGAGCTCCGTCTTGCCACTTCCCGTAACGCCATGGAGTAGAAAGGGAGCAAATGTGCCCAAGGATCGAACCACTCTGTCATAGGCCCCCTTCTGCTCCGGGGTAAGGGACAAAGGATCCTTTCGAGGCGCCAAAGTAAAGGAGAGGGGCATCTCCTCCTCCACTTCTTCCAGAGCCACCCATCCCTTGGCGGCCAGCCTTCCCACCACATCCCTTCCAAAGCCCCAGTCACTGATGACAATTTTCAAAGGCACCCTGCCCAGGGGTTTGAGCTTATCCAAAAGCTCCTTTTGCCTGGGGGTAGGTTTCTCCCTCCCCCTTCCTTGCCACACCACCCACCTTTCTTTGGGAAAAGAGGGAGCCTTACCCTGACGTAAACTGGGAGGCAGAGCAGCCTTGAGGTAGAGACCCCAGGGCTCCAAGTAATACCGAGAAGCCCAGCGGGTAAGATCCAAAAGGCTCCGGGAAAAGACAGGCTCATTATCCAGCACGTCCTCCAGATCTTTCACCCCTTCAGGGGCCTCTCCCCCCAAGGCCACCACCACCCCCACCTCTCTCCTGCTACCCAGAGGAGCTCGCACCCTGCATCCCACCTCTACTCTGGACTCCAGATGAGACGGAATCCCGTAGGAATAGGCTTTACCCAGGGGCAAAAAGAAGACCACTTGACACAGGGAACGGTCACACATCAAGACACTCACAAAAGCTTCAACAGGTCCTCTATCTCTATCCTGGCCTGTCTCAGGATTGATTTCAGCGTGGTTTTGCTCAAATCTCCACCGTGCATGGGCACGGTCACCAAGAGATTCCCCTTCTTTAGCTGATAATGGCTCCCCTTGACTCTAACCACCCTAAAACCGGCCTTTTCCAAAGCTCTTACGACCTCTTTGGGCCTTATGGAAGGCAGCCTAGGCATAAGCCGAAAGGGTAAGGTCCACCCTCACATCGAAAACATCCACAACTCTTTCCCTATCTTCCGTAAGTAGAGGGTTCTCTTCCACCGGCACGGGCCTGATAACCGGCAAATTACTTTCTATTGCGGTCTCCAAATAAAGAGAAACTGCTTCCAGGAGATTGCTTTTGGCCTCCTCAACGCTGGATCCCTGGGAAGCCACATCCAGATCCAGGCAAAGGGCAACAAACATCTCCCCTTCCCTTAACACCACCCCTGTAAACCTAAAAACCTCCGACATGCCCCCTACCCCATTCAACCTTTTTGTGCTTTATAACATAGCAACAACCAGAGAAAAACGAAAAGATGAAAAAGGCCATTTTTCTGGATAGGGACGGCACTATCATAGTGGACAAAGGATTCGTCCACAAAAAGGAGGACCTGGAGCTCCTGCCCGGGGCAGTAGAAGCCATAAAACTGGCCCGAGAAGCCGGTTTTATGGTGGTGGTGGTCACCAACCAGTCGGGCGTGGCCCGGGGATATTTCACTGAGGAGGAGGTAAAAAACTTCAACGCCCATTTGAACCGGGTCTTGGGCCAAAGGGGTGCCCGAATAGACGCCTTCTACTACTGTCCCCACCACCCGGAAGCCCCCATACCTACCTATCGCAAGGCCTGTTTATGCCGGAAACCCCAACCGGGGCTGATTCTCCAGGCTGCCCGGGAACTGGACATAGACCTCTCCCAATCATGGACGATAGGAGACAGCCCCCGAGACGTAGAAGCGGGGAGAAGGGCCGGCTGTAAAACCATCCTCCTGGAGAAAGGAAAAGACCTGCTCCAGGCCATAAAAGAGATCACCAAAGGGTTTGCCAAGGAAGACAGCCATTGATACCCTATGAAAACATGGGGAGTAAACTATGAAAAGGAATAATGGAATCCTTCTACAATTGGCTCAAGAGATGCACGATGCCCTGAAAGATCTCCAATCGATCAATAATCTCGTAAATAGCCTTGCAGATTTAGAAAAAGATCCCCTCATCCTAAGGGCCGCAAGAGATGCCGCTTTCGTGGCAGTTCAGAGCGCTATCGACATGGGAAACCGCATAATTGCCACAGAAGGATACAGAAAACCAGAAACATACCGAGACACCTTTTCCGTTTTAGCGGAGACCGGACTATTGACTCCCGAACTTAGCGATAAATTAAAAGATCTAGCAGGTTTTAGAAATGCCCTGGTACATTTCTACTGGAAATTCCAGAGGGAGAGACTACTAAGGTTTCTAAAATAAGACTACATCGCCCTTGAGGAATTTCTTAAAAGAATATTGGAGTAACAATGGACGAGAAGCTATACAGAGTGGACGACCCAAACCAGCTATTTAAGGTCTGCTTTGAGTTCTTCCAGAAATTGAGACCGGAGGCCATCGCCGTGTATCTCCACGGATCCATGATACGGGAAGGTACAGGGCACGATCTGGACGTTGCAGTATTTGGCCATGAAAATATGGACGAGTTACGCCTGGGATCCCAGCTGGAAGAATGGCTCCTTTCGAAAGGAATAAATGTCCCCGTGGACCTAAAGATAATGGACAACGCGCCCATATGGGCCCAGTTCCAGGTCATAAAAGAGGGCAGAAAGGTTTATCAGAAGAGCCCAAAAGAGGCTGCAGACCTGGAGTTCTGGATCATCACCCGTTATCTGGACTTCAAACCCGTCATAGAGGAATACGATAGAGAAGCCAGGAAACGAATTCTCCAAACCCTATCAAAGCGGTCTTGAATTCTCTCTCCAAAGAAGGAAAATGTATACATAACCCAAATGGGGCAAACAGGAGCATTGATTATGAAGAACGGGGTAGCCGTAGTCGATAAAAACTACTCCCCTCTGTTGAAAGAGATCAAAGAGAAAATAGCAGAGCTTAAACCATGGAAGGTAATTGTCTTTGGCTCTGCGGCCAAGGGAACTCTCACCAGGACTTCCCCCAGTTTTACTCTTATGGGTCAGGGCGGGGCGTTCCGACCGCAGAGATGATAGCTCATAGTTCATAGCTCGTAGTTCATGGTTTATAGCTCACAGTTGCTATCAGCCATGAGCCATCAGCTATCAGCCATGGGCAAGGGAGGAATGCCCCGCCCTTTCACTTGTCGGAAAGAAAAAATCCAGGATTCTGAACATGATGCCTTTACCAGGAAGGGATTTTTGGGGGAAGTCCAGAACTCTCACACAAGATAGCGATATTGATATCGTGGTAATTCTGGACAAGTCCGGCATTTCAAAAGACTATTCAGAAGTCCTGAGGAACAAAGCCTCCGTATCCAGAGTTCTCAGGAACATTCGCAAAAAAGTCCCAATAGATCTCCTGGTCTATACAAGGGAAGAATGGGAGGCACTCAAAAACAGCGGTAGCACCTTCCATATAGAAATCGAAAGAGAGGGCTATGTGCTCTTATGAAAAGAGCCACTCTCGCATGGCTGGAGCTAGCCAATAGGGACCTGAAGGCAGCTATCAAACTGGCTGAAGACGAGCACTTGGCAGGTCTCGCCTTGTTCCACTGCCAGCAATGCGTAGAAAAGTGTCTGAAGGCCATTCTAGAAGAACAAGGATTGAAGCCTCCTCGGGTACACAGCATCCATAGGTTAAGTACAATAGTCCAGGAAAAGACAGGAGTGGTCCCCCTCTTAAGCGACGAGGAAATGGACCTAATAGACAACATCTATACGGACACCGGTATCCCGGCAGCTTTGGCCTATTGCCCTCCGGCTCCCCCACCCAAAAGCAAGCCTTAGAGGTAGCAACTATAGCTCAAAGAGTGCTAAACACGACCCTCAATCTGCTCCAAAAGCGGCAAGCCTAGCCTCCCTCCAGCCTAGCCAGAAACTCCTCCAGGGCCGTTACCACCATCTCCGTGCTTAGATCCTCCATGCAGGCGTAATGGTAGGGACAGGGAGGAACGGTGCCAAAACGGGTGCAGGGAGAACATGGAAGATCCAGCTTGACCACCAGATCCCCCTCTCCCCGGGGTGCCCACTTCTCCACTATACCTGGGCCAAAGAGGGAAAGGACGGGCATATCCATGAGGGCCGCCAGATGCATGATCCCGGAGTCGGCCGTCACCAGGGCCTTACAGCGAGCCAAAATATCGGCCGTCTTCTTCAAAGAACCAGACCCCGTGGCATCCATAGCCCTCCCCAGAGGCAGGGAAGAAACAATAAACTCCCCCTCCTCCTTCTCCCCTGGCCCGCCCACCACCACCACCTTCAGCCCCTTGCCCACCAGAAATCTGGCCACCTCCAGGTACCGCTCCTTTCCCCACCTTCTGGAGGGATGGGAGGCCCCGGGGAAGATAGCTATGGAAAGAGGATCGGTACGGGAGACGGAAGACAGAGTACGGGAAACAAAGAGGGGAAGCCTCACATCCCACCAGAAAGGCGGTTCCACCCAGGGCTCCAGAAGCCTCATGAAGGCCTGGGCCTCATACTCCATCTGGGCATAATCCACGGGTCTGTTGAAACACCTGGCCCTCGCATTGGTGCCAAAACCCACCCGAAAACGGGCCTTCACCAGTCTGGCCACCAGGGCAGAGAGGCCATACCACTGCTCAGTATCCACCACCACATCAAAGGAGGTTCCCAGCACGGCCAGCAGATGGGCGGGCTCGGTGTAGCAAAGGCCTCGGCAGGGAAAGGGCAAGAGATAAAAGGCCTGGGCGTTTCGGGGCTCGGCCAGCACCCAAAACTCAGCCTGGGGATGGACCTTCCTGAAGGCCCCCAGAAAGGGGAGCAAGAGGAGAGCATCACCTAGGCCCCCTGGACGAATAACCAGGACTCTTTTCACCTCTTCCGGGGCCTCCCTGGAAGGCAAGGGGGGAAGAAACCTCAAAAGGGGCCTGGCCACCCTGTTATCGAACACCTTTAAATGAGAAGACCGGGAACCGGGGATGGAAAACCCTTTCATCCCTCCCCTTCCACCCTCATCTTCACAGCAGCTGCCACGGTATGGAGGATAAAATCATGGGCCTCCTGGACCCTGGGAGTGCTGGAGGACGGCACCCTAATCTCCAGATCCACCCCCATCCTGAGACCATCTCCTCCTGTCAAAGCTGCCGTCACCAACCCCTTGTCCCTGGCCACCTCCAAGGCCTTCAACACATTGGGAGAAGATCCGCTTGTGGTTATCCCCAAGGCCATGTCCCCGGGACGACCCAACACTTCAACCTGCCGGGAAAAGACCCCTTCGTATCCGAAGTCATTGGCCAGGGCCGTCAAAAGAAAGGCGTCAGTGGTGAGGGCCAGGGCAGGGTAATGGAGGACATCTCCCTTCACCAACCTTCCCACCAGTTCCGAGGCAAAATGCTGAGCCGAGGCAGCCGAGCCTCCGTTACCGAAAGCCAACACCTTGCCCCCTCTCCCCAGAACCCGCCCCATGGCCTCGGCCAGGGCTTCCATCTCCTCAAAAAGGGGCGGTAAAACCTCCATTAGGGCCAGATGATCCCTCCACTCTCTTTCAATGAATTCCCGCATTTTTTATCCTCTCTATAACCCTGGTGGTGGAGTACCCCTCCTTCAGAGGGACCAGGACCACCCTCTCAACCAAATCCCGACCCACCACCTCATCCAGCCTGTAGTCGCTCCCCTTCACCAACACATGGGGCTTAAGAAGGGAAATTACCTCGTAAGGTGTATCCTCTTCAAAGACAGTGACAAAGTCCACAAACTCCAGGCCCGCCAAGAGCATGGCCCTCTCCTCCTGGGTGAATATGGGCCTGTCCGGTCCTTTGAGCCTCCTCACCGACTCGTCACTATTTATGGCCACCACAAGCACATCCCCCTGGGCCCGGGCCTGACGTAAAAGGTCCAGATGGCCAGGATGGAGAACATCGAAACACCCATTGGTAAAGACAATACTCTTGCCCCTTGCCTTCAAAGCATCCAGGATCCCCCTCAACACCCTGGCGGAGAAGACCTTTCCTTGCCCCAGCAAGGCCCTCTCCACTTCCTCCCGGTAGACCACGGCGGTGCCCACCTTCTCCACTGCCAGGCCCGCTGCCAAGTTGGCCAGGGAAACAGCCTCCTCCACGGAAACTCCCTCTCCCAGGAACACCCCCAGTGCTGCCAGCACCGTATCCCCTGCCCCCGTCACATCATACACCTCCCGGGCCCGGCCGGCGAAATCCCTCCTTTCACCATCCCGGGAGAAGAGGACCATTCCCTCGGCACCCAAGGTCACCAGCGTCCAGTGGCACCCTGTGGCAGTAAAAATCCTCTCCACGCCCTCCTCAAGGGGAGAGGCCAGGGCCAGGGCCTCTCTCCTGTTGGGCTTCACCAAATAAGCCCCACGATAGAGGGAATAGTCCTCTCCCTTGGGATCAACCAGAACGGGCACCTGGGGAAACCTCCCCGCGATCTTCTCCACCAAACCCGGCACAACCACACCCTTCCTGTAATCCGAAATCAGAATAGCCTGAAAAGGCCCGGCAACTTCCAATCTTGCCAAAAGCTCATCCACAAACCCTTGGGCAATGGCTCCCCCCTCCTCCCTGTCCAGCCGGAGAAGCTGTTGTCGGGTGGGTAAAGCCAGGACACGGGTCTTTAAGGTGGTGGGTCTGGATTCATCCACCACCACTCCCGAGAGATTCACCCCCACCTCTTCTGCCATATCCACCAGGACCTTCCCCTGAGCATCCTCCCCCACCGCCCCAAAAAGAACCACATCGGCCCCCAAAACCCGCACATTGGCCGCCACATTGGCCGCCCCACCAAGGAGGTAATACCTGGACTCCACCCGGGCCACGGGTACAGGCGCCTCAGGAGATATTCTCTCGGGGGTCCCCAGGACATACTCATCCAGGATCAAATCCCCCACAACTGCCAGGCGAGCTGAGTTCGCCATCTTCCCTCCCCTTGCAACCAGACATCAAAAACTTTAGAAGATTTTGATAAAGTTATAAAGGAGACTTTTGTGAATCTCAAAATTAAAGACTTAAAAAGCCTTCTAAGGATACACCACTGGTTCAAAAATATCCTCATCTTCGCCGTTCCCTTCTTTGCAGGGCAACTTCTACAACCCAAAATCCTGGGGACCACCCTACTGGCCTTCATCTCCTTCTCCTTAGCCGCCAGCGCCATGTACATCTTCAACGACCTCATGGACGTGGAGCTGGACAGACAACACCCCTCAAAAAAGCACCGCCTTCTGGCTCAAGGTAAGGTGACAAAGGGAGAAGGCGTAAAGCTTGCCGTCTCTCTAACCATTCCCTCCCTCCTTTTAGCCTTCTTTTTACCCAGAAAATTCCTTTTTATCCTCATCCTATATATTGCTTTTAGCAGCATCTACTCCCTGGGCTTAAAAAAGGTGATCCTCCTCGACATATTCCTGGTGGCCATTGGCTATCTGCTAAGGGTGTTAGCCGGAGAAGGGGCCACAGGCATCCCTGCCTCCTCCTGGCTACTCATCACCGTATTTCTCATGGCCCTCCTCATATCCTTAGGAAAAAGGCGGGTGGAACTCTCCACCCTCGGCCTGGAGGCCTCGAACCATAGACCAACCCTCACCAACTATTCCCTGGACTTCCTCGACCAAGCCCTCCTTCTCACCTCAGCTTCAGCCCTCATAACCTATGTCCTTTACACAGTAGAAAGAGGCCAGGGGCTGGCTTTTACAGCCATACCAGCCATTTACGGCATCCTTCGATACCTCCAGCTCTTGAGAGAAGACAAAGGCAGCGACCCCATAAAAACCTTCTTCAAGGACCCCCATCTTTTGATCTCCGGTGCCATCCTACTGGGAGCCATTTTTGTTAGAATATATCTATAGCCATTTGCCGCCTGGATAGCCAGGACTTCCCCCAGTTTTACCCTTAGGGATAAGGGCGGGGCGTTCCGAGCGCAGATCCATATTTGAGGCGCCCAGAGACCAAGTTACGAAAAACCAAGTCTTTGGCGATTACAAGCCAGGCTCCCATGCGCCGATTATATGGGCAAGGGAGGGATGCCCCGCCCTTTCACTTGTTGGAAAGAAAAAATCCAGGATTCTGAACATGATGCCTTTACCAGGAAGGGAATTTTGGGGGAAGTCCTGCTGGATAGCCCGTTGACCCTCAGAAAAGTGGCCATATAATCCAAACTAGGATATAGCCAACTCTCCGGGTCACCAGACCCGAGAAGCCGGAGGTGTGAGCTTTTCATGAGACCCATTGCCAGAAAATGGCTCCAGCAGGCAGAAGCCGATTCCCGAATGAAGAGGACGCCCAGAGATGCCTAAACTGTGCCGAATCCATAATCCTATTGTGGGGATAAAAACCATAATGCAACATGCCATAAGGCTGGCCTGACATGGTCTGGCAGGAAGAAAAAACACCGGTTATTGTCATCAAGCCCCGCCCAGGGTTTGCCTTAAAGCTCAAAGAGCTCTGGGAATACAGGGAGCTCTTCTACTTCTTTATCTGGAGGGACATAAAAGTCCGATACAAGCAGACGGTGATAGGTGCCGCCTGGGCCGTCATCCAGCCTTTCTTCACCATGGTTGTCTTTAGTATCTTCTTCGGCAAGCTGGCCAAGATACCGTCGGAGAACCTTCCCTACCCCATCTTCGCTTACTCTGCCCTTGTACCCTGGACCTACTTTGCAAATTCCCTTTCCAATGCCACGGACACCATGGTAGCCCACCAGAGGGTCATCACCAAGGTCTACTTTCCCAGGCTCATCCTCCCCGTCTCGGCGGTTCTTTCGGGCCTTTTAGACTTTGCCATCGCCTTTGGCGTCCTCATTCTCATGATGCTTTTCTATGGCATTCATCCCACATCTAACATCGTTTATCTCCCCTTTTTCCTTTTCTTGACCATAGCCACAGCCCTGGCTGTAGGGTTCTGGACCTCGGCGGCCAACGCCATATACCGGGATGTGCGCTATGTGGTGCCCTTCCTCATCCAGTTCTGGCTCTTCGCCTCCCCCATTGCCTATCCCAGCAGCCTGGTACCGGAAAAATGGAGGGTTCTGTATGGTCTAAACCCCATGGCCGGGGTTATAGAAGGCTTCCGCTGGGCCCTTTTGGGCAAAGCCCCCCCTCCCGGGCCTATGCTCATAGTCTCAATTATAATAGTCGCGCTCATGCTCATAGGAGGCATCCTATACTTCCGCCGCATGGAAGGCACCATAGCGGATGTGATTTAGGGAAGACGGGAGACGGGAGACAGAGGACGGGAGACGAAAGACTGGAGACCGGAAAATAAGAAAATGAACTATAAATTCCAAAAATTGCAGGTGTACCGCATGGCCCTGGATTATGTTGATAAGATCTACAAAAGCTCTGAAAAACTTCCTGAATCAGAGAAATACAATCTAAAAAGGCAACTCGAGAGAGCTGCAACATCCGTCGTATTAAACATTGCAGAAGGATCGACAGGACAATCCAATGCAGAACAAAAGAGGTTTCTGAGGCTAGCTTTGAGATCTTATTTAGAGACAGTAGCATGCATGGACATAATAGAAATGAGAGGGTACCTACCCCCAAGTCCTTTACAAGAGGTGAGAACCGCAGGGCACCAGCTTTTTGTCAAGCTCCAAGCCTTCATAAAAAGCCTGGAATGAACAAAGAAGACGGAGGACCGGAGAAAGCCACATCCCCAGGTTTTCTTCTTCCCCCGTCCCCGGTTTCTCCTCTTCGGTCTTCGATATGAACACCTAACTATGAGCTATGAGCCACCAGTCATAAGGGTTGAAAACCTAGGCAAGCGCTTTCGCATAGGGCAGCGAGAAGGGTACCTCACTCTCCGCGACACCCTGGCCCGTGCCTTCAAGACCCCCCTCGGGATACTAAGGAAAAAGTTTCTGTCTCCCATCTCCAATCTCCCGTCCTCTGTCCCCAGTCCCCAGTCCTCTGTCCCCGGTCAGCCGTCTACCGACGGCTTCATCTGGGCCCTGAAAAACGTCTCCTTTGAAGTGAAGCGTGGTGAGGTAGTGGGCATCATCGGCCGCAACGGGGCGGGGAAGACTACCCTGCTCAAGATCCTATCCCGCATCACCGAGCCCACAGAAGGCTATGCAGAAGTGAGAGGTCGTATAGGTTCCCTACTGGAAGTGGGAACAGGCTTTCATCCTGAGTTGACGGGCCGGGAAAACATCTACCTTAACGGCGCCATCCTGGGCATGAAAAAGAAAGAAATAGACAAAAAATTCGACGAAATTGTGGCCTTCGCCGAGATAGAGAAATTCATAGACACACCCGTGAAATACTATTCCAGCGGCATGTATGTCCGCCTGGCCTTTGCCGTGGCTGCCCACCTGGAACCGGAAATTCTCCTGGTGGACGAGGTACTGGCCGTGGGCGACGCCGCCTTCCAAAAGAAGTGCCTGGGGAAGATGGGAGATGTGGCTAATGAAGGGCGGACGGTGTTGTTTGTGAGTCATAACATGGGGGCGGTCGAAAACCTCTGCCCAAAAGTGTTCTTATTAGATGCAGGAGAGCTAATTCGCCAAGGCAAGCCGCAATCCATCATAAACTACTACCTTGAGACGTTACTACCCTCCACGATTGAGGGTACACCATTGTCCGAACGCAAAGATCGGTCCGGCAACGGTAAAATCCGCCTTACAAGCTTTCACATTGAAGACACAGAAGGAAATAAATTGGTAGCTGCTCGCAGTGGAATGGACGTCGTGTTTGTATTTGGATTTCGATGCCTTGATAGGGAAAAACCCAAGAATGTCGATATTGGATTTTCTATCAGTTCCGGAAATGACCAGATTCTCTTCGTTCTGTACGGGTCATACACAGGACAAGTGTTTGAAACCGTACCCCTCTTTGGAGTATTTCGTTGTTACGTCAGCAGACTTCCTCTATCACCAGGGCGATATCGAGTAGGAGCTCGAGTAACCGTGGGCAGAGAAGAAGCTGACTTTCCACGGAACGGAGTTGGATACCTAGATGTTGAAGCAGGGGACTTCTACGGAACTGGAAGTATGGGATTCGATGGATTAACACCGTTTTTAGTAACCGGAAAGTGGGAAGTAAGAGAATACACATCAGTGATAAAGCAGAAATGGTGAAACAAAAAGTCAAATCTACTCTTCAACGAGTCATCAAAACCGCCATTGCTTACACGTCTCCCGTAGAAAGAGAGTTTCGTCTAATATGGCCAAATATTAACTCTATTGAAGGGCTATTGGTTTCACCTGCTCAGGAGCATTGGCTATTTAAAACCGCAAGGTCTCTCCCAGATGGAAGTAACATTGTGGAGATAGGCAGCTTCAAAGGCCGCTCTACCTGCTGCCTTGCCTATGGATGTAAGGGCACAAAGAAGCGCGTGTTTACCATCGATACATTCGAAGGCAATAACGTTGATTTCTTTCACAAAGCTTTTTTTGACGAATTCTGGGACAATGTCAAGAGGTGCGGACTCACTAACTATGTAACCCCCATCAAAGGATTGTCTTCAGAAGTAGCCCGATTTTGGGACAAACCCATTCATTTACTCTTTATTGACGGTTCACATGAATATGAAGATGTTGTATCAGATTTCCTAAGCTTTTTCCCCCACGTTGTCGCTGGCGGCATTGTTGCGGTACATGACGTAGTAAATACGTGGCCCGGTCCATTGAAAGCCTGGAATGAGGTTATTAAACACCACCTCGAGAACACAGGCTCGTGTACTACTCTTGCTTACGGAACCAAACCCAAAGCCCGAAAATAAAAAAGGCTCTCATGCGCTGTCCAACTTTAAAAGAACTTCCCCACTCTCCTCCAGGCAAAACTGGCTGGCCCTGGACCGATGAGAGCACCAGGCTTCCAAACACCATGCCTAGTGGTAATCCATGGCCCCCAAAATCCTTAGAAGGAACAATTCGCTCTACATTGCTACCAAGACACCCAAGTTCAGAACCAAGGTGCTAATTACAAGAAAAAATAGAACACTAAGTAAGAAAAAAGAGCAAGATTGTAGCCTCGCAGCCCCTAAAGGAAGGAATAAAGGTGATCATCCCTAGTCTAAAGTAGGAATGAGCGACAATGACTAAATCCATGACTATTCTTGTCACAGGAGGAGCAGGGTTTATAGGATCTCACCTATGCGAAAGACTCCTAGATCAAGGGCATGAAGTACTCTGTTTGGACAACTTCTTTACTGGAAGCAAAGAAAATATCGAACATCTCCTGGACAACAAAAAATTCGAACTAATACGCCACGACGTTGTGAACCCCATCTTTCTGGAGGTAGACAGGATATACAACCTGGCTTGCCCTGCTTCCCCTATTCACTACCAGTATAACCCTGTTAAGACCACCAAGGTGAGTGTAATGGGAGCCATCAACATGCTGGGCCTAGCCAAAAGAGTGAAAGCCAGGATACTTCAAGCTTCCACTTCTGAGATCTATGGCGATCCCCAAATTCATCCCCAACCCGAGGCATATTGGGGAAACGTGAACCCCATAGGTCCTAGGAGCTGCTACGACGAGGGCAAAAGGGTGGCCGAGACTCTCTTTTTCGATTACTACAGACAAAATAAGGTAGACATAAAAGTAGTGCGTATATTCAACACTTATGGGCCTAGAATGCATCTCAACGATGGCAGAGTGGTGAGCAACTTCATCATTCAAGCTCTGAAAAATGAGGACGTAACTGTTTATGGAAATGGTAGTCAAACCAGATCCTTTTGTTACGTGGACGACATAGTAGACGGAATCATCAGAATGATGGAGTACGAGGTGAACCCTATAGAGCCAGAAGATCCTTACAACCACACCGAACCGTCTCTTTCGGGCTTCCCTGGACCCGTCAACCTTGGAAATGATCAAGAAATAACCATTCTTAATCTAGCAAAGAAGATAATAGGGCTTACAGACTCCAAATCCAAGATAGTGTTCAAACCTCTTCCTTGTAATGATCCTATACGAAGGAAGCCTGACATAACTTTAGCAAAGGGAAAGCTCAATTGGGAACCTCGAGTAGACCTAGAATCAGGACTATTGAGGACTATTGATTATTTTAGAGAAAGATTAATATGAATACACAAGGACATGCTCTTCTATATCCTCTGAAGACACCAGTATTGTTTTTAATATTCAACAGATTAGACACGACAAAACAAGTCTTTCAAAAGATTTGCAGAGTTAGACCTATCAGATTGTATATAGCTTCTGACGGGCCTAAAACGTCTAATCCCCACGAGAACGAAAAGGTAAAAGCAGTTAGAGATTATGTAATTAACAATATAGACTGGGAATGTGATGTTAAAACTCTCTTTAGAGAAAAAAACCTTGGATGCAAATATGCCGTAAGCAGCGCCATCTCTTGGTTTTTTAGAAATGAAGAGATGGGAATTATATTAGAAGATGATTGTTTACCTAGTATCAGCTTCTTTAAATTCTGCGATGAGCTACTAGAAAAATACAAAGATGATTTAAGAATATGGCATATAAGTGGAAACAATTTCGGTCATAAATGGAGAAGAGAAATTAAGCATAGTTACTTTTTTGGCGGTATCTATGGATCCATATGGGGATGGGCAACGTGGAGAAGTAGATGGGAAAAATATGATGTAGAAATGAAATCTTTTGACAAACTAAAGATGTATTTACCACAATGTTACGACAGAAGCAGCGCGGTTTTACAACGAATAAAAGACTTTGAAAGAGTGAGAGAAGGACTGGACACGTGGGATTACCAATGGGCATATACAAGATGGATCAACAATGGTTTAACAATAATTCCAAAGGTAAATCTAGTAAAAAATATAGGATTTGGAGAAGGAGCTACTCATACCAAATCAAAAGAAGATATGCGCGCCAACATGGAAATTTATGAGATAGAATTTCCACTAAAACACCCAGATTTCATAATAAGAGACGCTATTGCTGAGCTTGATTTCTACAACCGATTTGTAAAAGGTGAGTCAAAATATAGTATGCTTGCAAAAAAATTAAAAGATATAATCAGATGCAGAACAAGAGAAAAAAGTAAATCCCGCCCATAATCCCCAATACAAGAACCACTTAATCTCTTCACAAGGAACTCCGTGTATTAATCTATAACTACTAAACAAGCATGGGTGACTTAAATATGAATGCCATTGAGGACGAACTAGACCAAGTGAAATGAAGCAAATTAAGCATTTGATTTACAGTCAAAAAGTCATATGGAGAGCTCTTAACTATTTTTTATATGATAGTATAAATTTACTATCATATCATAGACCTTCAATTAAGAAGAAACCCTTTAACAAGGAATCTATCAACAGGATACATATACAATTAAAAAAAATCTCATTAGATCATTATGAAAGGGAATCATCATCAGAGATCTCAACTATGAGTTTATACTCGTATGCTGAGCTATTAGCAAAGTCATTCAGTATATTGGAAGCACAAATAGAGCAAGAAGGTACAGAATCAAAATACCTACCTTCTGGACAACATTACCATGAATGGAAGCAGGATGGAGGTTTTGCAAGCAAGTACTGGCCAGTGCATGATCTCCGCAATTTGCTGGCTTGCAAAGGCAATCAGTTTTTCCTCAGAGCCATTGTCCACGGGAGCGTTGCAACTCTAGATGATACACCAGGCTTCAGTGATCTAGATCTAGCTTTTATAGTACGGTCGGAAGTTCTCAAAGATGCTGATAAATTACTAGAACTTCGTAGAATAGCCACCGAAATCTTGATTCTTACTTACGCTTTTGATCCTTTCATGCATCATGGACCCTACTATATCCCTGAAACGGACTTAAAATGGTATCCAGAAGCTCTTTTCCCTTCCATTCTTTTCGGCTACGGTGTCGAGTTACTAGATACACCACAGGAACTCGAAATCTGGCCTCGCTCGTCAGATGACATTACAGATCACCAGCTAAACACATTTGAAAGGTTTTTTAAAAACTGGCCTGCTAATCCATTTATGCTTAAAGATAGTTACGAATTAGAATGGGTGTTAGGCAGCACAATGATCTTACCAGCACTCTATCTTCAACGCAAGACAAGAGAATTTCGATACAAGCGCGATACATTCTCGTTAGCTGAGAAAGATTTTTCGCCCGAGGAGTGGGAGCCTATCCGGACAGCGTCAGCGCTCAGAACCAGTCTTGGTCCCCGCCCGAAACCACCTCGCCCGCTTGTGTGGCTCGCTCGCCAGTTGCGATGGCCAGGGTTATTACAGCGCTGGGCCCGCCGGCATCCTGATAGCATACGTCGCGCACAGAAAGCGACCGAGACGTTAGGGCCGGACTACCCACTCAGAGTTTTGCGCCTTTTGCAGTCTATGAGAAGTAAACTTCCCGGATCCGCGGTAATATCAATCTAAAATTATTATGCCAACGGAGAGATACTTTAACGACATCTCTCAAGGTCCTTTTACTAACCTTCCATTTAAGGTGTCAAAGGAGCATTATGATTTAGCTATCGAACTGCTAATTTCGCGCTGGAGCACATTGCCTCAGCGTCCAGTTGCTATCTACCAGATTGGGCAGGTTAGCGCACCGGGGATTTCCGACCTCGACTTTGTTATAGTGTTTCCCAATGGCACCTCTATTGATTGGATCCAATACCAGCCTAAAATATTCCCGGAGTGGATTCAACAAGTTATGACACATCCACCATACTGCTGTACAGAAAGTTTATGGCCACTCCTCCCTGCCTGGTTCCCAGTATTCAATTTGAGCCATCTCTGGGGAAACACTCTGCCAGAACCTGAGGTTCCTGAAGAACTCACGCCTGGCTGCTCTCTAGGCATGTTGGTAGATTACCTGATTGTTAAAATTCCAAGAGACCTTATATGGAAAGCCTGGGAGCGTCCACTTGATGTTCGCATTTTACTTTGCATGTTAAACAGCTTAAAGCACACCGTACAGCTCGCCAAACAAGCAAGGCTATTTATACCTAAAGATAACTGGCCAACACTCAGTGAAATAGATACTCTACGTACCCATTGGTTCGATGTAGACCCACTAAAACGTTTAGAAATGCTCGGTGAGTTATGCACTAAAGCATGTGAATTAGCAGGCGAGTTAATCTCCCAAGTTGACAGAACAATAACGCAAGATCTACAGGAAATAAAGCAGAGATTAGAACCAGAGAATTCTGATTCAAACCATCCCAATATTTTTCGATTTATAGATAATTGGAACATTAAGAATACAATGAATAAGGCTTTTAAACGCTATGCTTATGATGGACAAATTGTGTGGGATAGCCCACTAAGTTTCTCACAGGTCCTTGCAATATATGCCAATGAATGTCCTCAATTTGGAAAATATCTACATGCCAAAGGCTGCCACACAGAGCTATACTGGAATGGTGGAGTCTGGAACGATGGACTACGCTATCATGCAAGAGCTATGAGCGCATATGCAAAGGCTACCTCTATCCTTGGAATACCTCCGCAAAAGTACATCGCCCTTGGTTATTCAGAACAAGCATTCCTTTGGAAACTAGCACAGCCTTATGCACAATTACTCCTAAAACCAATTAGAAAAATCTTAAGAAAAATATAGAGTTGGGACTTCGAAAAAGATACCACCCCATGTGTTACAACCCACTGACATAAGAGAAACAAATCAAAATGAAAATCGCTAACTACCCAAAGGGTACCAGTGCCAGTTTATGGCGTCTCGTATCAATAGGAACTTCTCCTCGCTCAGTTCACCTTCTAGGAGAACCCTTTTTTCTTCTACTAGGATCAAGACATTCAGAAGGAAGCATTAATGACTTCAAACTGTATAGTTCCGAAACAAAAAAAATCCTTATAGTTCGCCTTGATGAGATCGGGGACATAGTACTCACTATTCCGTTCATTCGAGAGTTAAGGAGAAATCTACCAGATGCCTGGATTACCCTGATTGTCAAGCCAGAGGTCTATAACCTGGTAGAACTTTGCCCCTATGTTAATGATGTCCAGATATTCGACAAGAACGTACCCAGATCCCGCCCCGAAACTGTACAATTGCACCGCCATGTCAGGGCCATACGACTCGCCAGCAAATATCTATGGTCGAAAAAATTTGATCTAGCCATAGTTCCAAGATGGGATGCAGATTATTATCACGCTACTTTCTTATCCTATTTCAGCGGAGCACCGTGGAGGGTCGGTTACTCAGAGACAGTCATAGCACATAAAAAAGAAATCAACAAAGATTACGATTCACTGCTCACCCACGCCATCAAAGATGGCACTTTAAAGCACGAGGTAGAACACAACCTAGACGTGATTCGCTTTCTAGGAGGCCAAGTCCTAGATGACAGGCTGGAACTTTGGCTAAGCGAAGGAGACATGGCCTTCGCCAAGGATCTTTTAAGGGGTCATGGAGCAAAGTCCAACGACCTGCTGATTGCTTTTGCCCCGGGAGCTGGGGCTGGCAAACGCATGTGGCCCATTAATCGCTTCGCCCAATTGGGTTCATGGCTACAAAATGCCTATAGAGCCAGAATCTTGATCATTGGAGGACCTGGAGAAGAAGCTTTAGGCCATGAACTTAAGCAATTACTGGGTTCTAACGCGGTTAATACTGCAGATCAGACCACGCTCCGTGAAGCAGCCGCCCTTTTAAGCCACTGCCAGCTATTCATTGGCAACGATGCTGGACCCATGCACATGGCAGCAGCTGTTAACATGCCCATAATAGAAATATCCTGCCATCCCCGGACAGGCTCCCCCTACAGCGCTAACTCACCTAAAAGATTCGGACCGTGGAAGACAATCTCTACAATACTACAGCCCGATTTCCCACAACCGCCATGCACCGATGAATGCATAGCCGACCATCCTCATTGTATCCTTGGGGTTACCGTAGAAAGGGTTAAGAGAGCTGCAGAAAAACACCTAAAATCCACAATAACTAAAGAAAATCCGACCTAAACCGCATGGTGGACGATTACCTGAAGTGGTATGAAGAAATACTGGAAAAGGAGAAGAAAACTGAATAGGCGGGGGAGATGCTAATCTACCTTGACGTGTGTTGCCTGAACAGGCCCTTCGACAACCAAACTCAGGAACGCATTCGCTTGGAGGCCGAGGCTGTACTGCTCATTCTGGAACGCTGTGAAGTGGGAACATGGCGACTTCTTGGTAGTGAAGCTATAGATTATGAAATCTCCCAAATCCCTAATATGTATCGCCGGCATAAGGTTTTCTATTTGGCCTCTATAGCCAAAACCAAACAACCTGTAACCAGGCTAGTCCAAGCTTGAGCTGGAGAACTTGAGCTTCTCGGATTCAAAGCCCTTGACGCCCTGCATATTGCCTGTGCGGAAATGGGAAGTGCAGACGCACTGCTCACCACCGATGACCGAATGCTGGCCAAGGCCAAGAAACTTCACAACAGCTTGCGGATAAAAGTTGAAAACCCTATTCTAACCCTATTCTATGGTTAATGGAGGTGGCAAAGGATGATGTCTCCAAAGATAACGCCAGCCCAGATTAGAGAACGAGGCATTGAGGCACTGGTAAAAGCCTTGGGACCTGTGGGTATGGCCCGTTTCCTACAACAGTTCGAGATGGGAAGCGGAGACTACACCCGAGAGCGAGAAGAGTGGCTCAAAGGATTGACCGTCCAAGAGGTGGCAGAAGAGATTGAGAGTTTGCGAAAGCATGAAGGAAGAAGTGTGGACTAGGTACAAGCCAGTGAAACGGTCCTAACCAACAAATGGAAGTCACCTTTGTATTTAGAGATTTAGAAAAAGAATGATTTTAAGCCCATCATGCGCTGTCCAACCTTAAAAGAACTGCCCCCACCACCGCCGGGTAAAACCGGCTGGCCATGGACCGAGGAGAGTCCCCAGCTCCCGGACACCATGCCCAACGGCTGTTCCTGGCCCAGGATTAGCATCGTCACTCCCAGCTACAACCAAGGAATCTTCCTGGAAAAAACCATTAGGTCTATCCTTCTACAAGGATACCCAAATTTAGAATACGTGGTCATTGATGGAGGCTCTACAGATAACAGCATAAAAACTATAAAAAAATATGAACCTTGGATAACCCATTGGGAAAGTAAAAAAGATAAAGGCCAAGCCCACGCAATCAATAAAGGCTTCTCAAAAACAACGGGAACACTCATAAACTGGATAAACTCTGATGACTATCTACTACCCAATGCCCTCTATAAAATTGCCGTGACGTTCCTTCGAAATCAAGAATCTATAGCCTGGATAGGTGGATGTAGGAGAGAAACACCAAAGGGCAAAGTTTTATCTGTAGTAATACCAAAAGGCCTAGATTTGCCAGATTATTCTAGATGGGGCATTAAAACACACTTCTATCAGCCCTCATGTTTCTTTAGCTACACCGCCTTCAAAAAAGTGGGAGAACTAAATGAGAATCTACATTTCGCCATGGATTTAGATCTATATCTCAGATTATCCAGACTAGGAGGATTTACCTGGTTCAGTGATATTATTTCTGCAGCCATAATACACGATAACGCAAAAACCCAAGCACAGCGCCTAAAAATGGATGCAGAAACAATAGCTGTACAGGTAAGCTATGGCTTCATAGAATCGGCAGAAGAAAGATTGCTAAACCTCACAAAGTGCCGCCGCAGCAACACTATTATAGAAAAAATAAAGAGACGAATGCCAAGACCCACAAGAGCAAAGATGCTCAGAAAAGAAGAGGAATAAAATATGAAATGCGCCATAATTGAATACAATGATTACCATCAAGAGACCATCTCTACATTAGTATATATACTAAACAAAATAGGGATAGAAGTAGACATATACATTTCTCGAAAGAGCATGAAAAAAAACTCTCTAATTTACTGTAGCGGGCTAAACTACCGAATAATAAACTCTATTAGACACAGATTCGGAATTTTAGAGAGCACTAAAAAACTAAAAGACTACGAATTTATAATAGTAAATAGCATCGAACCCAAAAACATCTTAACAAAGACAAACAAATTAAAAATGCCATTAATAGCAGTTATTCATAACGGGGACTTAGTTGGCCAAGACCCAGATTACAAAAATTTTTTTATCGAGGAGAAAAACCGCAAAGGCATAACACTTTCTAAATTCGTATCGGAGTATATACATTTGTCTTCTGGAATAGAAACACGATGGATTTCACCTGTCTTCCTAGGACATATGCCATACAAACCAAAAATTAGGACTACGTTATGCGTACAAGGTAACATAGAATTTACCAGAAGGAACTACTACTCATTGATAGAAGCGGTGAATCTCTTAGCAGCTGAAGGGATAAAAGAGCTATCTATATTATTTGTTGGAAACAACAAAACACCTGATGGCAAGAAACTAAAAAAAGAAATAATCTCTAGGAGCCTATCGGCCTTCTTTAGATTTAGTGATTCCAATATACCTTACAAGGTTTTCTTCGATATATTATCCGAAAGTAGCTTCATATTACCACTTATAGACAAATCATTTCCCAATCATAAAGCCTATTTTTCTCACAAAATAACATCCTCTATTTCAATATCTATAGGATTAGCTATAATCCCTATAATACATAAAGAGTTAGCATTTTTATATAATATAGAAAAAGCATCTTACCTATACCAAGATGGCGAACTGAGTGGTGTAATAAAGAAAGCAATTAGTGATAGCGAAAAATCTGTGGAACAAAAGCGACTTCGACTCATAGAAATGAGGAAAGCTTTACTAGATTCATCCATTAAAAACTTATACGTAACTCTGCAAGAGCTTGATGTCATTTAATATAATAGAACATGAGAGGCCTATACCTAACTTAAAGAATTGTTACAATGAGCCCTTCACCACAAATTTCTTTAGGTATTTTAGTCCTAAATAACGGACCTTCTGTCCGTCATAATCCGAGAACTCTGCATACCCTCGCTCACAATTGTAGTAGAAGAATCTACACCTGGAGTTGCCTCCAAGGTGATGAAAAAGGACACTCCACCGATGGTACCCTGGAAACCCTTAAAAGGTTCAAGGCAGAGGAGGCATTTAGGATGACACCCAGGAACATTTTGACCGAAACCAGCAGATGGAAGTATATTTAGATTTGAGTAATGCCGAAGAGTTGACTGGTAAATAGATAGTAGGAGCTTCTATGAATCGTAAGATCTCACCAGAAATGCTTCAGGAAGTTGTACGGATGTCAGCGGAAGGACTTCAACTAGAGCAAATTATCCTCTTTGGTTCTAACGCTTGTAGACAACCGATCCAGACGAGCGACCTTGATCTGATGATTATTGTGTCAGGCTTCTCAGAGCCTGATCACCGCCGAGAGCAAAAGGCCTATGCGTGCGTAAGTGCTATAGAGATTCCGAAAGACTACTGGTATTGAAGCGCTAGAAATTCGAGAAACAGCACGTGTGAGCACCTCCTTACCGTGACACGCCAAAGAAAAGTAGAAGGATCTTATATGATCGACAGAAATCCAGAAATGGCTGCTAAAAAGCCAGTGTGACCTTGGCTTTTCTCACAGATTGATGTAATATATTTAGCCTCATAAAACGCAAATCAAAACAAATCTTACAAAACTTCACTATGCTTCCAGACGCTAAAACCACGGCCAATAAACTATTAGCTAGTCTAACGTATCTATTTACAAGAATGCAAAATATACCCAAGGAAAGACTTGGCTCATCTTACGGAGGATGGACAATTTGTCCGATCAACATTACCAAAGACAGCATCATCTATTCATTAGGAATAGGAGAAGACATAACCTTTGACCTTGAAATCATAGAAAAACATGGATGTAAAGTATTCGCTTTTGATCCAACTCCTCGCTCAATAGAATGGCTCAAAAAGCAGAATATTCCCACACAAATGAGATGGTTCGAGGTAGGCATTGCTGACTATGATGGAGAAGCCGACTTTTTCCCACCAGAAAATCCAAACCACATATCCCACACTATTCTTAAAAGACCTAAAACAAGGGAAAAGGCCATAAAAATCAAAGTCAAAAGATTACAGACTATCATGAAGGAATTGGGCCATAATCAGATAGATATCTTAAAGATGGATATAGAGGGAGCCGAATATAGCGTTATTAATAACATAATATCAGAGGGCATTTTCCCCAATCAGATTGCAGTAGAATTTCACCATTTCTTCAAGGATATTCCTATATGGCACACATTCAAAGCGGTGCTCTCTCTAGTGAAAAGCGGCTATAGAATATTCCACGTTTCAGAAAGCGGTTACGAATACTCATTTATCCTGAATAATTATATCCCATGAACATACCTAAAACTTCCTTCGGCATTATTGTCCTCAACGGAGAGCCTTTCGCGCGTTACAATTTGAAGGCTTTGTATCCCTTTGCCCATCAGATAATAGTGGTGGAAGGAGCAGTACCCGGAGCTGCTTCCATAGCCGATGAAAAAGGACACTCCACCGATGGTACCCTGGAAACCTTGATAAGATTCAAAGAGGAGGAAGACCCTGAAGACAAACTCATCATTGTCACCGCCGAGGATGAGGGGTATCCCGATGGCTTCTGGCCGGGAGAAAAGGACGAGCAAAGCCAAGCCTACGCCAAAAGAGCCACTGGGGAATATTTGTGGCAGGTGGACATTGACGAATTCTACAAGCCAGAAGACATGGAAACGCTTCTAAAGATGCTGAAAGAAGATCCATCCATCACCGCCGTCTCTTTTCCCATGCTCACTTTTTGGGGAAGTCCAGATTACATCGCCGATGGCTGGTACCTGAGAAGGGGAGCAAGAATCTATCACAGAGTATTCAAATGGGGTCCTGGTTACCGATACGTAACCCATCGGCCTCCCACGGTGCACGACCCAGATGGCAGAGACTTGCGGTCCATAAAATGGATCAAAGGAAAGGACCTGGAGAAAAAAGGAATATACCTATACCACTACTCCCTGCTGTTCCCCAGGCAAGTACTGGATAAGTGCACATACTATCTTCATGCAGACTGGGCAAAACGCCACAGGGCCATATCGTGGGCCAGAGAATGCTTTTTATCACTGAAAAACCCCTTTCGGGTGCATAATGTTTACGATTATCCCAGTTGGCTGGAAAGGTTCGAAGGCACCCACCCTCCCCAAGTAATGGCAATGATGAAAGACATAAAAGAGGGAAGACTGAAAATTGAGATGAGGCCCACCCAGGATATAGAAAACCTCTTGCAATCCAGCAGCTACGCTGCCAAACGCACTCTCCTCAGGATCGGCAGTTACGTGGACAAGGGTATATTCCAGGTACGAGACATGACAAAAAGGGCTTTGGGTAAGGTGGTGAAACTTGCGTAGACCCCTTAGTATTCTCCAAGTCAATTCTAGAGATCTGGGAGGTGGTGCCGAGAAGATAGCCTGGGAGTTGTTCCAGGCATACAGAAAACGAGGATTATCCTCTTGGCTAGCCGTAGGCCATAAACAAGGCAACTCGCCCTACGTACTGTCCATACCCAACGACGAAAGCAGAGGGAGATGGGCCCACCTATGGTTCACCCTAGGTAATCTACTATCACCAGCGCTGGAAAGCATAGGACTCAACAGGCAAAAAGGCTGGATCCCCATGATAGGCCAGCCCAAGCGATCACTTGATATTCTTTTGGGCCGAGAAGACTTCCATTTCCCTGGCACCTGGAAGCTCCTGGACCTGCTCCCCAAGCCCCCGGACATCCTCCACTGTCATAACCTCCACGGTGACTACTTTGACCTGAATGCCCTACCCCGGCTAAGCCATATTGTCCCAACCGTTGTTACACTCCACGATGCGTGGTTATTAACAGGGTACTGCGCGTATTTTTTAGACTGTAACCGCTGGAAAACTGGTTGTGAAGAATGCCCTTACTTAAAAGTATATCCTGAAATAAAGCGAGATGCCTCCTCTTATAATTGGAAAAGAAAACGGGATATTCTGGCTACATGTAAACTCTTCATAAGCACTCCAAGCCAGTGGCTTATGAAGAGAGTTGAACAATCCATTTTGTCTCCTTCTATCGTGGAAGGCCGCGTCATACCAAATGGAATCGATCTGTCCATATTCAAGCCCACCAGCAAAAGCGAGGCTAAAAAAGCCTTAGGGCTGAAGCAAGAGACACCTGTGCTGCTCTTTGTTGGAAACAGGCTCAAGAAGAGTTTCTTCAAAGATTACCCCACAATAGAGCACACAATACGATATCTAGCCCAACAAGATCACTCCCAAGAGTTGCTACTACTTTGCGTTGGCGATGAAGGACCCGACGAAACCCTGGGAAAAGTGAGGATCTCTTATGCAGGGTATCAAAAAAAAGCGAAAAAAATCTCTTCATTCTATCAGGCAGCGGACATTTTCCTTCACGCTGCAAAAGTGGAAGCCGAGAACTTTCCCACCACCGTACTGGAAGCCATGGCCTGCGGGACGCCAGTAGTAGCTACAGCTGTAGGAGGCATACCCGAGCAAATAGAAGTTGGAAAAACAGGTCTCCTGGTGCCCCCAGGAGATCCCCAATCCATGGCCCAGGCCGTGGGTGCCCTTTTGTCCAATACACCTTTGCTGGAACAGTTTGGAAAGGCCGCAGCAGAAGAGGCCCAAAGAAGATTCAATCTAAACCGCATGGTAGATGACTACCTTAAGTGGTATGAGGAAATTCTGGAAAGGGAAAACAAAAAACCGGAAAAATCATGCGCTGTCCAACCTTAAAAGAACTGCCCCCACCACCGCCGGGTAAAACCGGCTGGCCCAGTGAATTAGCAAACCAGTACAGCACTTCGTCAAGGTTTTACATAGACACCCCGAGTCTATCAGGGACCTTCCAAGGCGAATCTGATAAGCCATAGGGGCAACAGCTGCCCAGACCATTAAAAAACCCAGGATTGACATATGGCATACAACACCATAGAGTAAGGGCAAAGGTGGGCAGAACAAGGCTCGTCAGGCATATCA
>JAJSAC010000044.1 GCA_024274915.1 Thermodesulfobacteriota bacterium
TACTATGCCATAGCAGACGGGATAATGGCTCTTTTGACAAAGCATCCGGGGAAAGTGATAGGGAGGGGGGACAGAGAGAAGGATCTGCAGCTCACATTGGGGTTGGTTCCAGGAGGCTGAAAAACTGGGGGAACTCCTGGTGGAAGAGCCCCTTGATGAAGCAGACGTGGAGATGATAGAAAATGGGAAAGAATAGCGCTCGAGGGAAAGCCAGGACTTGCCTTCTGAGCTCTTTGGTCTTTCTCAAGTGTGGCTAATGGTGGAGTGGCGAGAACCAGAAAGGTAGTGGTCGTCGGAACTGATGTTCTTTTCTATAACCACAAAAGCCCGTCTGTTCCCCACAGTCAAAGCCAGACTGCGAGTCATGGTGAAACGTCACCTCCGAAAGTATGGGTACCCGCCCGATAAGCAGGAGAAGGCCACTAAGACGGTTTTAGAGCAGGCCGAGCTCTTTGAGTATGAGTGGGCGTGAGTTGGAGGGGCTAGGTGACAGAATCAAAGGAGAGAAAAATCCCCCTGGCCATTTTGGCTGCTACTTGGGAGGAGTTGGAGCCCCTGGTGGGGCCTCTACAGGCTACCCTCTTGGGTGAGCCGTGGAGGCGGGTTTTTCGGGGTCATTGGGAGGATCGGGAGATTCTCCTGGTGGAGACGGGAGTGGGCAAAGTGAACGCCTCCGTGGCCACGACCATGATCCTGGAGAAATGGCGGCCCTTTCTCCTTCTCCTCATCGGTGTGGCCGGGGCCATGCCCTCCTCGGGATTGAAGCCCCTGGACCTGGCCATGGCCACGGAGGAGATCTACGCCGACGAAGGGTGCTTGACAGAGAAGGGCTGGCTCACCCCCAGGGACATGGATACCCCCTACCTCGAGACGGGAGAGAAAACTTTCTACCACCGGTTCCCCCTTTGGTCTCCCCCTGACCTGGACCTCCCCAGAGGCCCCTTCGCCACCCTCTCAGCCATCACGGGCACGGTCCAACGGGCCCGGGAGCTGGAGGACCTGTTTCCCGGGGTCCTGTGCGAGAACATGGAAGGGGCCGCCGTGGCCCACGTGGCCGCCCACTACGGAGCGCCCCTAGTGGAGATCAGGACCATGAGCAACATAGCAGGTCCCCGCCAGCGCCACCTATGGAAGGTCCAGGAGGCCTGCCAAGTGCTGGGAGAGTTCCTGCTAACCGAAGGGCTAAAGGCCGCAGCCACCTGAAAAGGACCCCACCCTTGTTGTTTCCACCCACCCCGCAGAATATTAATGTATTTAACAAGGATAGAAAACCAGAGGGGGGGAGCCGTGACGCTAGAAGAAGCCAAAAAGCTGGTGGAAAAGCTGAGGGACGAGATCAACTACCACAACTATAGGTACTACGTCCTCAACGATCCCGTCATATCCGATGAGGAGTACGACGAGCTCATGCGGCAGCTCAAGGAGCTGGAAAAGCGGTTTCCCGAGCTGATCACCCCTGACTCCCCCACCCAAAGGGTAGGCGCTCCACCCAGGGATGGCTTTGCCACAGTCACCCACTCCATCCCCATGCTTTCCCTCCAAGACGCCCGCAATGAAGACGAGATCCGGGAATTTGACGCTCGGACCAAACGCTTCCTGGGTCTAGGCCCTGACGCCGTCATAGAGTACGTGGCCGAACCCAAGTTTGACGGCCTATCCTGCGAGATCGTTTACCGGGACGGACGTTTCTCCCTGGCTTCTACCCGAGGAGACGGAGTGGTGGGCGAGGACGTCACCCCCAACGTAAGGACCATCCGCACCGTGCCCATGCGCCTTTTGAAAAAGGATGGGGCCCCATCCTACCTGGAAGTGAGAGGCGAAGTCCTCATGAGACGGACCGACTTTGAGAAGCTGAACCAGGAGTTGGTCAAACGGGGAGAGAAACCCTTTGCCAATCCCCGAAATGCAGCTGCTGGCTCGCTACGGCAACTAGATCCCAACATCACAGCCACCAGACCCTTGGATTTTGTGGCTTGGGGTGTGGGTCTAGTGGAGGGGGTGGAGCTAAAAACCCATTGGAAGGCAATGGACATGTTGGAAGACCTGGGTTTCAAGGTCTCCCAGCCCAGGAAACTCTGTCGGGGCATCGAAGAGGTGATCCAGTTCCACCGCAGCCTGGAAGAAGAACGGGACCACTTTGAATACGAGCTGGACGGGGTGGTGATAAAGGTGAACTCCTTAGAGTTGTGGGAGAACCTGGGCACCACAGCCCGATCTCCACGATGGGCCCTGGCAGCCAAGTTCAAACCCCGCCAGCGCACCACCAAAGTGGTAAACGTTATCTATAACGTGGGCCGGACAGGGACCATCACGCCCGTTGCCATCCTGGAACCCGTGGAAGTGGGAGGCGTCATAGTAAGCCGGGCCAGCCTCCACAATTTCGACGAGGTGGAACGCCTGGATGTCCGGGTGGGGGACGCCGTTCTGGTTCAGCGGGCGGGGGACGTCATCCCCGAGGTGGTCATGGTCATAAAAGAAAAACGGACAGGCCGGGAAAGGCCCATTCCGCCTCCGGACAGGTGCCCCGTTTGCGGAGCGGAGGCAGTGAAAGATGGAGCCTATTACAAGTGCGTCAACATCTCCTGCCCAGCCAAGTTGGTCCAAGCCCTCAAACACTTCGCCTCCCGGAGAGCCATGGATATTGAGGGACTGGGGGGCAAGACCGCAGAACTATTGGTGGAAAAGAGCCTGGTGAGGGACCTGGCGGACGTCTACTACCTGAAGATGAAAGACCTCCTGGAGCTCCCCGGGTTCGCCCAGAAATCGGCCCAGAACCTCCTGGAGGCCATCGAGGGCTCCAAGAACCCCACCTTGGCCCGGTTTATCTATGCCCTGGGCATCCCCAACGTGGGTGAATACACGGCCCAGGTCCTAGCCAGGCACTTCGGCACCTGGGGAAGCCTTGCCCATGCCACCCACACAGAGCTGTTGAATATCAAAGGGATAGGGCCTGAGACTGCTCGAAGCGTTGTCTCTTTTTTCCAGGAGGCCAGGAATCTCCATACGGTAGAGAGGATGTTCCGAGCAGGCCTCAAGGTGAAGGAAGAGATCCAGACCAAGGAGAGCCCCCTGGCAGGCAAGGTGGTGGTCTTCACCGGGGCCCTCTCCTCCATGACCAGAGATGAGGCCAAGGCCCTTGTGGAAGAACTGGGAGGTACTGTCTCTAACTCCGTGTCCCGCAAAACGGACTTGGTGGTGGTGGGTGAAAATCCCGGCTCCAAATTCCAACGGGCCCAGCAACTGGGAATAAAGACCGTCAAGGAAGGAGAGTTCTTAAGGCTGGTGGGCAAGGCTTAACTCTTCCCCGTCACCCTGTAAACGAAGGAGGAAAGATGCCTGAAATAGGGCTCACCCCCCACTACATCCGTATCGTTGTGGCCTGCCCCTGGTACCACATAGAACTCCTTGGCCCCCGGGGCAGCCCCATAGACCCTCTCCCCCAGCCTCACGGGCACCAGATCATCCTGATCACCGTGGATTACCAACAGAGGGGCTTTCATCCCCTTCACCATCTCCAAGACGTCAAACTTGTGCTTTACCAAGAATTTGCCCGGGATGAAGGGATAATGGACCCAAGCCAGGTCCTTGAGATTGGTGAAGGCCGACTCAAGTATCACTCCCGCCACCTCCACCCGGGAAGCCAAGTGGGCAGCCACTGCCGCCCCCAAAGATCGACCAAAAAGGACTATATTCTGGGGCCCATAGCCCAGAGTCTTCACGGCATACTCGTAAACCGCCAACCCATCAGTGTACACCCCCTCCTCCGTGGGCTTGCCACTGCTCTTGCCGTATCCCCGGTAGTCGAAGATGAGGACGGAAATGCCCGCCCTCACCAAAAGGGCCACGTTTTCCACCCTGTCACCAATATTTCCGGCGTTGCCGTGGAAAAAGAGAAGGAGGGGAGCATGGGTCTCCGCCTTCACCAGCCAACCGTGGAGACGCTCACCATCGGATGTTTCTATCCATAGGTCCTGGTAATCCAGACCCACCTGAGCCGGAGTGATCCGCAGCCTCCTATCAGGGTAAAAGACAAAGACCCTATCCACCACGGTGGAGAAGTTCCAGACAAGCAAGGTCACCCCTACCAAAATAAGGACACACAGTGAGGTTTTTACAATCCAGCCAGGCATCTTTTCCCCCTTTTCAAACCCTTTACCAGTCTATGGCCGCCAAATTCAACGAAAAGCAAAACCTCCTTCCCATATCCCCCCTCCACCGTGTATGCTTTAAGACATGCGGATCAAAGACCTGGGAGAGTTTGGTCTTATAAAAAGGATCGGCCGGCTTCTGCCCCCATGTTCTGGGGACGTGGTGGTGGGGGTGGGAGACGACGTGGCTGTGGTGGACACAGGTGGAAAACACTACCTCCTCCTCACCTGCGACATCCAGGTAGAAAACACCCACTTTTTGCCCTCCGTCTCCCCTTACCAGCTGGGACTCAAGGCTGCCGCAGTGAACCTCAGCGACATCGGAGCCAAAGGAGGCGAACCCCTCCACTTCCTGGTATCCCTGGCCCTCAGGGCCGAGACCTCCGTGGAATGGGTGGACGAATTCTACCGAGGTCTAGGGGAAGGAGCCTCCCGACATGGAGCCGACATCATCGGCGGCAACCTCTCCCACACCCAGGGTCCCCAGGTAGTAGACCTGTTCCTCACGGGAAGGGTTAAAAAAGAGGAACTCCTCCTGAGAGGGGGGGCAAGACCGGGAGACAAAGTCCTGGTGACAGGCCAACTGGGCAATGCCAAGGGGGGACTCTTTCTGTTGACTCAGGAAGACCTCAGGGAAAAGCTAACTCCCGAAAGGGCAGAGGCCTTACTGACGGCCCTGTTGACCCCCACCCCAAGGGTAAGGGAAGGCCAAGCCATTGCTAGAACCGGCAAGGCCACTGCCATGCTGGACATCAGTGATGGTTTAGCCCAGGACCTCCTCCACATCTGTGAGGCCAGCCGGGTAGGGGTGCGCATCTGGGCAGAAAAAATTCCCTTCTCCTTTGCCCTAGAGGAGCTGGGCCAGCTCCTGGGTACCCCTCCATGGCTCCTGGCCTTGGAAGGTGGGGAAGACTACGAGCTGTGCTTCACCTCACCGGCCGAGGAAGCCGAGGAACTGGCAGAGGAGGTGGAAAGAACCACCGGCATTCCTGTGACCATCATTGGAGAGGTTCTACCCCAAGAAGAGGAACGATGGTTAGTCACCCCCCAAGGGGAAGAGAGACTCCTCTCACCCCGGGGCTGGAATCATTTCAGGGAGGCAAAAGATGGATCTTAAAGACCTGGAAAGGCTATTTCAAAAGGAGGGGATAGGCGTCATGGGCATTGCCGACGGAGAGGGATGGGTAAATCTGGCCATATACAGCCCACCCATCATCACTTCCGAAGGCACCCTGGTCTTTGGCACCACCCAGCGCCTCACATACAAAAACCTGACGGAGAACCCCCGGGCCATGTTCATGTATGTCCCACAGGAAGACTGGAACGGGGTGAGGATCCGGTTGCGCCTCGCAAAAGACGAGACCTCCGGGAAGTGGCTGGAGAAGTGGAAAGAGCGATTCCACGCCATGGGCTACACCTCCCTGGCCAAGGAAATCCGCCACGCCCTCCATTTCAAGGTGGAGGAAGTGAGGCCATTGAAGGAGAGGCCTTTCTGCAAAGGGTGATGGAGAAAAAGGCAGCCTTGGGCCTTATCTTCCTGGGCCTATGCTTGGCCTTGACAAGCTGTGCCCCCAGCTTCACCCCAGCCGGTGTTGGACAACAGGCGGCCCTATATGCCGCCAGAAAAGAGGGGGCCAAGCACAGCGAGTTCATCTACAACATGGACCAGACCATCACCGAGGCCCAGCTCTATCTCTGGCATACCTTCCGGGAAAACATGCTTCCCTACACTCCTCCCGTGCCTCCCACGGAGGTGGAGCCCCTTCCCCCGGTGAAAGGGCAGAAGCCACCATCCCCACCGTCTCCCCAAGACCTCCTCTATCAGGAAGCCATGGCCCTCCTAAAAAAAGAACGTTATACCCTAGCCTTCCACAAGTTTACCCTCCTAGCCCAGATCTATCCCGCTTCGGACTTGGCCGACAACGCCCTCTACTGGGCTGGAGAATGTTGTTATGTCCAGAACATGACAGGCGAGGCTCTCCACTTCTTCCAAAGGGTAGTGAATGAATACCCCATGGGCAACAAGGTGCCCGATGCCCTGCTGAAGATGGCCTTCATTTACATGTACATGGGTGAAAAGAAGAAGGGGATGGAAATCCTCCAAGAGCTGGCCCGGGGCTATCCCCAGAACCCCGTGGGCCAAAAGGCCCAGGCCAGACTCATCCAGGAAGGACTGGCCTACAAGAAATAGACCTTCCTCATGGATTCTGCCAAGGGCTTGGCCTCCCTCCTGCTTCTCTCGAAAATCAGAAAGTAAAAGAGAAAATAAGGGTACTTCTCCAGAAAACCCTTATACCGGCCAGGATGCACCAGGGCTTCACTGTACCTTGCTTCCACTGCCAATTGCTGTTCCACGATGAAGTCAATTTCTTTCTTATCTTTTGATCTCCAGAACCGGATATCCTGGTAATCAAAGAGGTCTCCCAAAAAGTTGAATATGAAATTCTCAAACAAAGCTCCCCTATCCTCACGGAGCTCCAAGGGAGTAAAATTTCTGAGAAGGGCGTTACGGAAACCGCAGTCGTAAAAATATATTTTGGGGGTCTTAGAAAGCTCCTTCCGTACGTTCCTGAAAAAAGGGGTTATCCTGCAAAAACGGAAACTCTTGAGCCCGGCAAAGAGGAATCTCTCGACCTTGCTCCTGGCTATTCCCAAACTGGAAGCAACCTGAGTCACATTCAGCAGTCCCCCCACTTGAAAGGCCACAAGCTTCAGAAAGCGGAAATAGTCATCCCTGGCTTTGATACCCGCTTCCAAAATATCTTTTCTGGTATAAGAATCCACAAGCTCCGAAAGAATCTCTTTCTTATGCTGAGGATCTTTCTCCAACACCACCGCCGGGTAAGAACCATAGACCATCATCTCTCTCAGCACCGAGGCCATCTCATTCCTGTACAAAAGGGGATAACGAATGAACTCTTCCCTGTTCACTGTCAAACCGGGAATTTCCATCCCTTTAAAGCGCAAGGTTTCCACCAGATTCAACGGCTTCAGGAAGAAGACCCGCTTTCTGCCAGCCAGAGAATCCCTAAACTTCTGATCCAGGTAAAAAGCAGAAGAACCCGTCACCACGAGTTTCACCTTTTCTCTGTTGAAATCAAAGTGGTATTTTAAAAAATGGGAAGGATCCTTTAGGTACTGAATCTCGTCCATAAGGACCAGATGTCTCTCAGGGCTGGACCCTATTATATCGAAGAGGTTCTCCGGATGAGCGTTCAGAAGGCTCAGAAACTCCGGATCCTCCAAGGAAACATAGCTCACCTTTCGGTCCGTCAGGACCTTTTCCTGCAAGTACAAAAGCAGAGAGGTTTTTCCCGTCTGCCTAGCTCCCACTACAATTAATATGTAAGGATTGTCCAGGTCCCTCAAAATACCGTTTACGAGATTTCTTCTCATTAACATAATTTTTCTCAGAGATTTTTAATTAGATACCGAAAAAATATCCGAGATTTTTCCAAATAGCAAGAAGAAAAGGAGAAAAAATCCAGAGCCGAGAACAGCACCTCTGGGGTCAGGCCTTGAATCTTGGCTTTCTTCCATGACAGCCTGTGACAAGCCTCTCCAGAATTGGCCATGTCATACTACACAACCATAAATTTGCCCGAAACCATCCCCCTACCCCAACACCTCCCTCATGACCCCCACCAACTTTTCGTTGTCCCCTCGGGTTCTGGGGGCTAGGCGGTAGAAGCCAGGGCCCAGGCCGGGGATGGTAGAGCAGTCTCGCACAAGAATTTTATGCTCCAAGAGTTTGTCTGCCAAATCGGACGGGGCTTTGAAGAGGAAGTAGTGGACGGTGGAGGGGAAAACTTTAAGGCCCACGTCCCTCACGGCCTGGGAGAGGAAGGCCATCTCTCCACGACAATAGGCCCGGCTCTCTTCCACGAAACCCTCCTCCCTAAGGCAGGCCACCCCCACTTCCTGGACCAGAGACCCGAAGCTCCAGGGAGGCATACCGGCCAGGAGCTTTTCAACGATGTTGGGAGGAGCCACCACGTAACCCAACCTGATACCGGGGAGACGGTAGATCTTGGTGAAGGAACCCAGGACCAGGAGATTTGGATATTCCCTTACGACAGGCGCCATACCCTTGCGGTCCAAAAATGGGAGAAAGGCCTCATCCACCACCACCAGACAGCCCTTGTCTCGGCACCAGCGGACCAGAGCCTCCAGCTCGTCCTCGGGCATGTAGTAGCCCGTGGGGTTGTTGGGATTGCAGACAAAAACCAGATCCGTCTCGTCTTCCACCTTCCAGGCCATTTCCCCCAGACAAAGCTTGAAGGACCGGTCTTCCCGTAAAGTAAGCTCCTTAAGCCTGGACCCAACAGCCCGGGCAGCCCGGGCATAGTCAGCAAAAGTGGGTTGGGACAATGCCACCCCCTGGGGCCGAAAAACCTTAGCCACCTCGTAGATGGCCCAGGCACTTCCAGGAACGGGCAGGACCCACTCCTCCTTCAGGTCCAGACGGTGGGCCAGAGCCCTTCTCAACTCCCAGGGAAAGAGAGGGGGATGGTAAGCCCAAGTCTCCACCCGGCTCCCCAGAAAAGCCAGGATCTCAGCAACGCCTGGGGGAGGACCCAGGGGATTGAGATTGGAGCTGAAGTCCAGGATCTCCTGGGGCTCTACCCCCATTTTCTTGGCCACCTCCAGGACATTGCCGCCGTGGTCCTCCATCACACCCTCCCCATCAAGGCCACCAGATAGACAAGCACCTCTACCATTTCGCATCCCCCTCCCATGACATCCCCTGTCAGGCCGCCTATTTTGTCTTTCCAGAACCTGCCGTAGCCCTCCAGGAAAGGCACTACCAGGATCCAGGCCAGGACGAATCTCCACCCCAGAAAAGGCAATAGCAATAGCCAGAGGGTGGCCCGGGCCAGCACCATCTCCTGGGCGGCCCCCACCACCATGGCCCCCAATCCCATATCCCGGGCAGCGGGGAAGCGATGGGCCAGGTAAACCAAGGACCAACGCCCTATTAAAGGAGCCGCCACCAGGGGACTATAGAGCCTATCTCCAAGGAGAACCACCATTACCCCGTACTTCACCAAGAGGTCCAGAATCAGAGCCGAAAGGCCGAAGACCCCCACCGTACTCTCCTTCATAATAGCAAGGATCTCCTCCTCTCCCCGTCCCAGGGCCAGGGCATCGAAGACGTCGGCCAGGCCGTCGAGATGGAAGGCCCCCGTGAGAACCACGGCGAAGGCCAAGAGGAGACCCGCCCCTACCACAGAGGGGAAGACAGAAACGAGGAACCAGGCCACAACAGCTACCAGAAGACCCAGGATCATCCCCACCAGGGGAAAGAAGGTCACCATCCCTCCAACTTCCTGGGAATCAAGAACATCTCCTCCCACGGGAAGAAGGGTGAGAAAAGCCAGGGCTGCCCTCAGTCTCTTCACCATGGCTCTCCCTCTACCACAGACAGGGCCTTCCCAAAAGATGCTTCCAGACCCTATAAAGGTGGATGGGTAAAAGCGTGAAAGGGTAAATGCGGGAATGGGTCGGTCCGAAGACCAGAGAGACAAGGAGGAGTCATGGCCCCTATCCATCCCCTGGAACTAGCAGCTGCTGCCCTTTTGGACATCCTTTTTGGAGACCCCCACTACCCTTTTCACCCCGTGAGGCTCATGGGTCATCTCACCACATTGGGTGAAAAGGTATGCCGCCGCCTTCCACTACCACCTCAAGGTCAAGGCCTCCTCATGGTTTTGGGAGTGTTGACAACGGTGACAGTCACCACCCTGGCAGCCCTCTCTATGGCCTCCCAAATACACCCCTGGCTCAGAGGAGCGGTGGAGACATACCTGGCTTACACGGCCCTGGCAGGGGGAGCCCTATGGCGGGAAGTGGAGGGCACCACCCGTCTAGCGAAAGAAGGCCGACTGGAAGAAGCCAAAAGACGCCTATCCTGGCTGGTCTCCCGAGACACAGAGCCCATGGAAGAAAAGGACATCTTCATCGCCTCCATGGAGACCCTGGCTGAGAACACCTCCGACGGCATCATAGGCCCCCTCTTCTACCTAGCCTTGGGAGGGGTACCCTTGGCCATGCTCTACAAAGCAGCCGACACCATGGACTCCATGGTGGGATACAAGACCCCTACCCACATACAATTTGGCCGGGCCGCCGCCAGACTAGACGACCTTTTAAACATCGTGCCATCCCGTCTTACAGCCCTTCTCATGACGGCAAGCGCCTGGTACTTGGGGTTCTCCCCACCCTCAAGGGTCCTATCTGGCATCCGCCAGTGGGCTTCCATCCACCCCAGCCCCAACGCTGGATACCCCGAATCGGCCATGGCGGGGGCCCTGGAAATCAAGCTGGGGGGACCCTGCTACTACTCCGGGAAGAGGATGGAGCGCCCTTGGATGGGTCGAGGAGAACCACCCCACCTGGAGGACATGGAAAAAGGAATCGTACTAAGCAAGACCACCTTCCTGGCGGCTCTGTTAGTTATTTGGATCGCGCACCTGATATTGTGAGACTCCCATCGGGAACCACCCCCCGACAACAGGAGCCAAAATGGTCAAGGAAGCTGAAAAAAACTCCTTCTCCCCTTACCCATTGCAATCTCTTCACCTTTTCCTTAGAATTTCCTCCAGAACAGGCGATGAGGTCCGCCTTTAACCGCCGCTTTACCGGCTGATGACCTCTACCCCAAACCCAGGAGGTAGAGGCATGCAACCGCAACAATCGCAACAAATAAAAGGGGCCATCCCACCAAACCTGCGGGGGTGTGTAATGCACTTTGAGGAAGCCCGAGAAAGGATAACCCAGGCTGTAGCCACCCTAGCACCCATGGTCCAAGGGCAGGATCGGGAGGTGCTGACGGAGGTAGAGCGAAAGCTAAGGGAGAACAAATTCAATCTGGTGGTTCTAGGCCAGTTCAAGAGGGGCAAAACCACCTTCATAAACGCTTTGCTGGGTGAAAAACTCCTCCCTTCCGCCATTCTACCCCTCACATCCATCGTCACCCTTTTGGAGTACGGGCCCCAAAAGGAGACAGAAGTCCACTTCATAGACGGGCGCATCAAGAAGATCGAACCTCGAGATATCCGTCTATACGTCACCGAAAAAGAGAATCCCAAGAATGAAAAAGGCGTAAAGTTCGTTCGAGTCCTTCACCCTGCTCCCATCTTGAAGAAAGGCATCATTCTGGTGGACACCCCTGGAGTGGGTTCCCTCTACGAGAACAATACAGATGTCACCTACGGCTTCCTCCCCCGGGTGGACGCCGGGGTGTTCCTTCTCACCGTAGACCCACCCCTGTCCAAAGAAGAGATCGCCTTCTTAAAGGACGTCTACCCCCATGTGGAAAGGATCTTTTTCGTACTAAACAAGGTGGACTACGTGGACTCCGAAGACCTCCAGGAGGTCATGGAGTTCGCCCTGGGCAACCTCAAAGAGGCCTTGGGATCCAACCACATCCCCATATACCCCCTCTCGGCCAAGATGGCCCTGGAGGGGCGCACCAGCAGGGACGAGGAAAGGGTAGCCCAAAGCGGCATCACAGACCTAGAGGTGGCCCTGGAAGACTTCCTTTTGAAAGAGAAAGGGAGCATTGTGTTGCGGTCTTCGTCCAACAAGGTCCTCTCCCTTCTCTCCACCCTCCTTTTCCAGGTAGAGCTGGAAATCAAAGCAGCCACCACTCCTCTGGAGGAACTGGAAGAAAAAATCAGGAGATTTCAAGAGATCAAAGGTGAAATCGCCCAGGAAAGGCGAGACAGCGAGTTCCTCTTCAAAGGGGAGATAGACTCCCTCATTAAGATCGTCAACATGGACATGGAACGCTTCCAAACCCAGAAAATCCCAAAAATCTACGCCAAGCTCCTGGAAGTTTTCCAGGAGAACAAGCACAGGGGATCCCTGGAGCTATCCAAACTCTTGGACCAGGCCATGAAAGAGATTCTGGTGAAAGAGTTCGACCAGATGGTGATCCAAGAAAACGAAAAAGTGAATGTTGAATACAGCCGGATCGCCCGCCGCTTCGCCGACAAGGTGAACGACATCATAGATCGCCTCATGGCTCTGGCGGCGGAGCTCTTCGAGATTCCCCTGGAGCGTTTCCAGGTGGAAGAGACTATCACCGAAGAGTCGGCCCTGTGGTATAAGTTGGAGGATCGCCCCAAGCTCTTGGATCTGGAAGGGGCAGGCAAATTCATCTCCTACTCTATCCTCCCCTCTACTGTGGTCCACAAGAAGATCAAAGGGGAGCTCCAGAAAAAGCTCCCAGAAAAGGTGGACATGAACTGCGGCAGGGTGAGATCTGACTTTGTAGATCGTATAACCAAAAGTGCCATGGAGCTGCGCTGGGGCATGGAACAAAAAATGAACCAGACGGTAGCCTTCGTTGAGGAAGCGGTCCATAAGGCCATGAATCTCAGGGAGAAAAGCCAGGAAGAGGCAGAGGCAGCCCTTAAAGAACTGGCTACTAGAAAGTCCCTGTTGAAAGGCATCAAAGAACAGCTGAAAACCGTATTGGAGAGGGCGGCTTGATACCTGACGACCAAAAAAGGGAGGTGATAGAGTATCTCCTGGCCTTGGAGAAACCCTCGGGAGGTTTTGCCTTCGCCTGGACGGTGCCTTCGGGCATTGAAGACACCTACTTCGCCATCCAGGCCCTGGACATTCTAAAAGTTGATAAGAGCTACTCCTCCACCAAAGAGTGGCTGAACAGAGAGGGGTGGGATCCTGATCCCACGGGGAGAGTGTTGTACTATAGGCTCCGCCTCTACAAAAGGGTAGGCCTGGAAATACCCTGGCATAGGGTAACAGAAGAGATAGAAAAAGCCCTGCCAGGGGTGAAGGCCAACGCCAGAAAGCTGGACTTCTTCGGCCGCATTTTGGCCCTGGCTTCGAAAGAAGGAGTAAGTTGGCCACCTTTGGTGGACCTCTTAAACCAAGAAGCCCAGGAAGTGACCTTGGACATTGAACCTATAGACACTTTGTAAAGGCTGTGGAGAAAGATGAGAGTGGCTGCCGTGTTTGGTAGAGAAGTGACTACCATCAGATTTCGGAAACACCTGGAAGCCTGCTACAATCCCGACGGGGGATACGGATGCAAGCCCCATACCACCTCCTTCCTGGAACACATCTACTTTGCTTATCGCCTTTACCACGCCTTAGAATGGCTCCCAAACCATAGAAAAGAAACCAGAGCCTTTGTCCTCAACAGCCAAAGCAAAAAGGGGGGCTTTGCCAGGGCACCGGGAGGAGTCCCCTTCATAGACACCACCTTCTACGCCCTGCGGATCCTCGAGATAATGGAAGGAGGCTATAAAGTAACACCCAAAGGGGGTGAGAAATATGCAGAACTTGTTTCACATTGACAAAGGGGAAAACTTTCCCCAAAGGGTGAGAACTGTGGTAGAGGTACCAGCAGGCAGCAGAACCAAATACGAATACGACATCCATCAGGGCATCTTCCGACTGGACAGAATACTCAAGACCTCTGCCCGCTACCCTGGAAACTATGGCTTCGTTCCCCAGACCCTGGGAAATACTGTCAACCCCGTGGACGTCTTCATCCTCTTACACGATCCCTTGTTTCCAGGATGCGTGGTGGAGGTGAGACCTATAGGCCTGCTGGAAATGGCTGACGAACTGGGCGTAGATAGCAAACTTCTGGCTGTTCCCGTCAAAGATCCTAGAATGGAAGATGTCACAAACCTATCCCAAGTTAAAAAAGCCGTCTTGAGTGAGATTCAGCACTTCTTCGAGACATACAAGAGGATCACCAACGTAAAGGGATGGCTGGACAAAGAAGAGGCCTATCGATTCTTGGAAGAAGCCCACAGGGAATATCTGCGAAGATACAGGAGGGTGACTAAAGATGGAAATTAAAAAGTTAATAAGGCAACTGGATAATCCTAAGGAAGAACTCCAGGCGGAGAAGGAACTGGTATCCCGAGGAAAAGAGGCCATAGAAGAACTGAGGAGCTTCGTCTCTTCTCCTCCCCGAAGCTCCACCCCCGCCTGGGTGAGGGCCGTGGACATACTGGTGAGAATAGATCCCAATGCCTTTGACTTTCTGGAAGAACTCCTTCTCAAACCTTGGGCAACCCCAGATGATTCCTCCGAAAGGCTGGCCGAAGAGATACTGAAAGACCATATAGCCTCTGTCTTGATGGATATCTCCCCTTCCTCCTCCAGGGTGAGACACACTCTCCTGACAGTCCTGGAAAGGTATAAACTCTTAGGTGCCGCCCGGGTTCTGGCCAGAAGAAGGGACCCCGAAGCCATCCCCTATCTCCTGGAGATGCTGGAAGATGACACCAAGAGCGGAGGAGCCAAAGGCGCCCTCCTCCACTATGGCGAAAAGATCATACCCAAGCTGGTAAGGAGCCTCAAACATGCCCAAAAGAAGGAAAGCGGCGAAGAAACCCCTGGAAGCCTCCTCAGGAGAAAGAAGATAATCGATCTCCTGGGACTGATGACGTGGGAAGGTAGCATAGAAATCTTGAAGTCCTATTTGGATCACCAAGACCTGGGAGTAGAAGCCGCCCTTGCCCTGGTCCATAGGGGCTACATAGACGAAACCTCCCTGGAAAAGCTTATCGAAGGATTCCAAGGAGAAGATTGGTTCACTTCCCTAAGGTGTAAAGAAGCCCTGGTTTCGGTTATAGAAAGAACCAACACCTTCCACGAACACCTAGTGGAAAGAGTCCGCCTGGCCCTGAAAGGGGGATAGCGCCTCTTGAACACCACGTTAAAGAAGACTCTGGCTATAAGACTTTCCCTCCTGGAGGAGAGGGTCTTGGAGATGAAGAGACTCCTCCATACTCCCAGCTACATGGGCAACTTCTATTCCATTATCCAAGACCTCTCCACTAAAGAGAGAGAAGAAATGGCCACCTTGCTGGAAGAGGTCTTCCAGGCCCTGAGTCGTCTCAAAAGAGAAACGAGCCTTTCCCCTCACCAGGAAAGGACCTCCCGATTACTGGTGGGTACGGCCAACACCACATTTGTCTCCTGCCTAGAGCTGGAACCCAAGAGGATGAAGGGCTACGGTGGCGACACCACTCAGTACAGGAGGCTGTGGACAGAGAGGCTTGAGCCCTTAAAGGACCTTATACAAAGCCTCGCCCAGAAGGCAGAGAGGACCAGGAAATGACCCTCTAACCCACAAATCTGACCCGCAGACTCCTCATGCGGTTCATTGCAGCCGCCACCTCGAAACTCCTGGGCAGGGCCAAATTGCCAATAGGCTGACCTGTGATGGCCTCAAAACCCTCCCGGGCCACCAATTCCTGGACAAGGGCTATACCGTTCCTCATGGCCACCGAAGGACCGGCCACCCTGTGGCCATAATAGCGGAGCATCTCCGCTACAGCCCGAGCCTGAGAGTAATCCACCAACTGCTCCACATCCGAAACGTCTATCACCTCTTCACCGAAGAAGATCTCTTTAAGCCCCCTGCTTTTCACCCTCTCCTTGCGCCCTTTACGGGGCTTAAAACTCTCGGGCAAGGGCGCCCGGCTCTTCACCTCACCAAAAGCATCTCCACCCTCTGGATGTCGAGGGGTGGGAAACTCCCGAGCCACCTCCCTGGCCCGTTCGGTGAGATCCAACACCCTGTAAGAATCCAAAGCGATGACGGTATCGGCCACGTCTAGATAGTCCCCCGAGCCTCCCAGAACCAAAACGGTGGAAACGCCATACTCTCTGTAAAGGAGCTTCACCTTATCTATGAAAGGGGTGATGGGCTCTTTTTCCTGGGGTATGAGGGCTTGCATTCGAGCATCTCTGATGAGGAAATTGGTGGCCGCCGTATCTTCATCCACCAGCAAAACCCGAGCCCCCATCTCCAAAGCCTCCATGATAGAAGCCGCCAGGGAAGTTGACCCCGAGGCGTCTTCCGTGGAGAAAAAGGTGGTATCCCGACCCATGGGCAAGTCCTTGATAAAAGGAGAAATATCCACCCCTTCCACGTAACGCCCATCTTCGCTCCGTACCTTCACTGCACAAGCATCAGTCACCACCCAGTCTCTGCCGTCGCCGGGTATATGGGGATAGACCCCCCTACTCAAGGCCTCCAGAAGGGTGGTTTTGCCGTGGAACCCCCCTCCCACTATGAGGGTAACCCCCTGGGGAATGCCCATACCCCTCACCTCACCGTGATGGAGGGTATCCAAAGTTACCCTAAGTTCGGGAGGACTCTCAAAGAGAACGGCACCCCGCTCCATGGGCCTGTCGTCCACACCCGAGCGCCTAGGCAGCAGGGACCCATCCCGGACGAAGGCCACCAGTCCCCTTTCAGCCAGCTGGCGCCTGATGTACTCCTGATCCTCCACCTGGTTGACAAAGGCCTCCACCTCCTGGGGGCTTTGACTGGCATACTCCAGTGCCTTGGCGGCCCGGGGCAAATCTTCCAGGATCATTTTCATAGCCTCCATGCCCAACACCCTACGACCGGCAGCTGGAAGGCCCATAAAAAACCGCACCTCCACATAATCACTGGTCACCACACACCCCGATCGGAGAAGCACCTCCTGGGCACCGGCGTCCACGGAATAGCGGCCACTTCCCCCTGTTCCCCTCCCCCTAGACAAAGGCCTAATCCTCTTGGCAAAAGCCCGGAGGATAAAATCCTGCAAGGCCGTGCGCCTCACAGGGTTTTTAAACAGTCTGGGAGGATACTGAGCCACCCCCATATCCAGGCGTAGCCGCACCCGACTGGGCGCCGCAAAAGGGTCACCCTGGGCGTGATCCAAGTAAAAAACGAGCCCTGGAGCCAAAGTGTAGCTTCCCTCCAGGTCTCTGTACGCCTTGTAACCCTTGCCACTTATTCTAGACAGAATGGTCTTAATTCTACCCCGACCTTCCAAAACACTCCTCCTTCAGTGGGCAAAATTGGGCGTGCAAGTTAGGTTGTAAGAGATCCAGAAAGTACCCACCACCTCCATCATCCCCATGAACTCCTCAAACTTTACAGGCTTCACAAGATAGGCATTGGCTCCCAGCTCATAGGCCCTGTCCACATCCTCCCACTCCAGAGAAGAGGTGAGTACCACTACAGGGATTCTATTAAGGGGAGGCGCACTCTTCACCTCTTTTAGAAACTCAAAGCCGCTCATGCGAGGCAGTTTTAGGTCCAGCAGGATTAAACGGGGCAAACATGATCCTCTATCGGAAAACCTTCCTTTCCCCATAAGATAGTCTAAAGCCTCCCTGCCATCTCTAACCACCACCAAGGAAACTTTCAAATTGCCCTTTTGGAAGGATCGCTCCACCAACATAGCATCGTTGGGGTCATCTTCCACCAAAAGGACCAGTTCCCTGCCCCTGACCCTCCCCCTTCCCTCCATAATCCCTTTCTCCACCAATCCCCTCTCAGGTTTCTGAGACCAATCCAGAGTCCCCCTCCCCAGAACAGCAAGGGAACCCTGATGGGCAAATCCATCCCTTAGCAAATTAGCTCCAAAAAACCCGTATTCCCAGAGATCGAGAGGAGATTCTCGCAAACGCCGATTATTTACAATGTTATGACTACTTAAAACTTGGTATCATGCAGAGAAACACCAAAGACTCATCACCAACGTTTAGAAACTGATGTTCCTCTTCTGGAGGCACATAGACAACGCTTCCCGGCCCTATGGACCACTTCTCCTCCCCCTGCCGCACCTCACCCCTCCCCGCGAGGACAAAAACCTCGTGCTCCCAGGGATGGGTGTGACAAGGGGTCCAGCCCCCAGGTTCTACAGTAAAGTACCTCATGATAAAATTGGGAGCTCCTTCCTCCTCTCCTATCAACACCCTGAGCTTCACACCTCCAGCCCCGGGCTCCAAGGGCTCCATCTCCCCCACCTCTTTCCAATGCTTAACCACCATCTTTCCCCACCCCCTTACAGAACTCACTCAAGGTCTTCATAAACTTATTATACGTCCAATCATCCACCTGGAAACCCAGCGTCTTTTCTCCCCATCTGGCCAGAAAGTAGGCCCCCCTCCCTAAAGGAAAGAAGGAGAGAGCTACCTCCCGGTCCTTGCCCCTCACCCTAATAAAAAAAACCGGGTCCCTACCTCCCTCCTTCCAGACACGGGACGGGGAAATCTTCTTAGAGTTGCGCACGAAAATACCCCAGGCCTTCACCAACTCGGAAGGTGGTGGCGAGAGATTGCATCCCCTCAAAGAGACAGCATCAGGGATGAACTTGAGAAAGGTAAACCTACCGCTCCTCAGCATATCCCTGGCCAGATAGACAATGGCTACCACCAGAAAGAGGGTGATGGAAAGGTCTATAATCCGGCCCAAGGGTGTCCTTTTCTTTCTAGCTCTCCTAAACACTTACACCCCCTCCGCCAAAGGATTTGCAGAGGTCATGAATACATCACTCTACTTCCCACCCCTTGGCCCGTTCCAGCGCCCTTTGCCAATTCTTATAATACTTCTCTCTAACGGCAACCTCCATGGAAGGAGAAAAAACCTTATCCACTTCCCTCACCCTCCTCAACTCACCCCTATCCTGCCAAAAGCCCAAAGCCAAACCGGCAGCGAAGGCAGCCCCAAGACCGGTATTCTCTAAGACCCTGGGTCTTTCTACCTTTATCCCCAAGATGTCGGCCTGAAACTGCATGAGAAAAGTGTTAGCGGCGGCTCCCCCATCGACCCTCAGGAGAGAGACTTCCTCCCCCAGCTCATCCCGAAATTCCTCCACCACGTCCCTGGTTTGATAGGCCAAAGCCTCCAGAGCAGCTCTAGCCAGGTGCTCTCTGGTGGTGCTCCTAGTAAGGCCTATAATGAGTCCTCTGGCATCCGGGTCCCAATGGGGTGCCCCCAAACCTGCCAAGGCGGGGACAAAATAGACCCCTTCGTTGGACTCTAACTCCCTTGCCATAAACTCCGTGTCGGCAGCGGAGGAAAATATCTTTAACCCATCCCTCAACCATTGAATGGCGGCGCCTCCTATAAAGACGCTCCCTTCCAAAGCATAGCTCACCTCACCTTCCCCTAGCCACCAGGCTACGGTGCCTAAAAGCCTCAGGGGCAAAAGTCTACGTTTTCCCATCTCCATCATGAGAAAGAGTCCCGTTCCGTAGGTGTTTTTGGCTACCCCTTTCTCCCATCCTCCTTGGGCAAAGAGAGAAGCTGGCTGGTCTCCTAATACCGCTCCAATGGGCAGGGGCTTTCCCGTCACAGAAGGATGGGTAAAACTCCACTCCCCTATAGAAGGCTTAACTTGAGGAAGAAGCTGGGGAGGTACTTTAAAAAGGTCCAAGAGCCATGGATCAAACTCCAGAGTTTCTGTATTGAAGAGCAGAGTTCTGGACGCATTTCCCGGCTCGGTGGCATGTACCTCTCCGCCCGTAAGATTCCACAAGATCCAGGTATCAACCGTGCCGAATAGTATCTCTCCCCGCTCCACCCGATCCCTCACTCCATCCACATTGTCCAGGATCCATCTCACTTTGGTGGCAGAGAAGTACGGGTCCAACCTCAACCCCGTCCTCTTCTTCACCCCATCAGACCAAGACCCCAACTCATGGCACAGAGGCACCGTTCTTCTACACTGCCAGACAATGGCATTGTAAATGGGGCGTCCCGTATCCTTCTCCCAGAGAATGGTGGTCTCCCTCTGGTTTGCCACACCCAACCCCACCACGTTCTCCACGCCCACCCTGGCCAGCACGTCCTGAAGGGCCTTTCTCGTAGTATCCCACATCTCCAAGGGATCGTGCTCCACCCACCCCGGGTGAGGATATATTTGGCGGAAGGAATAGTAAGAGCGGGCTACCACTCGTCCTTTGTGATTAAAGGCGATCACCCTGTTCCCAGTAGTACCCAGATCTAAAGCCAGAACCACCCTCTCCAAAGCTACACCGCCAGCTTGATAAAGTTGTTCACCATCACTTTTGGGGGCACCTCTCCCGTTATAACCCTCCAGATACTCCTGGCCACCGGAATAGGAACATGATACTTTTCCCCCAAATAAAGGGCCACCTTCAGTGTACGGTAACCCTCCGGGATTACACCCATCTCCTTCTCTACCTCGCCCAGGTCCATCCCTTGTCCCAGCAACTCTCCCAAGCGCCGATTATGGCTGTGTTCACTGAGGGCAGTGGCTATGAGATCGCCAAGGCCAGCCAAGTAATGGACCGTTTCCCTCCTTCCCCCCAAAGCCGACACCAGATCACCCATCTCCTGCAGGGCCCTGGTGAGAAAAGCAGCCTTAAAATTAAGGCTCCTCACACCCGCCCCATCCATCATCCCTAAACCGATGGCGTAAATGTTCTTGAGAACCCCGCTCCACTCAACACCGATCACATCCCCAGTAAATCGGGTTCTGAAAAACTCGGTGTCCACCAGGAAAGCCACCCTATGGAGGTCCTCCTTGCTCTCTCCAGCCAAAACGGCTCCCGCAGGAAGCCCATAGGAAAACTCGTTGGCCACCGTGGGACCCGACAAGACCACGACCCTAGCCTGGGGAAAGATTTCTCGGAGAATACGGGAAGGGGTCTTCAATGACCCTTCTTCAACTCCCTTGACGAGACTCACTACCAAAGAGTTTTCCGATAGATATGAAGATACGGGTCCCAGAGTGTCCTTGAGAAAGGGAGAATGAATGGCTATGAAAAGTACCTGGGAAGAAGCCACCACCTTGCCAAGGTCCGAAGTGGCAACCAAAGACTCGGGCAGGGCCACTCCCGGTAGAAACCGGGAGTTGAGATGGCGGGAATTGACCTCCTCTACCACCGAAGAGTGATATTCCCAGGCCAACACTCCGTAGCCCTTCTGGGCCACCAAAAGGGCCACCGCCGTCCCCATGTTACCCAAACCCACAAATCCAACTTCCATTCTATCCACCCCTGATCCCCATCTCCCTATCATCATCTATCCCACGAAAAAGGGGAGCAATCCACCCCCCACCCCAAAAAATACCCCTCACTTCTCTATGCCAGGCCTGGCCATAACCCCTTTTTGGTAGTAGTGCTTCACCTCTCTCATCTCCGTCACCAAATCGGCGGCCTCGATGACCTCCTCAGGGGCGTATCTACCGGTGAGGATAAGCTCCTTACCTTCAGGCTTGTTTTCCATGAGCTCCAGCACTTCCTTTTTGTCCAAAAGGCCCAAATACATGGCCACGTTGGCTTCCTCCATAATAACGATCTTGTAATCCTCCCGAAAGAGGGCCTCTTTCACCCTCTCCAAACCCTTCTTGGCCAGCTCATAATCTTCATCACTGATCTGACCCGTCTTGACAAAACGAGGGGTGCCAAACTGCTCTATGGCCACTAAGCCTCCCATCCTCTCCCTGAGGACGTAAAGCTCACCGTAGTCTTGCCCCTTGAGGAACTGGGCAATATAAACCTTCATGCCGTGGGCTACCGCCCTCAGAGTGAGGCCCAAAGCTGCTGTGGTCTTACCCTTGCCGTTGCCCGTGTAGACCTGGACGTAACCTTTCGAAAAAGTCTCCTTTTTGAAACCTCCCATGCTCCATCCTCCCAATCTTTGGCTCCAGTGCACCTACCATAACAAAGCGAGGGACAGCTTTCACTGTCCCCCATTACAGAAGGTAGGCAGGCTCCCCCAATAACCCAAAATATCAGAACTTTATCTTACCACCCAAATACCAGGAAGCATCGGGTGCTTGATATCCCTTCACCTCCTCATACTGGCGGTTAAAGATGTTCTCACCCTTCACGAATACCTCAAAATGGGAACAAACTTTAACGCTCACCTTGCCATCCACCACAGTATAGGAGCTGGCCCTGGACACCTTGGGATGGGTGGAGTTGTACCTGCTCACCCTGTCTCCCACAAACCGAGCCCCCAAGAAAGCTTTCACCTTGTCCTTCCAGGTGTAAAAGAGGGAAGCGCTCCACTGGTTCAGGGGCACTCCCTCCACCCTGCGGTGGTGTTCCCTATCCTCGGGGTTCACATAGGTGTAGCTGGCCTTCAAAAGCAGGTTGTCCAAAGGCCTAAGAGTAAGACCCAGCTCCACACCCCGGTCCACCACCGTGGAGATGTTCTCATAGGTTCCCAGCCAGGTGACAGGGTTATAGACATAGAGGATCTTATCCTTCACCGCCTCTGTGAAGAAAGTGAAATCCAAAGCCACCTTGCGGGAGAAGAGATACTGGGTGAAACCCACCTCATAACTTTCTGCCTTCTCAGGTGTCAGGTTCCTGTTGCCCCCCAGGAAAAACCAGGCGGGATTGGGAGGGGCGTAGAGCTCATAGAGAGTGGGAGCCTTGAAGGCCGTGGCATAGCGGGCCCTAAAGATGGTGTCTGTGGCCTTCAAATGGTAACTAACACCCAGATTGTAAGTCGTCCTTCCCCCAAACTCATCGGGATCATCGATCCTAAAACCAGCCAAAAGGGTAAGGCTATCCCAGAGCCTCAGCTCGTTCTGAGAATAGTACCCGATGAGCTGAGTCCTGCGGAAGGGAAACCTGGACCTATCCACAGTTGTGCCCAAGGGCCATCCTCCCCAGTAGCTGGCCGTCACGATGTAGGAAGTGCTCTTTCCTTCATCCTCTCGATACTCATAACCCACTACCAGGGTATCTTTGACATTCTTCCTGTCTAGTAGGTGGAATGTATTCTGCCAATCTATCTTCTTTATCCTGCCCGTGTAGCTCTGGTAGCTCTCCAGTTGGTCTGTGACAAAGCCCCACCCCCAGTCGTAATGATCCATGGACTCAGGATCCCAGCGGTCGCTGTATCTCCTCCTGGTATCTGACATCCCCAGCTTGAGCTGGCTTTCCCACCAATCAAAAGGGAGATAGGTGGCCGTTACGGTAAGGACCAAATGATCCGTCTTCTGCCATTGGTTTGGATCATTCACCGACTCTTCCAAGAGCCAGTCATAGTCGTCGTACTGGACATCGGCGTTGGTGAACCTCAAGGTACCTTCCAGGCGCAGATTTTCCAGAAGATCTGTTCCCACCTTGAAAGCATAGCTATCGTTCCAATACCTGTCGTCCTTGGCCACGCCGTTGCTCTCCCGGTGAGAAACTGAAAGGGAATAGTCCAAGAGTCCCACCTTTCCAGACGAAGAAAACCGAGCCTGCCAGGTATCCATGGAACCCACGTAGCCAGATAGGACAAATAAGGGCCTCCCTCTGCCCGTCTTGGTGACAATGTTGACCACACCGGCCATGGCATCAGAACCGTAGAGGGGGCTCTCAGGACCTCTCACCACCTCAATGCGCTCAATATCATCCACAGAAAGGTCACCAAAGTCGAAAACCCCACCTATGGCAGAAGGATCGTTCACCTCCATGCCGTCTATCATGACCATCACCCATCTGGAGTCCAACCCCCTGATCCTCAAGGAGGTGGTTCTACCTGGTCCCCCGTAGGCCTGAACGTAGAGACCCTCCACGTACCTTAGGACATCCGCCACCGTCTCAAAACCTCTGGCCTCTATCTCTTTCTCCGTAATCACCGTCGAAGAGATGGGGAGGCTCTTGGCTGCCTCCTTCACCCTGGTGGCCGTAACCACCACCTCCTCCATCCTCACCACTTTCTCCCCCGAGGTGTCTTGAGCCCAGGAAACCCCCGTCCACGCCAGGAAAGCCACCAGAAGAGTCCCCCACAACCAAACTCTCAATTCTACTCGCATTCCCCACCTCCACAAAAAATTTTCCATAAATAAAAAATCCCCGGCCCTCCCAAAGGAAGACCGGGGATCGAGCAATCCTCTCCTACCCAACCCCTCACAGCCCCATTCCGCGAGGGCCTTTTACCGGCCAAAGCCGGGTGAGGCTCCCCCTGGGTCGGTCTCCTGGCTCCCGGATCGTCCTACTCGCCGCCCCTTCCCACCAGTTGGCTCATGGCTGATGGCTCATAGCTGATAGCTCCAATCTTTTCGCCATGAGCCATGAGCTATGGGCTAATCCCGGCAGTGGGTATCTTTGCGGCTTTCGTCCCCGGTCACAGTGGCGGGTCCGCGCCGGACTTTCACCGGACTTCCCGTCACCCAGGGAGGAAAATTCGGTGCTGTCAAAGAGCGCTAAAGGGATACCAAAAAGTGAAGGGACAAGTCAACGGCCCCTACACAGGACTTCCCCCAATTTTACCCTTTGGGATAAGGGCGGGGCGTTCCGACCGCAGAAATGATAGCTCATAGTTCATAGCTCGTAGTTCATGGTTCATAGCTCACAGTTGCTATCAGCCATGAGCCATGGGCAAGGGAGGAATGCCCCGCCCTTTCACTTGTTGGAAAGAAAAAATCCAGGATTCTGAACATGATGCCTTTACCAGGAAGGGAATTTTGGGGGAAGTCCTGTTACTCCACCTTGGCCATGGCCACCACATGGCCTATCACTAAGAGAACCGGGCTGGCCAAGTGATTCTCATCCCGGCTCCTCACCATATCCCCCAAAGTGGTGCGCAACAGCCGCTCCTGGGACCAAGTGACCCCACGTGCCATAAGCACGGGAGTGGAAGGATCCATACCAGCCTCCAAGAGCCTCTCCTGGAGTTCTTCCAAGGCGGCGAGCCCCATATACACCACCAGGGTTCCTCCCATCCCTGCCAAGGAAGAGAAAGGCAGATCAAGGGCCGAGTTTCTTTTCCGGTGACCGGTGACCATAGTGAGAAGGGAGGAATAATTCCTGTGGGTCAGGGATAATCGAGCCACAGAAGCCACCGCTGAAGCTGCCGTAACTCCGGGCACCACCTCATAATGCACCCCTGCCCCTTCCAGGCATTCCATCTCCTCTCCCAGCCGGCCGAAAATGAACGGGTCTCCCCCTTTCAGCCTGACCACCATCTTCCCCTCTCCGGCCTTTTCCAAAAGAAGGCGGTTTATATCTTCCTGCCCCATGGAATGCCTACCCGCCATCTTCCCCACATAAATCTTCTCGGCATAATCAGGAGCCTCCCCCAGAAGCTCTTCACTCACCAGGTGATCGTAGAGGACCACCTGGGCTTCCCTCAAAAGCTCCAAACCCCTTACAGTTATGAGGCGGGGATCTCCAGGTCCCGCACCTACTATATATACCTTCCCCATCATGGCCCGTTCATCCCCCAAACCCTTCAAAAAACCTTGGACTAAAGAACGCTACGGGAGAAACCTCTCCAACATTCTCTCCAGCCACCGGGCCAACCTCTTGGTCTTGTGGGGATTTCGGCCCGAGGTGGAGACGGAAACCACCACCTCCCCTCGCCTGATAACGGAAGGAACAATGAAATCCCCTTCTCGACCCGCTGAGGCCACGTTCACAGGTATACCTCTTGCCCTGGCTACCTCAACAATGGACCAAGGATCACTGTCTACGGCCACAAACATCAGAGAAGCCCCCTCTAGATCCCCCGGCTCCAAGGACCGGGAAAGCCACCGGATCTTTCCCTCTCGGGCAAGAGCCTCCAAGGTGGGAGTAACTCGTGGTGCCAAGAGAAGGATCCTGGCTCCACTCGGCAAAAGGGCGAGAATCCTGCGCTCATGGACCCCTCCCCCACCCACAAAGAGGCAGAGTCTATCCTCCAACTTGAAATGGAGGGGAACATAATGAATCCCCTTCATCCACGGAACCCCCTTTAAGCTAGGCCGTATATCGACCCGACCCTCCCTCCAACACCACAAAAGCCCTTTTCCCACCCGCTAAGCATAAAAAGTCAAACCCTCGGAGTACTCCCATCCCAAAAAGCTGAACTTTATAGCGAAACAGGGGTTGAAGCCAGCAATACAAGCCCCTCTACCCACTCAGAACCCTACGGACCCTCTTTAGAAGATCACTCCGGGAAAAGGGCTTCTGAATGAATTTCATGCCTTCATCCAACACCCCATGGTGGGCTATAATGTTGTCCGTGTACCCCGACATATAGAGCACCTTGATCCCAGGACACATGGCCCCAAGGCGCTCGGCAAGTTTCCTCCCGCTCATCCCCGGCATCACCACATCCGTGATCAGCAGGTCCACGGGACCACCGTACCTTTTGTAAACCTCAAGGGCCTCGTCCCCGTTCGCCGCCTCAAGAACTTTGTAACCAGCAGACCTGAGGATTGAAACTGCTATCTCCCTCACGGCATCGTCGTCCTCTGTAACAAGGAGAGTTTCCGCGCCCCCCTCCAAAACGGCTAGTTCCCCAGGCTCAACACTAGATTCTGCCACTTCCTCCTCCACCTGGGGCAGGTATATCTTGAAAGTGGTCCCCTTCCCGGGTTCGCTGTAACACCAGATATTCCCTCCAGACTGCTTCACAATTCCGTAAACCGTGGCAAGTCCCAGCCCTGTACCCTTCTCCTTAGTGGTAAAGAAGGGCTCAAAGACTTTGGCCTTTGTCTCCTCATCCATACCAGGCCCCGTATCGCTCACGGCGAGCATCACGTAGGCGCCAGGCACCACACTCACGTGCCCTCTGGCATACTCGTCATCGAGCTCTGCATTGGTGATCTCAATGGTGAGGCAACCCCCCTGAGGCATAGCATCCCGGGCATTTAACGCCAGATTCACAATAACCTGTTCCATCTGGCTAGGATCGGCCTTCACCCTCCCCAAACCAGGATCCAGCACGACATTCAGCTCTATGTCCTCTCCTATGAGCCTCCTTAGCATCTTCTCCGTGTTGATCACGATATCGTTCAAGTCCACAACCTTGGGCTCCAAGATCTGTCTCCTGCTAAAGGCAAGAAGTTGGCGGGTAAGGGAAGAGGCCCGTTCTGCCGCCTCCCTAATAACCTCCACCTTCTCATACATGGGGCTAGATCCGTCCATACCACACAGCACCAGATCACAGCTCCCCAAAATCACCATGAGCATATTATTAAAGTCGTGGGCCACTCCACCGGCCAGACGCCCAATAGCCTCCATTTTTCTGGAAAGCAACAATTGTTCTTCCATCTGTCTGCGCTCGGTGTTGTCCCTCAAATAGACCCTAGAACCCGTTACCTGCCCCTTCTCCACCACAGGCGTGACATTCACTTCCACATATCGAATCTCGCCATTTTTCCGCAGCAACCGACACTCGTACTGGACTGGCGCACTAGGATCCCTCGAAAACCAGCGGCGGAAAAAGCCCAGTACGCCCTTCCGGTCGTCGGGATGGACACCATCCATGAAGGCAAAGCCATGAAGTTCTTCGGGATCAAATCCCGAAAGTTCACACAACCGGCGGTTAAAGTAGACAATCCGACCCTGAGTATCCAACACAAAAATGGCCAATCCGGCCTTTTCCACCAAATCACGGTAAAGCTCCTCACTTTTGCGAAGAGCTTCTTCCACCTTCTTCTGCCGGGTGATATTCCTCACAATGGCTTGAAGGTACACCTTTTCTCCAATGTCCACCCTGTTCAGAGACACGTCTGCATCGAAGGGTTCGCCATCCTTGCGAATGTGCCTCCAATAAAACCTCTGAGGGGTTCCATCAAGGGCGGCTTTGATAAACTCGATGGCCTTTTCCTTCGAAGGTCTTCCGTCAGGCTGAAGAGGGGGAGAGAACCGATAGGGAGTCTGACCCACAATCTCCCCTTTTTCATCACATCCGAACATCCTCAAGGTATCTCCGTTACACTCAATGAATCTATCGTCCTCCATAATAAAAATGGCGTCCTTTGCCCCTTCAAAGAACACGCGATAATACAGTTCTCTTGCCTCAAGGGCCTCTTCCATCTCTTTCCGCTGGGTGATGTCCACAAGGGTCCCGACAATCATCGGCTGGCCCTGATACTCCACCCGCTGGCCAAAAGTCTCGCACCATACCATGGACCCATCCCTGCGCAACCCACGAAACTGATGCCGAACGCTCTCTACCTCCCCGCTCAACCGGCGACGTATCTCGTTCTGCACCAGTGCTCGATCTTTGGGGTGGGTTAGATCCAAGGGCCCCAACTTCCCAACGATCTCCTCAGGCTGGTAGCCAAACAGCTCTGCCAGGGCCTGGTTAACATAAAGAAAGCGGTCCCCCTGGAAGAGATAGACACCCACCAACGACTGCTCTACCAGTGCCTGGAACAAGGCTTGACTCACATTGCTCGCACTACCCTGCCACATCAATCACCCCCAAAACCCCTCTCCTAGTAGCCTAATTAAAACCGCAGTCCTCCTGTGGATGCCATTGCCCTTGAAAAAACAATTTTTTATCTTGTGCTATAATATATCTATCCCCAAACAAATCAATGTCTTCCAGAATATCCCCCCTCCAAATGCTCTACCAATCTGGGGCGTCGTTCCACCAATTAGATCAGGGTGTTAAGAAGTCTTGAAAGAGAAACAGGGGACGCAGACCACCCCTCAACCACTTTGGCAACCCTCCCTGGAAACCCCCAAGGAATGGGGCACTGCACCCCCGTCTTCACCTCCAATTCATCGAAGACCCCCACAACCAAAAAAAGAGGCCCCATCTAGAGGCCTCTCCCATGGATCGTACAGCTGTTTAAAAAACCTCTTCTATACTCCCACCAAGCTATCCAACATCCTCATGCACTGATGGGCCGCCTTCTTTCCAGAAAGGAGCATACCACCAAAGGTGGGTCCCATCCTGGGAAGGCCATAGAAGGTGGCCACAGACATCCCTGTCACAACCAGGCCAGGGTGAACCTCCCCGGTCTTCTCCACCACCTGGTCCTCGGAGGACTCCACCCACATGGCACCAAAGCCTTTCGTGGACAAGACGCCCCGCTCCTCCAGCTTGGCCACCACCTCAGCGTCGTGGCCTGTGGCATCCACCACCACTCTGGTCTCTAAAGCCACGGGATCCACACAGGTGATCTGCCTGGGTAGGGCCTGGACAGGAGTCCAGTTGACCACAACTCCAGCCACCCTGTTCCCCTCCCGCAAGACCAGGTCTTCCACGGACGCCATATTGAGAATCTTCACCCCTGCATCACAGGCGGCGGCTATGAGCCTGGAGCAAGCGTGGGGCCCATCTGCCACAAAGAGTCCCGGAGACCACTCCCTGTAAGGTACGCCTATCTCGTCCAGTACCTCCTGGGCTGGGTCCCTCAGGGTCACCTTGTTCATGAGAAAGCCCCCCAGCCAGAAGCCACCACCCAGATAGTTGTTTTTCTCAATGATAAGTACCTTTCTGCCCTCCAGGGCTAACTCTCTGGCGGCCACCAGACCAGCGGGACCGCCACCCACTACGATACAGTCACTCTCCAGGTATTCCCCCAGTTCAGCGGCAAACCCTTCAAGAATGGCCCTGGTTATCTCCTTCTCGCCAACCTTTGCAAAAAGTCCTCTCTCCATAACACCTCCCCGGTCTTTATAGTATTTCTATAAATTCTATAGGTTTTATAGAATTCAAAAACCCCCTCCTGTCAAGGGGGAAGTTTTTCCTAGACATTACAACCCTTCACTACGAAAAAGGCTTCCTTCCAGGAGTTCCCCCAGTTTTGCTCTATGGGTCAGGGCGAGGCGTTCCGACCGCAGAGATGATAGCTCATAGTTCATAGCTCGTAGTTCATGGTTCATAGCTCACAGTTGCTATCAGCCAGAGCCATGAGCCATGAGCCATCAGCTATCAGCCATGGGCAAGGGAGGAATGCCCCGCCCTTTCACTCGTTGGAAAGAAAAAATCCAGGATTCTGAACATGATGCCTTTAACAGGAAGGGAATTTTGGGGGAAGTCCTGGCTTCTTCCCCTTGACAATAAGACCCCCAAGTCCTACCTAGCATGGAAAATCTAGTTGTCAGGTAGGTTAGATATGGTTGATGAAATCACCAGACTCAAAAAAGAGAGAAAAGCCACCATAGTTGCTCACAACTACCAACTCCCCGAGGTCCAGGACATTGCAGACTTTGTGGGAGACTCCCTGGAGCTAAGCCGAAAGGCAGCAAAAACGGACGCTGAGGTCATTGTCTTTTGCGGGGTTCACTTCATGGCAGAGACAGCCGCCATTTTCTCCCCAGGGAAAACCGTGCTATTACCCGACCTGGAAGCAGGGTGTCCCATGGCCGACACCATCACAGGAGAAGACCTCAGGAGAGAGAAAGAGAAGTATCCCCAAGCTACCGTGGTCTGCTACATCAACTCCACTGCCGAAGTGAAAGCCGAGTCCCACATCTGTTGCACTTCCTCCAATGCCGTGAACCTCATAAACAGCCTAGATAAAGACCGAGAGGTCCTTTTCGTCCCCGATAAATACCTGGGAAGCTACGTGGCCTCCGTCACTGGCCGGAAGATCTACCTATGGGCGGGCTTCTGCCCCATCCACGTCGCCATAGAACCCCATCACATCTTAGAGCAAAAGGAAAGGTTTCCCCAGGCCAAAGTTCTGGTCCACCCCGAATGCACCCCCCAAGTCATCGCCCTGGCCGACGAGGTGTTGAGTACAGGGGGGATGATAAAATACGCCCGGGAGAGCCAGGAAAAACTCCTTATCATAGGCACAGAGGTGGGCATCCTCCACCGACTAAAAAAGGAAAATCCTCATAAGACCTTTATACCTGCTTCCGAAGAGGCCATATGTCCCAATATGAAAAAGATAACCCTAGAAAAAGTCCTGGCCAGCCTGGAAACCATGGAGCCCCGGGTCACCGTTCCCGAAGACCTAAGGGTGAAGGCCAAGAGGGCCGTAGACCGGATGCTGGCCCTTTAAGATCCCTTAAGATCAAAGACCACAGGCACTTCCACCCAGTAGGGTATGGGCCGTCCCCTCTTCGTGGCAGGAGAAAAGCGCCAACGCTTCACCGTCTTTACAGCGGCCCTGTCCAGAATAGAGTAACCCGAAGACTTCACCAGCGTCACCTTGTCCACCAGTCCCCGAGGAGTGACCAAAAACCTCACCACCAGTCTACCCTCATACCCCCTCTTCCGGGCCAGGGGAGGATATGGGGGTTTATCCCTCACCAGGGGCACGGGGGGAACAAGGCCCCCACCGCGGTGCTTACTATCCTTTCCATCCCCGGAAACACCTCTACCCCCACCATCCAAAATGGCAGAATAGCCCGCCACTAGGTCTTCTTCACCGTATCCTGGCTCATTCAGGATCCATGTTATTCCCCGTCCAGTGAGAGAAACCATGGATGAAGATTCCAACCCTTCCCGCTTAGAGGGCACACCCCCCTGGACTGGACCCCGGCAGGCCTCACAATCCCGGTCCCTTTTCACAATCCTGGCCCTTTGGGCAGCTTTTGAGAAAAAAACCATCCTCTTCCCCGCCCCAGGCCTCACCTTGGCCTCCTCTTTCTTCAACGGAGAGACCACTCTAGAAGTAGACTTCCCCTTTGAGGCGGTTCTCTTTTTTTTAGAGGCAACCGCCCACCTCCCTCCCCCCTCACCCAGGAACCTCACCTGATAGACCTCTTCCCCCAATCGCCCCTCATGGAAAGAAAGCAAGAATCCCTGGGGTAAAAGGGAAAGCCCACAGGCCAGTAGCCCATGGATCAGCAGGGAAGCAATGTAGAAATACCAACCCCTATTCCCCAGTCCTAACAACCCTTCTCCTCCCAACCCCCGGAGATTAGGAGGCCAGAAGGAGAAGCTCCCCAGCCCATCCCCGAGGGCCTGTGGCCAAAAAAACCACGGGGAATTCCCTGGGTCGGTCTCCTGGCTCCCGGATCGCCCTACTCGCCGCCCCTTCCCGCCAGTCAGCTCATAGCTCATGGCTGACAGCTCATAGCTGATGAAAGCGCCTTTCTTCCGGCTATGAGCTACGAGCTATAAGCCACGAGCTAACCCAGCAGTGGGTCATGCGGCTTTCGTCCCCGGTCACAGTGGCGGGTCCGCGCCGGACTTTCACCGGACTTCCCGTCACCCAGGGAGGAAAACTTGGTACTGTTAAAGAGCGTTAATGAAATACCAAAAGGAGCGAGAAAAAGTCAACCACCCGTTGTTATCAGGACTTCCCCCCACCTCCTTGAAACGGGTAGGACGGGGGCGTTCCGACCGCAGAGATGATAGCTCATAGTTCATAGCTCGTAGTTCATGGTTCATAGCTCACAGTTGCTATCAGCCATGAGCCATGAGCCATCAGCTATCAGCCATGGGCAAGGGAGGAATGCTCCCCTCCATTAAGTTGCTCTAAGGCAGATGTTCTTTAACTTCAATGCATTAACTACATCGTTGATCAGTTTTCGGGAGAGCCCCTGTCTGTTGTTATCTATCCACCAAACCACCTCTTAGTCGGCTCAAGAGTCTCGAAGAACCAAATCCTCCATACAGCGAACCAGGCAGGGATGGCCATCCACTGCATCTGCCAGTGCATCCAAAGACTCCTCGAGGTGAGCATAGTAGTTCGAGGTTCCCCGAACCCCCAAAAGCCTCAAAAAAGCTCTACGAAAGTCATCCTGAGCTAAAAGGTCATGGATATAGGTGCCCAGCACTCTTTCCCCCCAAGCACCGTCCCCGCGGCTGTCGCCCAAGACGAAGAGAGGCGACCCTCCCTTCGTCTCCCCCGTATGAATCTCATAACCTGCCACTCGGCAGGGCATCCAGGACCAGTCCACGGCTTTACGGGCCTTTACGGGTCCCACCCGCTTCTCCCCAGCCATGATGGTTTTAACGGGCAGGAGGCCCAGACCCTCCTCCCTACCGCCTCCGTCGGTACCCACGGGGTCTTCCAACTCACCCCCCAGCATCTGATAACCACCGCACAGCCCCAGGACCCATGCACCTCTCTTGTGGGCCAGTTTCACCGCCAGATCCAGGCCCCGCCCTTTCATCCAGCGCAAATCGGAAAGGGTAGCCCGAGACCCGGGTAGGATAACAAGATGGGCAGCAGCCACCTCCAAGGGGTCCCGGGTATAAGCAAGGGTGACCTGGGATTCCAGAGCCAGGGGGATGAGGTCGGAGAAGTTGGAGATTCGGGGATAGCGCACAACAGCCACCTTAAGCTTCCCGTCGCCACCACCCCGGATGTCCAGGGAATCTTCCGGAGGCAGGGCCTTATCCAAGTAGGGAAAGACGGCCAAGACAGGCTTGCCCGTGCGCTCTTCCAGAAAGTCTAGACCCGGCTTGAGAATGTCCAGGTTTCCTCGAAACCTGTTAATGACAAAACCCACCACCAACTCCCGTTCCTGGGGAGTGAAGAGCTCCAAGGTACCCAAAATGGAAGCGAAAATTCCTCCCCTGTCAATGTCGGCCACCAGGATGGCAGGAGCCTGGAACTCCCGCATGAGGCCTGTGTTGACGAAGTCCATCTCTTTGAGGTTGACCTCAGCGGGACTGCCCGCCCCTTCGGCCACCACCAAATCGTACTCCTTTAGAAGCCCTCTAAGGGCCTCATATGCCACGAGGCAAGCTCTGGACCGATAGGCGTCGAAGGTGGCGCTCTCCACCACACCTGCGCTCCTACCCAAAAGGATGAGCTCGCTCCTAGCGTTGCCCAGGGGTTTGAGAAGAACAGGGTTCATCTGAACCCGGGGCTCCACCCCTGCCGCCCAGGCCTGGACCACCTGGGCCCAGGCCATCTCTCCCTCCTCCACGGCGCAGGCGTTCAGGGACATGTTCTGGGCCTTGAAGGGGGCCACCCTCATCCCCCGCCGGGCCAGATACCGGCAGATGGCTGCCACCAGGGTACTCTTGCCCGCTCCCGAGGTAGTGCCCAGGACCAGAAGAACCTTACTCATTTCCCCACCTTAGGAACCAAAAAGAATTACCCCGGGGAGAGCCAAGACCGTTCTGTTTATATAGGGCCTCAAAAACCGCCTCTCTGACAGCCCTTCCTATGAGTTCCCCCAGCTTGGTATGGCCTCCCGCCGTGGTAAAAGTGTTCTCCCTAGAACCATGGGCCACGACTATGGCATTATCCGTGCCTGTACCTGTGGCCTGGAGCCCAGGAGTATAGCTGCTCTCGACCCTCAACTCCTCAAAGACCCCAGTCTTGGCCTCCGTCAGCTGGATGACAGCGCTAGCCATGGCCCCGCGGGTCATGGCCCCACCGACAAAAACCAAAATGTTCACCGTGCCCACCTGCACCCATCGTCCCCCCCTTTGAAGATGGGGCCCCTCATCCACACCCGCCCTCATGGCATTCCTCAAGGCACCCGCAGTAGAGACCACCCAGACCACCAGACCCTCAAAAGACCGGGCAGAAAAGGCGATACTGTCCATATCTACCCCAGTGAAGAGGAAGGCCACTTCATCCGGAGAAAGGTCCAGCATCTGGGCCGCCCGGCGGGACAGAGGCTCTATGGTCCATTCCCTCTCCCAGAGGGAGCGATGGAGACAGACATTGCCCACTGCTTTCACTCGCCGGAACCCTTCCAAAGTGGTGAGCACATCCAAGGGTTCCCAAAACTCCACGAGAAAGGCCTTTTGGAGATGTCCCCCCACCGTGCAACGGTGAATAGCCGCCTTCTTCACATAAGCAAGGGGGGAATGAACGGGTGTCACGGACTGCTGGTCAGCCACCGTACAACTCCCTCTAAGCTTTCAAGGGATTCTACACCCTGCCACCTCCCCGCCTCAACAAAGAACTCTCAATATCCACAAAAAAGGCTCCATTATAGGGTCTCTATCAAAGAGTGGGCCTAAAGCCTTCCCTTCCACACTTCCACCAAGGTGTCCAACATCCTCATGCACTGCCGGGCCGCTTTCTTTCCGGAAAGAAGCATACCACCAAAGGGGGGCCCATTCTGGGAATGGCCATAGAAGGTGGCCACAGCCATTCCCACTACCACTAGGCCGGAATGGACCTCATCCGTCTTCACAGTAATTCTATTTGTCTTATATTTTGTTAGGATCCGAAAGTTACCCTTTAAAGCCAGGAGAGAAATTTTCTTAGAATTCCCACCTCCACCCGGTAGAAAGGACCCTATCCCTTTGGCAAGGCGCCCCGTAGAACCTACCTAGCATGAAAATCTAGTTACCAGGTAGGCAAGACATGGTTGGCGAAATCGCAAAGCTGAAGAAGAAAAGAACCATTGTTGTAGCACACAACTACCAACTCTACGAATCCAGGACATAGCGGATTTCGTAAGAGACTCTCTGGAGCTCAGTCGAAAAATGGCAGAAACAACAGCCAAGATCAAGTATTTCATTCCGTCGCTCCTTAGACCTAGCTCTGTGACTCCAAAAACACTACCTTTTATTTCTGTTTTCTGACCACGTAGGACAGTATCACCTGAAATGATCAAATCCTCAAATAATCAACAAATAATTTCAACATCTAAACCTGCCTCACCTGCAATTCTCAAGATATCTCTCGGCAAAGGGGATAAAAACGTCACCTTCTCCCCTGTGGCAGGGTGAATAAACTCCATGCGATGGTGGTGGAGGGCTTGGCGACCCAGGGTCTTTACGGCCTCTTTCAGCGTAGGAGGAAGATCCCGGGGCATCCTGCCTCCGTACACGGGATCTCCCACCACCGGATGACCTATATGGTGCATATGGACCCTGATCTGGTGAGTCCTCCCCGTTTCTATTTTCACTTCCACAAGAGAAATTCCCGAACCAGAGGCCATAACCCTGTAGTGGGTGACAGCCTCCCTGCCCCTTTCCACCACTGCCATCTTCTTTCGATGGACGGGATGGCGCCCTAGAAAAGTGCGCACGGTGCCCCAAGGAGGAGAGGGAAGACCGTAAACTAGGGCCAGATAGATCTTCTCCACTCGATGGGACTGAAACTGGTCCACCAGGGCCTGGTGGGTCTCCCCATCCTTGGCCACCACCAAAAGTCCTGACGTGTCTTTGTCCAGGCGATGGACTATGCCGGGGCGCTCCACCCCGCCTATACCCTTCAAGTCGCCACAGTGAGCCAAAAGGGCGTTCACCAGGGTATCATTCTCGTGGCCGGGAGCAGGATGGACCACCAAACCAGCAGGTTTATCTAGAACCAGAAGGTGCTCGTCTTCGTAGAGGATGGGGAGCTCCATCTCCAGGGGCACCAGCTCCAGGGCTTTGGGGAAAGGGACGGTCACCTCCACCACGTCGCCCGTCCTCACCCTCTGGCCACCTTTCTTGGCTTTCTCCCCCCGGACCGTTACCCAGCCCTCTTCTATGAGGGCCTTGATCCTGCTCCGGGTGAGATCCTCCAGATGGGCCCCCAGAAAGCGATCCAGGCGGGCGCCGGTAAAACCTCCTCCCACGGTGAATCTTCTCTTCTCTTCTCTTCTCACATCACTACGAGGAGTTCCCTGCCACAACTTGGACAGGCGCCGTTCCTCAAGTTTATCCGGGGCTGGGCGTAGCCCTCCCTCACAATAAGGGCCTCGCCACAGTCAGGGCAGTAGGTAGTGGCCCACCGGGGATTCCACACATTGCCCACATAGACGTAATCCAACTTCTCCCGAGCCATCACCCAGGCCATGGCCAGAGTCTCCACGGGCGTGGGGGGCACATCGTCAAGGCGATAGTGAGGGAAAAACCTGGAAAAGTGGAGGGGAATGGAAGGAGAAAGGGCAGCCAGCCAGTCTACCAATTCCTCCAGCTCTTCTCGGGAATCGTTGTAGCCGGGAATGACCAAGTTGGTCACCTCTACCCACACCCCGGCCCTGTAAGCCCCCTTGATGGTATGAAGCACCGTGTCTCTGAAAGGTCCCAGGGAGAGCTTCCTGTAGAAGTCATGCCTCATAGATTTGAGGTCCACGTTCATGGCATCAATCCAAGGCAGGAGCTCCTCCAATGGCTCTGGATTGACAATGCCATTGGTAACCAAGACCATCTTGAGCCCCCTTGGCCTCCCCACCTTGGCCACATCCAGGATATACTCGAACCATACAAGGGGCTCAGAATAGGTGAAACAGACGCCTATGGATCTGTGCTTTATGGCCAACTCCACCAGCCTCTCGGGAGAAACATGGGTAGTGGGCACGTCCGACTGTGATATCTGCCAGTTCTGGCAGAACAAGCATGCCAAATTACACCCATTACAGCCCAGGGAAAGAATGTGACTCCCAGGATAGAAGTGATACAGGGGCTTCTTCTCCATGGGGTCCATGGCTAGGGAAACTGTCTCCCCGTAACCCACGGCGTAGAGGACGCCGTCTTGATTGGCCCTAACCCTACAAAATCCCCTCTGCCCAGGATTCAAAGTGCAACCCCTGGGGCAGAGTAGGCATTTCACCTTTCCCCCTTCCAGAGCCTGCCAAAATTGGGCCTCCTTCGTCATTTGTACCTGTCTACCCTGAACCTATAGACTTTCACAGGTTCATCGGGTCCTATTCCTGCTTTGGCCATAGCTATGGAGAGCTGCTGCTCCACTGTGTCCACACCCTCCAAATCAGGCAAAAGAAGCCCCCTCTTCCATCCAGACTCTACGATCACTCCATACTTTTTAGGGTCCAGGTCATCCAGGCTCTCCACAGGCTCGGGTTCTGAGAGAACATCCACTGAAACATCCAAGTGGTCCAACTCCTCTGGTTCCACTGGCGGAAATCTAGGATCCTCAGTGGCGGCGGCGATGGCGTTGCGAATCACCTCCGAGGCCACGTTCTCCGTGGTAGGCAGAAAGGTTCCAATGCACCCCCTGAGTTGCCCTCTCTTTTTCAAGGAGACAAAAACCCCAGCCCTCCGGCGCATTTCAGGAGTCATCTCCTGGGGAGACGGGGGATCTATCACCACCCCCCTCTTCACATACTCTTCAATGGTCCTCCTGGCCAAGGACGCCAAAGGGTGCTCCTCTCCCATCACATATCCCTCTCCACAATAAAGCGAGCCATGGCTATAAGATACTCCTTTTCAGGCCCATCTTCAAAAATCTCCAAACACTCCACTGCACGGACGGCGTGCTCCCTAGCCCGCTCCCGGGCCCGTTCCACCCCCCTATATTCCTCCACCACATCCTTCACCCGGCCGAAAAACCGGGAATCAAACTCCTCAGCCAAGAGGGCATCCCTGACTTTCCTCCTCTCCTCCCGGGTGGCCTTATCCAAAGCCAGTAAAACAGGAAGGGTCAGCTTTCCCTCCCTGAGATCATTGCCCAAGGGCTTACCTGTCTTACCAGGGTCCCCTGCCACATCCAAGCAGTCGTCCACAATCTGGAAGGCATAGCCCACTTCCCGACCGTAGCCCTTTAGGGCCTCCCTTCTCTCCCCCCTCTCACCAGATATAAGGGCACCCACCTCACAGCAAGCAGAGATGAGGGCCGCCGTTTTACCGAAGATGATGTTGTAGTAGTCCTCCACCGTAGTATTCACATCGAAGCTCTTGAGGAGCTGGAGAATTTCACCCTCGGCCAAGCGCATACACGCCTGGGCCATCACCCGAAGGGACTGGGAGTCCAAATTCTGGACCATCAGCTGAAAGGCCCTGGCCAGGAGAAAATCCCCCACCAGCACTGAAGCCTCATTACCCCAGATGTTATTGGCAGAAGCCCGACCCCGCCGGGTATCCGATTCGTCCACCACATCGTCATGGAGGAGGGTGGCAGTATGAATATATTCGGCCACGCAAGCCGCCACATGTGCTTTGGGTCCCCTGTAACCGCACAAGGCCGCCGAAGCGACGACCAACAAAGGCCTGAACCTCTTCCCCCCGCTTTCGAAGATGTAGCTGGAGAGTTCCGGAATCACCCTTATGGTGGAATGGATGTTACCGTTTATAATCTCCTCAGCTGCGGCCAGGTCCTCCCTGTAATAATCCAGTATCTCTTTCAAAGTATCCCCATCCTTCCCAATTCCATTGATATTGGAGTAACAAGCTTATATCTAAAAACCGGGACTTGTCCAAGGAGGTGACGATGACAAAGATGATCAAGATAGCATCTCTACTAATAGCTATCTTCCTCCTGACCTCCGTCTCCCCTTTGCACGCCAAAAAGCTGAAAGCGGTGGCCACCATCTATCCCCTGGCCTCTATAGTGGCCTCTGTGGGAGGAGACAGGGTGAAAGTGAAAACCCTGGTGCCCCCCGGTGCCTCTCCCCACGACTATGAGCTAAGGCCTTCAGACCTGGCAGAGATACGAAAAGCCTCCCTCCTGGCCATGGTTGGGGCCCACCTGGACAAGTGGCTGGAAAAAGCCCTGAGGGGTGAGGAAAAACCCCTTTTCATCCTAACCCAGGGCCTGGTGCTGGAAGAGGGCAATCCCCACGTGTGGCTTGATCCTATGTTGGTGAAAAGGAGGATTCCCGCCCTGGTAGAGATCCTCTCCAGGCTAGACCCTAAAGGGACCTCCTACTATCGAGCCAGGGGAAAGGCCTTCACGAAGGAACTGGAAGCCTTAACCAAACGTATAAGGAACCTCCTGGGATCCCTATCTTTCCGGGAATATCTGGCCCAACACGGGGCCTGGTTCTACTTCGGGGAACGCTTCGGCCTCGCTCGCCTAGGAGTGGTAGAAGAGGTGCCGGGACGGGAACCCGGTCCTCGAAGGTTCATGGAGTTGGTGAAGTTGGCCAGAAACCACCCTCGGGTCCTCCTTCTCACCGACAGGGGTGAAAATCCCCGCATCATGGAGGTACTGGCTCGGGATGGAGGAGGGATAATTGTACAAATGGACCCCCTGGGCGACCCCCGAGATCCGGCCAGGAAAACCCTCTCAAGTCTCCTCCTTTACAACACTTGGAGGATAGTCCGTGCCTGCTCTCGCCATTGAGCTGAAAGGGGTAACCGTCGCCCTCAATGGACACATCGTCCTCGACAAGATCACCATGAAGGTAGCCCAGGGAGAATTCTGGGGTATCATTGGGCCTAATGGAGGAGGCAAGACCACCCTCCTAAAAACCATCCTAGGGATCATCCCACCCAGGATTGGAGAGGTGAGGGTCTTGGGGGTTCCCCCCCGTCAGGCGGTGAAAAAAGGCTGGTTGGGCTATCTACCCCAGCGCATGGGAAGCAGGACCTTCCCCATATCCGCCCTGGAAGTGGTGATGCTTGGTGAGTGTTACAGGGACAACTTCTTCAAACCCTTCCGTAATAAGGAAAAAGAAGAAGCCTTGAGGGCCCTGGGACTGGTAGGACTTTCGGACAAAGCCCTTCACCCCTTTCCCCACCTTTCGGGCGGGGAACAACAAAGGGTTCTCATTGCCATGGCCCTGGCCTCCAGACCACCCATCCTTCTCCTAGACGAACCCAATACGGGTGTGGACGTGGTAGCCCAGGAAGGACTATACCAAGTGCTCAAAAGGCTCAAAGAAGAGCTTTCCCTAACCATCCTCATGGTAACCCACGACGTGGGAGTCATCTCCCACTTTGTTGATCGCATTGCCTGTCTCAACACCACCCTCCACTTCAGCGGAGACCCATGGGGAGCCATGGACTGCAAACTCCTGGAAGAGCTCTACGGGGAGCCCGTGGAGGTCTTTGTCCACCATCCCCAGTGCCAGGGGTGCCATGTCCTCAAGGGAAGGGGCCATGATTGAACTCTCCCCCTTCCTCCAACACGCCCTTGTAGCTGCCCTCCTCCTAGCCTTTCTCCTCTCCCTCCTCTCCTTCTTTGTAGTGGTCCACAACTGGGCCTTCCTGGGAGTAGGCATCTCCCACGCTGCCTTTGGAGGAGTGGCCCTGGGCTTCCTGCTGGGGATTTCCCCCGACACACCCGCCCTCATCTTTGCCGTTGCAGCAGCCATGATCATCGGCCTAGTAAAGAGGAGATGGGGCCTCCACGAAGACACAGCCATCGGCATCCTCTTCTCCACGGCCATGGGAGCGGGGGTCATTCTTTTCTCCCTTTCCAAGGGCTACACCTCCGACGCCTTCAGCTACCTCTTCGGTAACATCCTCACCATCACCCGAGGAGACCTGTGGCTCATCGGTGGGGTCACCCTCCTCACCTACCTTTTCATAGGCCTCTTTCTAAAAGGTCTCATCCTCATGGCCATCAACGAGGACCTGGCCTATGTGAGAGGTATACCCACCACCTTCCTCTACTACTCCCTCCTCCTCCTCCTGGCCCTGGCCGTAGTCCTGGCCATTAAGCTGGTAGGAGTCATCCTGGTGACAGCCCTGGTGGTGGTTCCCGCCTCAGTGGCCATGCGCATATCCACCAGTTACAGGAAAATCATTTTTTTGTCTTTGATAGTGGGACTTACGGTGAACATAGTGGGTCTAGTCGTCTCCTACGCCCTGGACCTGCCTCCGGGGGCCACCATGGCCGTCACGGCGGGAGTGGTCTTCTCCATGTCCCTCCTCATACCACGTCCATCCTGACATCGGGGGGAAGAGAGGAGAGAAACACCCTGCCATAACCTTTGTCCAATACCCGGGAATCGAGGAGATATACCACTCCCCTGTCCTCCTTTGTCCTAATGAGGCGTCCGAAACCCTGGCGGAAAACAAGGACTGCCTCGGGCAAAAGATAGTCCGTAAAAGGGTTCTTCCCTTGATCCTGATACCAACGGGAACGGGCGGCCACTAAAGGATCCTGGGGCGACTTGAAGGGAAGTTTCACCAGTACCAGGGTCTTGAGACATTCCCCGGGGAGGTCTATACCCTCCCAAAAGCTCTCCACCCCCACCAATACTCCCTGGGGGTCCTCTCTAAAGGTTCTCACCAAGGCATCCCTCCCCTCCTCTCCTTGAACGTAGAAGTGGAGATGGGGAAACTCCCTCCTCAGAACCTCCACCACCTCCTCCATCACCCGATAGGCAGTGAAAAGGAGAAGGGCTCCACCCCCCCGCTCCTGGAGAACAGAGGAGAGCACTTCCATAAGCCTCTCCCGGTAACCAGGAGAAAGGGGTGACGGCATATCCCTCATCACCACCAGCCTCACTTGCTCCCCGTAATCAAACTCCGAAGGGAGAAAAACCTCCCGGGCATAAGAGGGCACGCCAAGGGCTTCCCGAACGTGCACCATGCTTCCGGCAACGGAAAGGGTAGCTGAAGTGAGGACCACCCCATCCACCAAGCCGAAAAGACCCTCCCCCAAGAGGGAAGA
>JAJSAC010000045.1 GCA_024274915.1 Thermodesulfobacteriota bacterium
AAGCAGGTTACGGGATACCTGCCCGGGTGGAAGTTCTGTAAGCCTCACTCCTCCTAAAGGACCTAGTGGCATACGTCTGTGGAAAAAGGGACAAGTTTAATATGATCAGAGAGTTAATGGTTAAAGGTTTTCAAAGATGAGTTAGGAGAATTATTGCCTTTCCTCGATTATACGGGGTTTCCAACAAGTGGAGGCCTTTTTGTGTTCTAGGCTGTAGCTTGCCAACTCTTCCAGAACGGTGGGGTTTTCCTTGAGAAGCCTGTCTACCAAGTGGAGATAGCGGGCTACCCTAACTGCTCTAGTATCAATCCTTTTGAGTTCCTTCCCGTCGAGGATTACATAGTGGTCTCTGTTCACCCTTTCACCCAGGATGTACTCGGCCTCGTTGACGCTGGCGTGGAGGGTGAAGCAATGGGGGCTGCCCTCTATGGTGGCCACGACGATTTTTTCTGGCTGGCAACTTCTGATCATGCTTGCGATCTTCCCGTAATGGGTGGGTGGTTCCCTCTCGGGACAGGCCAGGAGTATGGCCCTGTCTTTGCTGAGCCCTTCGAAGATGTGGGGGGCCACTATGGGGAGACAGGCGCTGGCTATTAGCCATTCCTTGTGTTCTTCCCTTATGTAGGGGGTCTTGACCCAGGTGCTCCAGATCCAGGGATAATCTTTCATGCTTTCCCCTGTTAGTTTTGGGAATCTCTAGGTTTCTTTTTAATCTTTTGATAGAGAGGCACAAGGCCCTTTAAGGGTTTCCTTCAATTGAGCAGCATTTAAAGGGGCGTAGCCATGGGCGTCGTTATCAAAGTAGACGTAGGCATCCACTCCCCAAGATTTTATTCTTTGGACCCATTCCTGGAGCTCTTCTAAGGTGTAACAAGAAGCATAGAGGATCCTGGAGCCGTGGAGCCTGATGTAGGTGAAGTCCGCCGTGATCTGGAAGGCCAAGGAGGGGTATTTGCCTGCCGTGTCGGAGATGCAGAAGGCCACGTTGTGCTTTTTGAGGAGCTGAAAAAACTCGGGGGTGTGGAAGCTCTGGTGACGTACCTCTATGGTGGTGGGGATGGAGGAATTCAGGAGCTTCAGGAAGGCCTTTACCTGTTCTCTTTGAAAGGGGAGGTTGGGTGGAAACTGAAAGAGGATGACCCCCAGTTTCTCCCTGAGGGGCTTTATGTCCTGGTAGAGTCTATCCAGGGGGTCCTCCACATCCTTGAGCCTCTTTATGTGGGTGATGTAGCGGCTGGCTTTTACGGAGAAGAGGAATCCTGGAGGGGTGACATGGTACCATTTTTCCAGGGTGGAGGCCCGGGGACGGCCGTAAAAGGTGGCGTTGATCTCCACGGTGTCGAAGTGCTGGGCGTAATACTCCAGCCACTGGCTGGAGAGGAGCCCCGGGGGGTAGAAAACCCCCCTCCAGTGAGGGTAATTCCACCCCGAAGTCCCGACCCTCACCTCCATCCCTTGGCCCTCAGTTCCGGGTTCAAGGGTATAAGGGGAGATGGAAGGAAGGGTAAAAGAACCCATCCCATGCTACCCTTTGGCTTCCTCCAGGATCTTCTTGATCTCACGTAACAGCTCTGCGGGGTTTTTCAGAGTCTCGGGCAGACGCCCCAGGATGGTCCCAGGGGGGGTCCCTTGATGGACTCCAGTTAGGAGCTTCTGGGCCAGGGCCTGAGGACCACCTGCCAGATCGATGGCTTTGAGAAAGACCCTGAGGGCTTCGCCGTCTATGTTTGGTTCCCTTACCTCTGTTTTGTCCAGTATCACGATTTCACCTTCCCTGGTTTTTTAGTTCCAGCAGGGTGGGGCCTATTTTGACCAGTCCCAGGTCCGTGATTTCCAGGAGATGGGTGGAGGTGTCGTGGCCGCACATGCGGCAGCCGTCTATTCTGAATAGCCGAATCATTTCTCCCAAAGGGAGCCCGTACATCCGTTCTTTGTAAGTGGAATCGATGGTCTGCTTGAAGAGGACCATGGTGCCATCCACCATGTGGGAGACAGCGTATCCTCCTGCTGCCTCGGGGGAGAACTCCTCGTGGCTGGAGCGTTTCTGGGCTACCATTAGGGCCGTCTGGTGCCACTTCTTCAGGAAGTTGTAGAAGGGCCGAACGATGGTTCGGGCCTGCATTTCCCGGTTTTCGTAGAGGCCCGTGATGGAGTCTATGACCACGGCCTCTGTTTTGTAGTTGCGGATGACATGGGCCAAGGTGTCCAGAAGGGCCAGGTAGTCTTCCCTCAGGACCCGATGGCTGGCTGCATCTATGATGACAATGTTCTCATCGGCCTTTTTCTCATCCAGAGCCATGGCCTTGGCCCGCTCTTTCAGGGCCACAGCCACGAACTCCGCCGGGGTCTCCACGGTGACAAAAGCCACTCTACGATCTTGGGAGGCCTGGAAGGCGGAAAACTGCTCCACCATAAGGCTCTTGCCCGTGTCCGATACTCCGGTGATATTGAAGACGCTGTATCTGGGTAAGCCACCCAGGGATTTTCTGACCACTTTTTTTCTTTGGATGCTGGTGGTGAAGAAAAGCTGGTCCAAACCATCTATTCCCGTGGGTAGTCCCTCCATTTTAGGGGCTTTTTTGCCTGCCTCTCCCAGGGTGGTGATGCTCTCCAGGACTGTTCGTTCCTCGCGCGCCTGTTGAGCCATTTTTCACCTCCTTTCCCTGGATTCCATTTGAAAATTTGGACTTTGGAGGCAATCTTAACAAGACGTGCCTTTGTCTTTTCGCCGAGGTTGTTGTAAGTTTTGTGGCCATGAAGCTGGATTCTCACGTTCACATATTACCTGACTATCGTACGTCAGGTCTTGTTCGGTGGATGAAGCGCGCCTTTCCTCAGCACCCTGTTCCCGAGAACTACACTTGGAGGGATGTGGTGGGGGATTTGAGAGAGGCAGGAGTGGAGCGCTTCTTTGCCTTCCACTTTCCCCTCACTCCCTCGGAGACGGGCTACCTGAATCGCTTTTCCCTGAAGGTGGCCTCCCGGGTGAGGGGAATGGTTCCCTTCCTCTCTTTCCATGTGGAAAACACCCACCTGGGGGAGCTGGTGGCCTGGTGGATAGGGGAAGAGAGGGCCTTCTGGGGGGTGAAGCTCCACCCTTTCGTCCAGGGGTTCCATCCCTGGGACGAGAGGCTCTTTCCGGCCTATGAGTGGCTGGAGGAGCATGGGTATCCTATCTTTATCCATACTGGGTTTGACGAGCTTTACGGGAAGGGCATGCCTCCCGAAAAGGTAGCGGGGATCATGAGGCGTTTTCCCCGGTTGAGGCTGGTGATCATCCACATGTTTTTTCCCAGGTTCCAGGAGGCCTTCGGCTTTCTGGAAGAGTGGCAGGGGGTCTATCTGGATGCCACCAATGTCTTTTCTTACCTGGAGACGGACTGGCCTGCCGGGGTGAAGGCCTCCACGGATCTGGATTGGTTCAGGGGACAGGTGGAGAAATGGGGCCACCGCATCATGTTCGGCTCCGACCATCCTGCCGGGGCGGGGACCCTCCAGGAGGTCTACGACATCCTGGACGTGTGGGACTTCTCCCCTGAGACCAGGGCCAGGCTAGAAGGGGAAACGGCCCTGGAACTCCTGGAGTTGTTGGGTTACCCCCCTTGAAAGTTGGTGCCCATATCATGGGCCCGTTGAAAAAAGTAGCGCATCCTTCTCAGCTCTTTCTCCCCCACCTTTCTCGGTTACCTATGTCTTATCATTGGACCAGTTTCCAAGGGGAGCAGTATACTAGGCGGGAGAATTGCTAAATTCGATGGTAGACCCCCAAGGTGACCTAAAGTTGTTCTGCATGACCCCGAAGTTGTTCTTTAACTCAGACCGCCCAGTGCGTAGGTTCAACGACTATTGCCGCTTCGTTGTTCATAAAGAGGCAAGACTCCATTCGGAACCACACCCTTCCATCTGGATAGTAGGTCGTGATTCGTCCATCCAGGTCCACAGCGATTCTAAAGCCTTTGTAGAACATGTCAAGCCTGTCTATCACCAACTCGTGGGGCGGATTAGATCGCATCCTGAGAGCAATCTCCCGATTGGCCCGCCACACCGTGAATTCGTTTCCTTTGCGCTCGACATCCCAATTGGAAGAAAGACCTTGCCACTCATTACATATTATTCTACAAGTTCCAACCCCCTCCCGATCATAGAATACGGCACTGATCCTACACGGGCCTCCCGCTTCCTCAGGCTCGTCTACAGCGAGTAATCGCTTTCCGAACGCCCTGATTACCGTCGGATTGCCTATGAAGGTGGAACTCCCAAGCCGAATCACTGGAAAGTGCTCTCCTACATCAAGGCGGAAGTAGCAGAACCCATGTTCCAAACACCTCGGAGACCTGGCTGCTCTTCTCACCATTGCATCTGACAAGAGACCTTTATGTGCAGCCGCGTGACAGTTACCACAAAGAAGAACAATACCTTCAGGGTCGTGTTCTCGCGCTTCTTCAAAAGGAGGATCAAAGTGATGGTAATAATAAGGTAGCGCGCCGCAAACCACACAGCCAAAGCCACATCTCCGCCTCACCTCTCTCTTTATCGCGGCAGGAATATGTCGCGACAGTCCGTATCGATTGATCTGCCCCGACGAATAACTTGTCCGCACCTTCACACCTTCTCCATCACTTTCACCTCACTCCACCACCCACTACAAGAGACCATTCAGATACGCCTAACGACAAAGCTCACCTGCCGCTATGAAGCGCCAGCGGAATAGCGGTCAGGTGCAGCGCCTTGTTAGCAGCTAATTTGTTGGTTTTGGAATACTTTTCACATAAGCCATGATT
>JAJSAC010000046.1 GCA_024274915.1 Thermodesulfobacteriota bacterium
AAGAGATTTGGGTTACATTAACAATAATGTGTATGAAAACTTTGAATCTAAGTGTGAAACTATAAGTAAAATGCTGAATGGTTTAACTAATTCATTAAAAAAGATTAAGGGATAAGGATTGAAGGAGTAAGTGGCAGACATAATCCATATCCCATAATCCTTAATCCATAGTCTTTATGAATTACACTGAATATAAATGGGAAAATACAAAAACCTGTGCCCACGAATACATTGTTCCCGTGATTGTCAAAATAGTCCGAGAGTTAGAGCTATCTTCAGATGCGAAAATACTCGATGCGGGTTGTGGGGGGGCAGTTTAGTTTATACTCTTTATAACGAGTTGGGTCTTAAAAATGTTCATGGCTTTGATGCTTCGAAATCAGGAATTGAGTTAGCCAAAAAGAGCTTTCCTGAACTGGCAAGGAACTTTTTCATCCATAACGCTTATGAATCTAAGTTGCCATCGAATGTTCCCCATAAATATGACCTGATAATTTCAATGGAGGTCATAGAACATTTGTATACCCCTAAGACTTATTTAACAAATCTTACTTTATGGCTGGAAGACAATGGACATCTAATCCTTACCACTCCCTATCATGGTTATTTGAAAAACGTGTTGATAGCTTTGATGAATAAATTCGATAAACATTTTAATCCTTTATGGGAGGGCGGACATATAAAGTTTTTCTCAAAAAGAACAATTACTAAGTTACTGAATCAAACAGGTTTTAAATTAATGAGACTTATTGGCTGTGGAAGGATTCCATTCATTTGGAAAACAATGATTATCCTTACAAGGAAATAATGTCGAGATTAAGGGATAAGGATTGAAAAAGCGAGTGGTAAACATAATCCATACCCCATAATCCTTAATCCATGATCCATAAAAACAATGACTAAACTCCCCATCTCAGTAATCATTCTTACCTATAACGAGGAGAAGAATATTGAGGATTGTTTGAAAAGTGTTTATGGGTGGGTAGATGAAATTTTTGTGATTGATTCTTACTCAACTGACAAAACATTAGAGATTGCAAGGAAATACACAGACAAAATCTACCAACATCCCTTTGAAAACTATGCTAAGCAGAGAAATTGGGCTCAAGATAATCTGCCCGTAAAGAATGAATGGGTGTTTCATCTTGATGCAGATGAAAGAGCTACACCTGAACTTTATTCAGAACTAAGAAAAGCCTTTTCATCGACCTTGGATGCTGTTGATGGTTTTTTAGTTTCAAGACGAACTGTGTTCATGGGCAGGTGGATAAAGCATGGGGGACATTATCCAGCATATCATTTGAGGATATTTAAAAAGGATTTAGGCAGATGTGAAGATAGGCTCTATGACCAGCATTTCGCTGTTAATGGAAAAACCAAGATTCTCAGGGGAGATATTATTGATACAGTAACTGTAAGTTTGGATGATTTGATATTCAAGCATAATAAGTGGGCAACATTAGAAGCAATGGAAGCTGTGGATAGGGCCAAGGATTATGGGGTAAGGGGTAAGGATTATACGGTTAAGGGGAATAGGAAGGGTAATCCTATCGAAAGGAGAAGATGGCTTAGGGAAAAATACTATGAGTTTCCCCTTTTTATCCGTCCGTTTCTTTACTTCATCTACCGATATTTCTTTCGCCTCGGCTTCCTTGATGGCAAAGAAGGGTTGATTTTCCATTTTCTCCAGGGTTTTTGGTACAGGTTTCTTGTAGATGCTAAGATTTTTGAGATTGTGAAGAAAGCAAAGATAGAGAGTAAGACTTTAGAGCAAGTTATTGAAGAGTTGTATGGGATTACAGTGGACAGGGAGCAGTAGGCGGGGAACAGGAAGTAGGGGGCAGGGGGTAAGGATTAAGGGATTATGCATTGGAGAGATTTAGAGGTTTGGAAAGAGTCTCATGGTCTTGTGCTTGATATTTACAAGTTGACTACACAATTTCCTCAACATGAGAAGTATGGACTTGTTAATCAATTAAGAAGAGCTTCTTATTCGATCCCTGCTAATATAGTGGAGGGCCAATCAAGAAACACGACTAAGGAATATCTCTCCTTTTTATATAATGCAAGAGGTTCAGTTGAAGAGGTAAGATATTTTCTTCTGTTGTCAAGAGATTTGGATTATATTGATGATAATGCCTATAAAAAGCTTGAAGCTGAATGTGAAAACATAAGCAAAATGTTGAATGGATTAATCAAGTCGCTAAGAAGAGTTAAGGGATAAGGATTGGGAATTGAAGGATAAAGGAAAGCATAATTCCTAATCCTAAATCCATAATCCTTAATCCCCACTCAGGAGAGTGAAATGATCATTCTTGGTCTTAATGCATATCACGGTGATTCGGCGGCTTGTATTATAGTTGATGGGAAGCTGGTAGCGGCTGCTGAAGAAGAACGCTTTGTCAGGATAAAGCACTGGGCGGGGTTGCCAATCGAGTCGGTAAGATACTGTCTCGAGTCTGGAGGCTTTAGTCTTGAGGACGTGGATCATATTGCCATTAACCGAAATCCCAGGGCCAATTTCTTGAAGAAGGCCCTTTTTGCCTTCAGAAAGAGGCACTCCCTGAGCCTGGTTTCCGACAGGCTGAAAAACGCGGTGAAGATAGGAGACATAAAAGAGCTTCTGGGCAGGGGATTGGGTGTTGATGGATCAAGGATTAAGGCCAAGGTGCACAATGTGGAGCATCACGTGGCCCATCTGGCAAGTTCTTACCTGGTTTCTCCCTTGGATAAGGCGGCATTGGTTTCGGTGGATGGATTTGGGGATTTCGTGGGGGCCATGTGGGGGATAGGAGAAGGCAACAAGCTGGAGGTAAAAGGCAGGACATTTTTCCCCCACTCCCTGGGTCTTTTCTACCTGGCCTTTACCCAGTATCTGGGGTTTCCCAAGTATGGGGATGAATACAAGGTGATGGGTTTAGCAGCCTATGGGGAGCCCTCTTTCATGGATGAGATGAGAAACATTGTCATTACCCCTGAGGGTTTGGACGGGTTTTTTGAGCTGGACCTGGATTTCTTTATTCACCATTCCGAGGGGGTATCCATGACGTGGGATGGCGGGGAACCCAAGATGGGGCCGGTCTTTTCCAGGAAGCTGGAGGAGTTGTTGGGGCCTGCGCGGAAGGGGAGGGAAGAGGAACTCACAGATAGGCACCGTGATATAGCCGCTTCTCTTCAGCAGAGATATGAGGAAGTCTTTTTTCACATTTTGAACCAGGTATATGAAACCACAGGTTGCAATCGTCTTGCCCTGGCCGGTGGATGCGCCATGAACAGCGTGGCCAATGGGAAGGTCTTTGAGAAGACGCCTTTTGAGGAGGTCTTCATCCATCCCGCGGCCGGGGACGCTGGTGGAGCTATAGGAGCGGCTTTTTATGTTTACAACAGCATCCTGGGCCAGCCCAGGGAGTTTGTATTGGAGCACGCCTATTGGGGGCCGGGGTTCAGCGAAGCTGAAATTGGTGGGCAGCTGGAAGTGTACAGGGGACAGTTGGAGGACATGGGCTGTTCCGTGGAAAAGATTGAAGACGAAGGGGAACTGTGTAGAAAGACTGCCCAATACATCGCCGATGGGAAGGTGGTGGGTTGGTTCCAGGGGAGAATGGAGTGGGGTCCCAGGGCCTTGGGGAATAGGAGTATTGTGGTGGATCCTAGAAGGGCTGAAATGAAGGATGTTCTAAATGCTAGGATCAAGCGCAGAGAGCCATTCCGTCCCTTTGCTCCGACCATTTTGAGGGAGTACACTGGAGAGTACTTTGAGGTGGATTATCCCGTGCCTTTCATGCTCATGGTTTTTAAAATAAAGCCGGAAAAAAGGGAGGTGATCCCTGCCGTTACCCATGTGGATGGCACGGGAAGACTGCAGACGATAGAGAGGCACCAGAATCCCTTGTATTACAAGTTGATCAGTGCCTTTCACGAGTTGACGGGTGTGCCCGTTGTTTTGAATACCTCTTTCAATGAGAATGAACCCATCGTCTGCAATCCCCAAGAGGCCCTGGAGTGTTTTTTAAGAACCAGGATGGATGTGTTGGTTATGGGGAAATATGTCATAAGTAGACGGTAGACAGGGGGCGGTAGACGGGGGGTAGGGCATATGGGAGTTGGCAGATTTGAGGATTTGGAGGTTTGGAAAAAAGCTGTTGAGCTTAGTATTCGTATATACGAGTTGATTGGGTCCTCTAAGGATTTTGGTTTTAGAGATCAGGTTACGAGATCTGCTCTTTCAATTCCCTCCAATATAGCTGAAGGGTTTGAGAGAACTTCAAATAAGGAATTCATGAGATTCCTTGATATTGCTAGAGGATCGTGTGGAGAGCTTAGAACACAATTGTATATCGGAGTTAGGGCAGGGTTTCTAGACAGGGAGAAGGGAGATGCCTTGATCGCTGAGACTAGGGAGGTATCTGCTATGATAACGGGATTAATCAAGGCAATAAAAAGTCAAGGATCAGGCAGTAAAGAATAGAGTAGTGAGCAGGAAGTAAAGGGCAGTGGTAGGTAGACAAGGGAAAATAGAGGCAGTGAGCAGATGTTAGATTTTTGTTTTTTCCTGTCTGCCGTAACCTGTCTTCTGTGAGCTAATATGCTCGTTTCCATTATAACTGTTTGTTTCAACTCCAGGGACACCATTGCCCATGCCATTAGGTCTGTTGCTCGCCAGAGTTATCCCCACATAGAGCACATTGTTATTGACGGAGGCTCCACCGATGGGACGGTGGAGCTTGTTCGTGAAATGGGAGGCAGGGTAGCCAAGCTGGTTTCTGAGCCTGATGAAGGGGTTTACGATGCTCTTAATAAGGGAATAAGCATCGCAAAGGGAGAAGTGGTAGGTTTTTTGCATTCTGATGATGTTTTTGCCCATGAGAGAGTGGTAGAGAGGGTGGTTAGAGTTTTAGAGGAAAATCCAGATGCTAGTGGAGTGTATGGAGATTTGGTTTATGTCAGTGGAAGAGGCGATAGGGTTATAAGATATTGGAGGGCGGGGAATTATGCTTTGAATTCTTTTAGGTTCGGCTGGATGCCTCCTCATCCCACTCTTTTTCTCAAGAAAGAGGTTTTTGAAAGGTGGGGAGTGTATAGAACCGACTATGAGATAGCGGCGGATTATGAGTTTATTCTCAGGGTTATGTGGAAGAATAGTGCTATAGTTTGCTACCTTCCCGAGGTGCTGGTTAAGATGAGAATAGGGGGGAAAAGCAACAGAAGTTTGAAAAATCTTATAATTAAAAGCTGTGAAGATTACAGAGCCATGAAAGAGCATGGCATTAAAACCCCTTGGCTTACCCTTTTGCTGAAAAACCTGAGAAAAGCTCCCCAGTTCGTAGGAAAACCCCGAATCCCCCGCTTCCCTTCCACTTCGTAGGTGGCAGAAAACAGGTGGCTGGACTGGAGTTGGAGGACAGATTTTGACTTGGCGGCAATCAATCCCTGAAAGTTTGTCGGTAGGTTTGCTTCTATTCGGTTTTCTGATCCTGACTTTTCCGTTGGAAACTCCTCCATACATCCTCTTTCACTTCGTAGGTGGAAGAAAAAATGCGTATCGCCAATTTTAGGGTTTGGAAGCTGTGTCGGGGACTTGAAATGGAGGGAGGGGGTGCTTTGGTGTGCAAGCGCATCTTCGACGTATGCCTTTCTGGTTTTGGCCTTGTTGCTTCGTCGCCATTGTGGTTGCTGATAGCTGCGGCCGTTAAGCTTGAGGACGGGGGACCGGTCTTTTATGCCCAGGAAAGGGTGGGGAAGAAGGGTAGGGTCTTCAAGGTTTATAAGTTTCGTTCCATGATTCCCGATGCGGAACGGGATACGGGTCCTGTTCAGGCTAAAGAGAATGATCCCCGGGTGACGCGGGTAGGGCGGCTTCTTCGAGCTACGGCCATGGACGAGCTACCCCAGCTCTGGAGCATCTTTAAGGGGGACATGAGCTTCGTGGGTCCCAGGGCCCTGAGGCCCGAAGAGATAGAAGTAGATCCAAGGTCTAAATATAAGCGCATAGAGGATTTCCCTAATTATAATATCCGGATCTCGGTGGTTCCTGGTTTGACAGGTATTGCCCAGGTGTATGCTCCCCGGGATGTGAGCAGGAAAAATAAGTTCCGCTATGATGCCCTGTATGTGAGAAGTCAGTCCTTTCTACTGGATCTTGAGCTCATTTTCTTGTCTTTCCTCATCACCTTCGCAGGGAAATGGGAGGACGGAAAAAGGCCCTCCATGCTCAGGAGGTGGAGGAGGAGATTGAGAAGCCTCCTCAACGGCCGGTAGCCCCCTACCTTCTCTTCCCCTTCGTAGGTGGAAGAGAACTTCCTGGCCCAACTTTTTCATTTCCTAGAGGCTGATGGGGGAATTCGAGTTCGGACCGATAAGGGAAGGGATTAAGGATTAAGGATCCAGGATTAAGGGGTAAGGATTAAGGGGAGAAGGCCATGGGCAAGGGGCAGTAGGCAATGGGCGAGGGGCTATGGGCGGAAGGCGTGAGGGGTGAGGCGAAGGGGCAATGGGTAGAAGTTGAGATGTTAAGAAGGGCAGAAGGTGGGAATACTAGCCATGAGCCATGAGCTATGAGCCAATATCTTTCCTCGTCTTACCAAAGGGGCTGACAGAAGCCGATGGAGGGTTTGATTCATCAAATCAGGGTTCGCGTAAGGAAGGGAGACTGGAGGTTTACCCTCCACGCATTAGAGAGGTGCGTAGAAAGAGGTGTATCCCCGAAAGAAGTGGAAGAGGCGATATTAAGCGGGGAGGTCATTGAGTATTATCCTCGTGACAAATACGGTCCTACCTGCTTGATTAAAGGAATCACCTCTCATAGCAGGATATTGCATGTTCTATGTTCATTGGAACCGGTGTGGATAATTACTGCTTATGATCCTACATTAAGACCGGAGGAGTGGGATGATGAGTTCAAGGTGAGGAGGAAAAAATGAGATGTCCCTTGTGTAAGGTGGATATGATCAAGATTGAGGCAGGTGAAGTGGAACTAAAAATTGGGGGCCGGCTTTATCTTGTAAGGAATGTTTCCTATGAAGAGTGTCCTCTTTGTGGAGAAAGGGTGGTTTCTCCTGAAGTTAGCCAGAGGGTGTACGATAAGATAAAAAGGGGCGATTATAGGGAAGAACAGCTTGTTCTCCCTGTTTTGAACGGTGCCAGTTGAGTAGGCTGGCCACTAGATAGCCAGCAACGGCTATGCCCACAGGCTTCTCCATCACCAGAGCTACGATTTCTTTCACTTCGTAGGTGGCAGAGAACTTTCACCAGGGACCGAAGTCCAACCAAACCAGACAAACCAAATGAACCAAATGAACCAGACAAACCAGATGAACCGACCTTGTACCCCTTTGCTTATAGTTTGCGGGCATGCTATCTTGGTAAATACACAAGAGGTGCGAGGGGGTTATAGTGCCTGCCTTGAAAGAACTTATTGACCAGTTGCCACCTGAGCTTCAGAGGGAGGTGGAGGATTTTGCTCGATTTCTTTTGGAGAAGAGAAAGAAAAAAGCGGGATATAGATTGCGTCAGGATTGGGCTGGGGCGTTGAGCAAATACAAGGATCAATATACTTCCCTGGAGCTTCAAAAGAAGGCACTGAAATGGCGAGGCGATTGAGGTGTATTTGGTTGACACGAATGTGTGGTTGGAGAGATTACTAGATCAGGATTGTTCCGAAGAAGTTGCCAGATTTTTAAGCAGTGTTCCCACCACTCAACTATGCATCACAGATTTTGCTTTTCATTCTATTTCGCTGATACTTGCCAGGTTTGGTGAGATGGATGCTTTGAAGAGTTTTGTCAAAGATGCTTTTTCTGATGGCGATGTTACTCTTTTGCATCTTATGCCTGAAGATACAGAATATATCCTACAGGTTATGAAGAAGTTTGCACTTGATTACGATGATGCCTATCAGTATGTGGCGGCAGAGAAGTACAATTTGATTATTGTAAGTTTCGATGCCGATTTTGAGCGGACGGTGCGAGGTCGAAAGACTCCTGGGAAAGTGTTGGAAAGCTAAAGCTTCCAACCTTTTTCCATTTCGTTGGTGGAGGAGGAGGGGTGTGGTTATGTACTGCCTCTTGAGGATCCCCGGATCCTGGCTGACCATATCCTCAAGCTCTATGAGGACGAAGGGCTGAGGGAAGAGATGGGCCGAAGGGGCCGGGATTATGCCGAGAGGGAACTGGCCCTCACCGTAGCCGCGAAGAGGTATGTGGAGTTGGTGAAAAGGATCTCCCCCTTCTCTTCCACTTCGTAGGTGGAAGAAAACAGGTGGCTGGACTGGAGTTGGAGGACAGGTTTTGACTTGGTGGCAATCAATCCCTGACAAGTTGGTTGGTAGGTTTGCTTCTCTTCGGTTTTCTGATCCTGATTTTTCCGTTGGACTCCTCCATCCTCTTCCACTCCATCCTCTTCCACCTACGAAGTGGAAGAGGATGGAGTTAGAATAGTGGAGGAGATGTGCGCAAAGAGCCTCTGGTGACTGGGCATTTGTATCACGTGTTCACCAAGAGTATAGCTGGGTATAGGATCTTTAGATCTGACAAGGACTACCAACGCATGACAGAGATGATGAAGTATTACTCCTATCAGCATCCTCCCATGAAGTTCTCCACTTATCGGAATTTGAAGAGCAAAAACAGAGCCAAGCTGATTGGAGAACTAGAAGGTAGGGGCCGTATAGTTGAGATATTGGCTTACTGCATCATGCCTACTCATCTCCATTTGGTTCTGGTTCAGCTGAAGGATGATGGGATTTCTCTCTACATGAAGAACCTCCTCAATAGTTATACCAGGTATTTCAACACCCAGAATGACAGGAAAGGGCCTCTGTGGCAGGGCAGGTTTAAGAGTGTCTTGGTGGAGACGGACGAGCAGTTGCTTCACCTAACAAGGTATATCCATCTTAATCCTACTTCAGACAACCTGGTGGATAGGCCGGAGGATTGGCAGTATTCCTCGTATAACGAGTATTTAGGTAGCTGTGATAAGGGTCTGTGCACATTTTCTCCTTATCTGAACATAACCTCGGAAACCTATAGGGAATTCGTGGAGGGGATGCAGGATTATCAAAGGTCTTTGTCTATTCTCAAAGACCTGCATATGGAATAGGGCTGCCCAACTCTTCCACTTCGTAGGTGGCAGAAAAAGTATACGGAGCGTGAGATCTTGCCAAACAATTCTTTCCACTTCGTAGGTGGCAGTCTTCCATCTCTTCCACTTCGTAGGTGGAAAAAACAATTTCCCCATTCTATTACTTCACCATTTCACTGTGTGACGCCTTTCGCTTTCGCAATAGCCTGTGGGAGTTTCCCGTGGGTGTGCTGCAAGTGGGGAGCAAGACTATTCCCTGGGGAGGACAGAGGGTAAGCTGAGGAGCTTGTTGGAGGACTCTTCCTTTGGACCGATAAGGGAAGGATTCAGGGATAAGTGATAAGGGGGAGGAGGAAGGGATGGTATAGGCGCTTGATTCTACTTAGTCACTTATTAAATTAGTCTCTGCAAGGAATACAGTGGCGACCGATGATAGACCTGCCGAACCTGCCTCCCAAAAACTCTTCCACCTACGAAGTGGCATTGTTTGGGACAGCTCGAGGCATGAACACGAAACCAACCAAACAGACCAAATGGACCATATAGACCAGATAAACCAGACCAACCAGACCATTGCATAATCCCACCTTCTCTTATATATTCTACTTTTGACTTTCGTAATGTGAAATTGAAGGAGGATTTCTTAATGAAGACCTCGGTGACCAAAAGGGGGCAGACGGTTATTCCCGCTCCCATCAGAAAGAAGTACGGCATAGATTAAAATGTGATCCTCCAGTGGGTTGATACGGGGGATACCATCAAGGTGATTCCCGTGCCCAGGGACGTGGTTAAGGCCCTAAGGGGAATAGCTAGGGGGGAAGGTTTGCTTAAGAGGCTCCTGGAAGAAAGACGGGCGGATGGGGTTCGGGAATAGGGATTTGTATCTTCTTGATACCTCGGCCCTGCTGGCTTTCATGGAGGACGAAGATGGAGCGAGTGAGGTCGAGAGCATCTTAAGGGCGGGTCGTGTTCTCCTTCCTTTCATTGTTCTTCTGGAGGTCTATTACATTACTTTGAGGGAAAAAGGCGAAGGCGTGGCTGAAAAGAGATATGCCTTTCTTAAGAGTCTTCGTGGAGAGATCCTGTGGGACATGGATGAAGCTGCTTTGCTTGTGGCAGGAAGGTTCAAGGGTATGTACAGGCTGTCCTTGGCCGATGCCATGGTAGCAGCCTTTGCAAAGGTTAAAGGTGCCATCCTTGTGCATAAAGATCCGGAGTATGAGGCTCTTGGTTCTGAGGTTAAGCAATTGGCTTTGCCGTATAAGACGTAAGTCGGGACCAGGAATTGGGAAGGGACCAAAGACGGCTTTTCTCGCCCTTGCTCACCATGCCAACCATTCAAACCAGACAAACCAAACAAACCAGACAAACCAGACCCAACCCTTCTCAGGGTGGACGTGAAGGGTGAAGGGGCCTATGTTAGTACTGCACTAATAGTATAATAAGGGGGGACAAGTCATGGGAACCAGGGCCAGGGTGACATTGAAAGAGCCTAAAACCACTCTTACCATCAGGCTTCCTGTGGAGGAGAAGAGGGCGCTCATTGAGGAGGCTAAAAAGAGGGGAACCACGGTGACAGAGCTTATAAGAAGCTCTCTGGTGGAGGCCTCCATTATAAAGAGGGGTGAAAGGAAGGAGTGGCCCAGGCCCCGGGCCATTGGGGTGGGGGAGTTTAGCCGCGGGGACCTTTATGAATAGAGTTTTTCTCGACACAAATGTGCTTGTTTCGTCCATGGATACCACCCGCAAGTTCCACGAAGAGGCCCTTGGTCTTGTAACTAAGGTTAAAGGTGGTGGGCTTGAGGCGTTCATTTCTACTCAGGTTGTGGGGGAGCTTTATGTGTCCCTCACAAGGTCTTATGGGGGGTCAGAGGCACCGCTTAATCCAGCAGCGGCAGAGGAGGAGTTGGATGCCCTTTTGGGTTCTGGGCTTTTTACCATTCTGCCTGTTACTTCAGGTGCCATCTCCAGGGCAGTCACTTTGTCCGCCCAGAAGGGGATAAGGGGTGTCAAATTCTGGGATACGGTGATTGTGGCAACCATGCTGGAGAGCGGCATACCTGCCTTAGGGAAGGGATTAAGGATTGAAGGGGTGAAGACTAAACCGACCAAACGGACCATGCCCTTTCTCCCTTTCCTCGCCTCCACTCTCTGTCAGCCATGAACCATGAGCCACGAGCTATGAACTATCAGTTGTCTTTCCCGCGTTTCTCGCCTTTCCCGCCTTCAACCAAACAAACCAGACCAACCAAACCAACCCATTCCTTGACATGGTATTTTGCACGTATTATGTGTAACTAACACAGAAAAAGGGGTGGTGTGGGATGCCCAATGTGACTGTATCCATTCCTGAGCATTTGCTGGAGAAGGCCAGGAAGTACGCTGCCCAGAGGGGGACTTCTCTCAACAACCTTTTAAGGGAATATCTGGAGGAGCTGGTGGGTTTGGATAGAGAGGGGCTGGAGGAGGCCCTCCGTGATTTGCTGGAGTCTGCAGACAGGCATAAGGGGAGGCTGGGGAGGTGGAAGAGGGAGGATCTCTATGAGGGGAGGGTATAGGGCCTTTTTTGATACCAACATTCTTGCCTATATCCACGATGAGGGCAGTCCCCAAAAGAGAAGGTTTGCCAGGGAGCTCCTTGCTTCTTGGTTTCCCACGGGAAGGATGGTGATTTCCACCCAGGTGCTTCAGGAACTCTTTGTGGTGCTCACCAAAAAGCTTAGTCCTCCCGTGCCTTCTGGAGATGCTTTGAAGGAGTTGGAGCACCTAAATTTGGGGGCCAAAACGGTGGTAGTGACCCCCGAGATCGTCTTTAAGGCTGTAAGGGTTCACTAAGAGGTCTCCATCTCCTTTTGGGATGCCCTTATCGTGTCGGCTGCAGCTTATGGTGGGTGTAAGGTGCTCTTTACCGAGGACCTGAATCCCGGCCAGGTGATTGAAGGGGTCAGGGTAGATAACCCATTTTACTAACCCGAGTCCTGGGATAGGCCGGGTTGATTATGTAGCTACTTCGTGTTATATTGTAGCCACTAGATCTAGGGGGGCTCATGGCGACTGTAGGGGTTAGGGAATTGAAGAATAAGCTCAGCTCCTATCTCAAGCGGGTGGAGAAGGGGGAGCGAATTGAGGTCACCCACAGGGGAGAGGTGATAGCCATCCTTGTACCGGCCAGGGCAAAAAAGGTGGATGAGGGGCTGGTGGAGCTCATGGAGCAGGGGGTGGTGAGTTGGTCGGGAGGGAAACCCAGGGGCTCTTCCCATCCCATTGAGGTGAAAGGACAGCCCCTTTCCGAGGTGATCCTGGAGGACAGAAGGTGATCTTGTACCTTGATACCAGTGCTTTGATAAAGCTGTACGTTTCGGAGCCTGGAACGGGTGCAGTTAAAGAATGGGTGAATGAAGTCAAAGCGGTTTCTACTTCTCGAGTTGCTTATGTGGAGGCGAGGGCTGGAATAGCAAGGAAGTATCGTGAAGGGGGGTTCTCGGCAGGTGAATACAGATCTGTACTAGAGGATTTGGAGAAGGATTGGCGGGATTATCTTGTGGTTGAAGTTTCAGAGGAGGTGGCCACCCTTGGGTGTGGTTTAATCGATAAGCATCCTCTCAGGGGATTCGATGCCATCCACCTGGCTTCCGCTCTGTTCTTGAAGGCCAGGATTCAGTCAGAAGTATCCTTTTCCTGCTTCGATCTAAGGCTTGGAAATGCGGCTGAGGCAGAGGGGCTGGTGGTTTTGGGGGCATGAGGTGGGAGGCAGGAGGATTAAGGGGTAAGGATTAAGGATTGAAGGGGTAAGGGGTAGGTTTCTCGCCTTTCCCGCCTTCAACCAAACAAACCAAACAAACCAGATAAACCAGATAAACCAGAAAACCAGACAAACCATATGAACCAGAAACCCCTGAGACTACTGGTAGCTTTGGCTGCTATGGCCGTGGTGGCCTATATGTCGTTGAAGACCAGTTACCCTCATGCCGTCCAGAGTCTTTTTGATAACCTGGGTTCAGTTTTTCTCCATTTCCTGGCCTATGGGGGACTCGTAGCCCTATTTTTTTGGACCTTTTTGAAGAAGGATGCTCGGGGTCTCCTCCTGGCCGGTCTCTTTTCCGTTTCCTACGGTCTCTTTCTGGAGGTCCTTCAACTATGGGTCCCGGGTAGGTCTTTCTCTTTGATGGATATTGGGGTGAATTGTCTGGGGGCGATGGTGGGAGTGGTGGTAGTGGGGATGGGGGTAGGGCGTGGGGAGGAGGGCTAAAGGCTAGAGGCTAGAGGCTAAGGGCTAAAGGGATTAAGGATTGAAGGGGGGAGGGCAGAAGTTCAGAAGTTGAGAGGTTAAGAAGTGGAGAAGGTGGGAAGATTAGCCATCAACCATGAGCCACGAGCCATGAGCCATGAACTATGAGCCATCAGCTGTCTTTCTCGCTTTTCTCGCCTTCAACTCTCTCGCGTTCTAGATAGACCAGGCAGACTAAATGAACGATATCAGGGCGCAATCAGTTGGAGTTTGGGGAAGTAGGTGCGGTAGCGTTTTGGATCCCTGGTGAGGAGGGTGTACCCGCAGACGGCGGCATGGGCTCCAATGTAAAAATCGGGCAGGGGAGAGGTTCTCTTTCCTTCTCTTTTCTTGTAAGCCAGAAAGCACTTCCCGGCCAGAAAAGCGGCTTCCCAGGGGAGGGAGTCCCTCACAAAGAGATGGCGGGGAAGGGCTTCTTCCAGTTCTTCTATCTTTTCGAAACCTATGGACACTTCGGCGTATATTATGGGGTTGATCACCAGTAGGTCTCTTTCCGCCCATTCCGAGAGGCGGGAAGCAGACCATGAGAACCAGACTGGATCTTCGGTGAGCACATCCAGGAGTATATTGGAGTCCACCAAAATGGGCATCAATCTTCTCCTCGGGTGAGGGCCATGATCTCTTCCGTGCTCAGGCGGATGGTTGCTTTGCCTTTTAGGTGTTTTATGAGCTGTTCACCTCTCCCGGGGGCCGTCTTCTTTTTCACCAGTTTGAGGTGGTTTTCTTCTGGAATGAACTCCACTTCTGTGCCGGGTAGAATGCCCAGCTTTTCCCTGAGTTCCTTGGGAATGGTGACCTGTCCCTTGGCGGTCACTTTCATGTTGGGCCTCCTTTGTAAGAATCTTACAATAAAAATCTTACGAAATTGGTGATGCCTTGTCAAATAATGGGGCAAAAGGCGCCTAACAGACCAAATATACTGGACAGACGAGAAGGGCGAGATCGGCGGAAAAGGCGTATGTTGTTAGGTTTTAGGCCTATGGTCTTGCAAAAGTTTTTTGACTATTCTACTCCATCATTACTTCGCTCTTTCACTCGGATTGGAGGGGCATTCAGGCTATGAAGAAGTGGGATGTGATTGTCGTGGGCGCGGGACCGGTGGGATCCTATCTCTCCCGGCGCCTGGGGGAGAAGGGATGTCGAGTCCTTCTCTTAGACCAGAAGGGGAGGACGGGGCGCCAGATCTGCGCCGGAGTGATAGGCGTTGAGGCCTTCCGGCGATTCTCCCTCTCGGAAGAGAGTATCCTTTATAGTGTGGACTCCATCACCATGGTTTCCCCTTCCGGCAAGAGGTTGAGACATGCCACCAAGGAGCCCATGGCCTATGTGGTGGATCGGGTGGTCTTTGATCGGGCCCTTTTGGAGGAGGCTCTGGATAAAGGAGTGGAGTTTGCCAACCTTTCTCGGGTATTGGGGGTGGAAAGGACGGCCAGGGGAATGGAGGTGGAGTGTAGGCGCCTGGTCAATGGTGGTGAGGTGCGCAGTTTTGAGGCTCCCCTCGTGGTCTTGGCTACGGGTTATGCCCCTGGCTTGCTGGCTTCCCTGGGGCTTCCCGTCTATCCCGGGGCCGTTGTGGGGATACAAACGGTCAATCTCATGAGGGGAGTGGATGAGATCGAGGTTTATCTTGGCAGGAGCGTGGCTCCAAATGGGTTCGCTTGGCTGGTTCCCACAGGTGGTGGCAGGGTTAGGGCTGGTTTGGTGGTGGAGAGGGATGCCCGGCTCTGGCTGGAGAGGTTCATCCGTTCTTCCATGGTGATGCCCAGGGTGGTGGAGAATCATGGTCCGGTGAAGGCTACCTGGATTCCCAAGGGGCCCATTCCCAAGACCTATAGGGATGGTCTTCTGGTGGTGGGAGAGGCGGCGGGACAGGTGAAGGCCACCACCTATGGTGGGGTCTATTATGGACTTCTTTGTGCCGATCATGCCGTGAATACGATAGAGGAGGCCTTCAGACTGGGAGATTTTGGGGAGGGGGCGTTGTCCGGCTACCAGGAGGCCTGGCTCTGTGAGATTGGTGAGGAGCTGGAGATGGGGGCTAGGCTGAGGGAAGAGGCCGGAAGGTTTACCGATGGGAACCTGGATCGCTTGTTTGCGTTGTTGGGGAGTGACGGTCTTTTGTCCCGTCTGAGGGCTGCCGTGAGGTTTGACTGGCATAAAGACGCCATACACTTTTTTGTAAAACACAAATTGGCCAGGGCCATTTTTTTTGAAGGCCGTAATGTCGAGAAGAATATTGACAATGGGTCCTCGGGAGAATAATGTAAACGAGAGGAGCCCATCCAGGGGGGAAGATATGAAAAAGGTTTTAGTCCTTCTTTTTATCGTTTATTTTATTTTCCTTATGGGTGGCACCGCAAGGGCCCAGGCTCTGACCTTGGGTACCGTTTCCATGACAGGGGATGTGAGGGTCACGGGGCCCGGTGGAATGCTGTACACGGGTGGTGAAGGCAGTGCCCCCCTCTTTCCCGGATCCACTATAGAGGTGGGTAAGGGCCAGGCCATAGTGGAGGTAGCAGGCCAGGGCTCTTTCACTTTGGGGGAAAACAGCTCTATGACTTTTGGTGGGGACGGGGTGCCTACACTGCATAAAGGGACCTTCGAGGTTAGGTTGCTTCCCGGCCAGGAGATGAAGGTGATGACTCCCAAGGGGGAGGTGCTCCTGACAGCGCCCAGAGATAAGGTGGCCTTTTTCTCCATTGAGGTGGGAGAGGGTGTGAGGGCGTCGGGAAGTGGGATGATCTTTGTCGATGGCACTAAGGTTCCACCTGGCCAGACTTTGGCCTTGGGGTTTACTGGCGGTTCTGCTGGTGCCCTGGGCGGTAGTATGACAGGCCTCTACGTGGCCCTTGGCTTGTCAGGGGCCAGTGCCGTGGCCATGACTGCGGGGGCCAACCGGACCCATAAAGGTCCTAAAAAAGAAGCCAGCCCATATATGCCTTGAGTTGTGTTTTTTGGAAACCTGGGTCTTTAACTTTGAGGCTGGATCCTAGGGAGAGGGTTTTTTGAGATGGTGGCCTTCTCCCCAAATTTTTGTTTGGGGTGTAGAGACAGGATGGATGGTGTGAAGAAGGGGTGGTACTTTTGTCTTTTGGTTCTCTCTTCCCTCGTGCTGGCTGCCTGTTCCACTCCCTATAGTTCTGGCGGCAGGGTAGGGGAGATAGCCCAGAAGGCCCAGGAGAGTGAGAGGGAGGCCTTCAACCAGATGCTCTTTAAGGCTGCTGCCAGCATGGGCGAAGTGGAGTACTGTTTGGGTCCTGGGGACGTGGTCCAGGTTTCTGTCTTTGGGATCAAGGAACTGGAGGACATGGAGGGGGAGTTGGACTCCCTGGGCCGGGTATCCCTTCCCCTGGTGGGGGAGGTGAAGCTGGGAGGTTTAACCCTTTCCCAGGCCCAGAAGGTCCTTGTCCAGGCCTTTGGCAAGTACGTACTGCAGCCCAGGGTCACCCTTGCCGTTAAGGAGTACCATAGCTACAGGGTCTCTGTTCTGGGAGAGGTGAACAAGCCCGATGTGTACGCCCTGAAGGGTGGAAGAACCCTCCTGGATGTGTTGGCCATGGCGGGGGGACTCAGCGAAAAGGCATCTCACACCGTGACCCTTGTGCGCCTGGGTAAGGAGAGGAAGAGCATGATAGTGGACCTGGATCGTCTGGTTTCCACGGATGCCTCAAAGGACGGGGTGAAGTATAACATAGTGCTGGAGCCCGGGGATGTGGTGTATGTTCCCAAGGCGGGTAGCGTATTCGTGGATGGGTACGTGAGGCGTCCCGGTTCTTTTCCCCTTTCCACCCCCATCACCCTCACCCAGGCCATTGCCCTTGCCGGGGGGATGCTGAACGAGGCTGCTCCGAACAGGATTGCCATATACAGGATGGGGGAGAAGGGGAGGAGGTTTATGGTTAAGGTGGACTTGGGCAAGATCAGGAAGGGAGAGATGATGGATCCCCCTCTCAAAGATAATGATGTGGTGGTGGTGCCCAGTAGCGGCATGAAGGTCTTCGTTTCCAGATTCTTGGGTTTCTTCGGTTTTGGGTTCAGCAGGGCCACCGGTGGGGCCTCTTACGGAGTAAACGTGGGTAAGTAGCCATGGATGGCGGGAATACTGGCAAACAACCGGTACCCTGGCAGGAGGGAACCCCGGTTCATCCCCAGGATCAGGCCCTGGCTCAGCCCATACCTCCGGGTTACGGGCCTTATTATGAAGAGGAGGAGGTAGACCTTCGGGAGTATCTGGCCGTCATCCTGAGGCGGCGCTGGACGGTCCTGGCCATTCTGCTCCTGGTGATTTTCACCACGGCCTTTTTCACTTTCAGGATGAAACCCTTGTACAAGGCTACCGCCACCCTGGAGATTTCTCCTAACCAGCCCCAGGTGGTACCCTTTGGAGATGACGGTCGGGTCCGGGTGATTGAACAGGCTCGGTACATCCAGTCCCAGGTAGAGATCCTCAAAAGCAGAACCCTGGCCAGGAGGGTGGTGGAGGCTTTGGATCTGGAGCACAACCCTGAGTTCCAGGCAAAAAAGAAGGGGTATGTCTCCAAATTGATTGGAGGGCTGAAGGGGACGGTGAAATTCCTCCTTGGGGGAGGAAAGAAGGGGGTGGAGGCCCTCCCCGTGGATCCCCAGGAGGCTAAGAAGGATGCCCTGGTGTCGGCCTTTCTTGGCAGGCTGAAGGTGTCTCCCCTTAAAGGGGGTAAGAGCTACCTTATGGCCGTCAGTTTTGAGGCCCACGATCCCAAGTTGGCGGCCAAGGTGGTGAATACCCTGGTAGAGGAGTATATCGCCTTCGATTTGGAGAAGAGGGTGGAGGCCACCAAGGTGGGCAAGCAGTACCTGGAGAAGCAGATCGCCAGGGTCCAGGCCAGGCTGGAGGAGGCCGAGGAGAGGCTCAACAGGTTTGCCAGGGAGAACGACATAGTCTTCTTGAGCCAGCTGGGCAAAGGAGAGGGCCAGGGAGAGGATATTGCCACCACTCGCTTGAACGAGCTCACCAATGAACTCATAAAGGCCGAGGCCCACAGGATTAAGCTGGAGTCCCTCTACAGGCAGAGCTTGAAGGACCCGGACAGCATTCCCCAGGTGATGAACAACCCACTGGTGAGTAGCCTGAAAGAGAGGCTGGCCCGATTAGAGACAAGGTATGCCAATCTGTCTTCCACCTTCACCCCTGAGTATCCCGAAATGAAGAGACTAAGGGAAGAGATGGCCTCTGTGAAGTCCCAAATAACGAGGGAGAAGAAACGGGTCATCGCCTCTATCAAGACGGACTACCTCACTGCCCTCAAAAGGGAGGAGATGATCCGTAGTGCCCTGGAAAAGCAGAAGAAGAAGACAACGGAGCTGAGGCAGAAGGCCATAGATTACAACATATTGAAGCGTGAGGTGGAGACCAACCGCCGGATCTACGAGTTACTCCTTCAGAGGTCCAAGGAGATGGATGTGGAGGCCAGCGTCAGGTCCACCAGTATCCGTCCTATAGATAGGGCTTCCATTCCCCTCCTTCCTTATAAGCCTAAGAAGGCCCTCAATCTCCTTTTATCCCTTATAGTAGGCCTTATGGCAGGGGTGTTCCTTGCCTTCTTCTTGGAGTACTTGGACAATACCATCAAGACGCCCGATGAGGTGGAGAAGCTCCTCAGACTACCTGTTTTGGGGGTGGTGCCATCCATCACCCTCAAGAGGAGGAGGAAGGACGAGAAGACCGAGGGGACCCTGATAGATTTCTACGCCGTGAACTCACCCAAGTCCCCGGCTGCCGAGGCCTTCAGGATGGTGAGAACTTCCCTCATGCTGGCCGCTGCCGGTCAACCTCCCAAGACGGTGTTGATCACTTCGCCCCAGGTTGGGGGAGGGAAAACCCTGGTGGCCCTGAACCTGGCCGTGGCCTATGCCCAGATGGAGTCTAGGGTGTTGCTTGTAGACTGCGACCTCAGGAGGGCCAGGCTCCACAGGGTCCTTGAGGTCAAGGCCAACCCGGGGCTGTCCAACTATTTAGCGGGGAGGGTGGACCTGGGCCAGGTTGTTCATCAGGTGGATGGCATCTTGGGGGACGGAGTGACCATTGACTTTATCCCGGCAGGCACTGTGCCTCCCAACCCGGTGGAGCTGCTGAACTCCAAGTCTTTTGTCCACCTGCTGGAGCTCCTTCGGGAAAAGTATGACCATATCGTGATGGATTCCCCTCCCCTTGTGGGTTTTGCCGATGCCCTGGTGTTGAGCCGCCTGGTGGATGGCGCCATTCTGGTACTGCGCAATCAGCAGACCCCCAAGCCCGCCGCCAAGTATGCCCGGGACAGGTTGATCCAGGTGGGAGGCAACATCCTGGGGGTGGTGGTGAACGATGTGAAGGTGGAGCGGGGGGCCTATTATTATGGCAAGTACTCGGGCTATTACTATTATTACAGCAGGTATTACAGCTACGGGTCCTCTCCGGAGCTCCCCGATGGGAAGTGAATGGGTGGATGAGTGGATGGGGTGATGGACTGTGGATAGGGGAGTCGCTTTTCTTGTTTTTTTATTTTCTCATCTACGCTTTAACCCATTTACCCGTTAACTTTCAGTAGCCTTATGCGTTGGTTGGTTTTTCCTTTATCTGCCTTCCTCCTCTGGGTCTCTTTGGGTCCTTTTGGGGCCTGGGTGGTGGGGGACCCGCTTAAAGATCCTTTCCGTGTTCTGCCTAGAGCCATGAAGGTGGATCCATTGGATCATCAGTGGCCTTATTACCTTGCCCAGGCTTACAGGGGGGTGGGTGAGGATAAGGCGGCCAGGCGCTATTTTACCAGGGCCTTGAAGATCAATTCCCTGGATCCCATGGTTTGGTCCTCTTTGGCAGATCTTTATCTGGATGGGGGCCGGGTGAAAGAGGCCCTGTATGCCCTGGAGAGGGCTGCTTTTTTGGATCCATCTTCGGCCTTTATCCAGTGGAGGGTACTGGTGCGCCTCTTGGCCCTCGATCTTCCTTCTGCCAGGGAGATTGCCCGGGACCTGGTCTCCCGTCTTTTGCTCCTGGAACCTTCCAAAAGGAGAAACCTCTTCGCCTTGGGGGAGATGTTGGTGAAGGATGGGTTGGGAGGCATACTCCCTCACGATGAAGGGGTGTGGAAGGCCTATCTCCGGTGGCTGATTTCCCGGGGCGAGGTGGAGAAGGCCGTGATGGTGTGGAGGGAGATGGGGGATTTGGGTTGGAGGGATAGGGGGCTGTTCAGGAGTGTGGTGGATGGTCTCATAGCCAAGGGGGCTGTGGCCCAGGCCTGGAAGGTGTGGCGGGGGGAGTTTCCCCAGGATCACCTTATTCACAACGGGGGGTTTGAGAGGGATCTCCTGGGATTCGGCTTTGGCTGGAGGTTCAATCCCAGGATATCCGGTTTGAAATCTTGGGGTTTTACCTTTAGAGATAGAATAGAGGGACGGCGGTCGTTCTACCTGGAGTTTGACGGAGAACGCAATCCCCGGGTGGGTTGGCCCAGGCAGTTGGTGTACATTGGTGTTCCCGGGACCTATCGTCTCTCCGCCTATATGAAGACGGAGGGTGTGACGGGGGCCACGGGGTTTTCCCTATGGGTGTGGGGCAAAGGGTTCAGGGCCCGGAGCAAGGAGTTGAAAGGGTACACTTTCTGGAGATGGGTCAAGGTAGATTTTCAGGTTAGGGACCCTGGGCCTTGCTGGGTGGCTTTGGTGAGGCAGGCCACCCGGAAGCTTAACCGCTTCTTGGGTGGTAAGGTTTGGATAGATCAGGTGGTGTTGGAGAAGCTGGATGAAAAGGGGGTTTCTCAGGGAAGTTCTGGATGATGTAGCCCGGGGAAAGGACCTGGTGGCCCTTTTTATGGCCCCAGGGCGTTCTCCCTCCCAGGTATGGATGGCCCTCAACACCTTGGTGGATATGGAGGAGAGTCCCCTTTTCAGAAAGGTGGCTGCCAAGTATCGGGTGGATCCTTCCTATCTCCTTCACCGGGTCCAGGGGCTTTTGCACCAGGTGGAGGAGCTGAGAAAGGAGGATCCTTACTCTCTGCTTGGGGTGGGTTATACTGCCACCCCTTCCGAGATCCACCGCCGATGGAAGGAGTTGATGCAGGAATGGCACCCCGACAGGAGGGGAGGGGACCCTAAGGCCCAGGAGGAGTGCCGGAGGATCAACGAGGCCTATGAGCTTCTGAAGGATCAGGGTAGGCGGAGGGAGTATGACAGGCGTTACGTCCCCCTTTTGGCTGTTTTGAAGGAAGTGGGGGAAGGGGTCCAGGGTTATCCTGGGCCTACCCCTGGGAAATGGCCCAGGTTTGCGGTACTGGGGTTGACAGTTGTCCTGGCCTTAGTGGTTCTGGTTTTCCTCCGTATAGTTTCAAAGGGACCTCCCATTTCACCTTCCCGGGTGGCTGTTCTTGCTCCTGCCCCTCAACCCAAGCCTCAGCCTGTACCCGAATCTCAAACTCAGCCTTTGCCTCAACCTCAATCTGTACCTACATCTAAGCCTGGACCCAAATCCCAGTCTTTACCTGTGCCTTTACCTCAGCCTCGTTCTCAGCCTCAACCTTTACCTGCTCCTGTTCCTCAGCATGGTCCTCAGTCTAAACCTATCAAGGTTGCCGTCGGTGGGGCGGGGAAGAAGGAGGGAAGTTCTGTGAGGGAGAGTAGAAACAATCCGTTCCTTCCCCGAATTAAGGTGGCAAAAGGGAGAACTGAGGCCTTGAGGGGCAAGAAAGGGACTGAGGCTAAGCCCAAAGCCAGGTCTCGTTCCCCCGTATCAAAGTACGCCCACCTTTCCCCGCCCCCTAAAAAGGTGAGAGTATCCCGTGCTCCCGAAGCTTCTACTGCTGTGGTATCTGCTACTCATTCCCAGGAACCTAAAAAGCCCCTTCCTTCCCAGTCTCAACCTGAGTCTGTACCTCAGCCTCTACCTCAACCTTTACCTGTACCTACCCCTCAACCTGTTCCTTCTTCTCAACCTGTGCTTTTGTCTCAGCCTGCGCCTGAATCTCAACCTCAACCTCTGCCTGTCCCTACAGTGTCTAGCTCTCGGCCCCTCCAGGTGGTGGAGCAGTTTATAAGGGCCTACCGCGAGGGAGACCTTTCCCTCTTACTCTCCCTCTTTTCCCGGGACGCTAGGGAAAATGGAGAGCCCCTGGCGAGGTACATTCCCAGGTACCGCCTGTTTTTCAAGTCCTTCAAGGTGGTGGAATACCGGCTGTTGGACAGGGATGTCCGGAGCCTGGGAGAAGAGGTGGAGGTCAGGGGTTCCTATCTTTTGAGCCTCGTTTCCCGTTCCGGTGGTAGCCCCCATTGGGTGAAGGGAGGGGTTGCCTGGATTCTCGCCCGGGACAAGGGGGAGGGGTGGCTCATCAAGTCCCTGAATTACACCATGGAGTGATCAACTTCTTGGCCCTTTCCTCTGTCAGGGCTTGAGCCAGTTCTTCACCCCTTTCCCTGGCTATGGCCTCTCGGGCCCTGCTCAGGAGCCTGGGGTCCCGGATATCCGATCTGTGGCTATCGGAGGCTACATAGGTAGCCCAGCCTTTTCCCACCATTATCCAGGCCCATCTCTGGGTCTCCCTTCCCCAGAGACCCAAAAGGCTTCCGGCGTCCAGCTGGATCTCTCCTCCCCTTTTCACCAGTCTCTCGGGGATGGGCGTGTAGGCTATAGGACTTCTCTCTGGGTGGGCCAGGATGGGCACCAGGTCCAGGGTGATAAGGTCGTCCAGGAGGTCCCCCAGCCAGGTAGGTGAGGAGTAGAGGGGTGCTTCCACCAGCAGGTGCTTGCCCGATGGATAGAGGGGCAGACGGCCTTCCTCTACCCATTGGACCATTTCTGGGAAGGGTTCCATCTCCGCTGCCAGGGAGACTTCCAGGGAGATCTCTGCTGTTGCCAGCCGATTCTTCAGTCCTTCCAAGAGCTGGGAGCCGATCTCAATTCCTCTGGTGTAGGCTCCTGGAATGAAGTGGGGGGTGGCCACCAGATGGGTGATACCCACCTCCACGGCGGTTCTGCACATCTGGAGGGTTTCTTCCCAGTCCTGGGAACCATCGTCTACACCGGGGAGGACGTGGGTGTGGATGTCTATCATCTCTCCCATCTCCTGGCGATCCATGAGATGCCCGCCAGGGCGAAGAAGATGTAGGCGTTGGCGGGTATGTGGAGGTTGAAGTCGAAAAAGGAGTGGATGAGGAAGGCCACCATTCCCGTGGTGGCGCCTCGGGTGATGAGGGACGGGGAAGACAGGGACCATTTGAGGGCTCTGCCCATTCCCCATAAGAAGGGTATGGTCAGGACCAGTCCCCCTTCGGACAGGAGTTCCAGGTAGTCGTTGTGGGCGTGGCTGAAGAACACTTGCTGGGGAAGGGTTTTGTAGAGGGGGAAGGTGTATCTGTAGGTGCCCAGGCCCGTGCCGAATATGGGAAAATCTTTGATCATCCTGATGGTGTCCTTCCAGACCAGGGTTCTTCCCCTCTCCATCTCCCGAGCCGTCTGGAAAAACCTTTCCAGGATGGGGTCCAGTCCCATCCACAGGAGGTAGGCTATTAGGAGGATGAGAAAGAGCCACAGGTAACCGGTCAGCCTGGACTCCTTTTCCCTTCTCTCGCGGAGGTTGAGGAAGGTCCAGAAGGCAAAGGAGGCCACGAAGGCTACAATGCCTGCCCGGGATATGGAGAAGAAGAGGGAGAGGGTTAGGATTACTACCAGGAAGATGCCCAGGAGTCTCTTGGACTTTTCCTCAGTGGTGTAAAGGGACCTGTGCCTCCAGGTGAGAACCTGGGAAAGGTGCAGGGGAATCATCATCTCCATATATCCGGCGAAGTGGTCGGGGTTTCTATAGGTCCCATGGACCCTGCCTGTGACGTACTCTTCTTTGTGATACCAGAGGAGGGCGTGGCTCCCCGTGGCAAATACCAGTAGACCGTAGAGGGCCTCAAATAGGGACAGGGCTATAAGGGTTCCCAATAGCTTTTTCAGCGCTTCTCTGGTCCCGAAGAGGTTCACCACCAGGATGAAGAGGAAGAGAATGGTGAACCACCTGGTCAGTTCTTTCAGGGTGAGGGAGGGCACAAGGGAAAGGGTGGTCCAGTAGGTGAGGGTTCCCAGTTTTTCCCTCAGGATCACGGTGTGGGGAGAGAGGAACCTTACCAGGGGCAGAGGAAGGGGTATCACCTGGAGGAGCCCCAGGGCCAGGAATATGGCGAAGGGTAAGGCCAGGGGGGTGAACTCCTTATCCTCTTTGGCCAGGATCCACCATGTAGCGAATAGGACGATGATAGAGGCTTCTACGAGGGAGAGGACGTAGGGTTGGACGGCTCCAAAGAGGAAGACGGAGGAGACCAGCACAAAAATGACTCCTCCCCGGAGGAGGGTTTGACAGGTGTTTTTATCATTTTTCCCTTCTTTTGCTTCTTCCCTTGATGTCTGTAAGTTTGGCATGAAGGATCTCGGATTCCTCTTCTGGTCTATTATTGCATAAAGTATCCAAAGAACTATAAAAAAGTAAACTCTATTCAAATTCGGTTCGGAAGGAGGCTTCTCATGATACCTGTGACCACGGCCCAAGAGATGAGGGCTCTGGATGAGGCTACCATTCAGGGGTTGGGTCTCCCTGGCGTGGTTCTCATGGAGCATGCGGGGTTCGGGGTTTTGCTCCATATCGAGGACTTTTTCGAGGGTTTGAAGGGGAAAAACATTCTGGTGGTGTGCGGTAAGGGCAACAACGGGGGCGATGGGTTTGTAGTGGCCCGGTGGGCCATGTCCAGGGGTGCCCAGGTAGAGGTGGTCCTCTTGGCGGAGTTGGAGCAGCTCGGGGGAGATGCCCTTATCAATGCTTCCGTGTTCAAGAAGCTCTACCCTGAGAGACTCCACTGTGTCACGGAAGATGCGGGTGTGCTGGAGGGGCTATTGGGCTGGGCCGAAATAGTGGTGGATGGCGTTCTGGGTACGGGCCTCTCTTCTGCGGCCCGGGGGTTGGCCGCCAGGGCCATCGAACTCATCAACGCCTCGGAAAGGCCTGTGGTGGCCATAGATATTCCTTCGGGGCTCTCTGCTGATACAGGCTGGATACCGGGTCCTGCGGTGGATGCTGACCTCACCGTCACCTTTGGATTGCCTAAGGTGGCCCACTACACCTTTCCTGCGGCGGAGCTGGTGGGAGATTTGAGGGTGGTGGATATAGGTATCCCCCCCCAGTTTGTGGAGAAGGCGGGGGTTCTCACCCATGTGCCCGAGGAGCTGGACGTTTTTCTCCTTTTCCCTCCCCGGCCCCTCAATGTCCACAAGGGGCGTTATGGCCATCTCCTGGGGGTGTGCGGTTCTCCTGGAAAGACGGGGGCGGGCATTATGACGGCCCAGGCCGCCCTACGGGTGGGCACGGGGCTTGTGACCATGGGAGTGCCAGCTTCGTTGAATCCCGTTTTTGAGTCCTCCCTGTTGGAGGCCATGACCCTGCCAATGCCCGACGACGATGGGTATTTGTTGGAGGGTGCTCTGGAAGTGATAGCCAATAACCTGGAAGGTAAAACGGCCCTGGCCATAGGGCCTGGTTTGGGCACTAACCCCTCTACCGTGACCTTGGTTAGGGCTTTGCTGGCGGAGGTGGACCTGCCCGTGGTGGTGGATGCAGACGGTGTCAACGCCTTGGTGGGTGTCCTTGACCTGTTGAAGGGCAGGAGGGCTCCCACTGTCTTGACCCCCCATCCCGGGGAGATGGCCCGCCTCTTGGGGACTATCCCTGGGGAGATTCAGAGCCGCCGTCTGGAGACGGCCCGGGAGTTCGCCCGGGAGTATGGAGTGATTCTTGTCCTCAAGGGAGCGGGTACGGTGACGGCTTTGCCCGATGGCCGGGCCTACGTGAACCCCACGGGTAATCCTGGAATGGCTTCGGGGGGCAGCGGGGACGTACTCACAGGTATTATAGGGGGGCTCCTGGCCCAGGGTATGGACGCCGGTGAGGCTGCCTGGGGGGGCGTCTATCTCCACGGGCTGGCGGGTGACAAGGCGGCCCAGGAGAAGGGAGAGGTGGCCCTTTTGGCTGGTGATATGATAGAAGTCTTGCCCAGTGTCTTTAAGGAGTGGGAAGAATGGAGCGCTTCCGTCCTCTGATAGAGCGGGCCCATATTCTGCTGGAGTCTTTACCCTACATCAGGGCCTTTTACGGCAAGACGGTGGTGGTCAAGTATGGTGGCCACGCCATGGTGGATGAGGACCTAAAGGATTTTTTTGCCAAGGATGTGGTCCTCATGAAGTATATCGGTATGCATCCCGTGGTGGTCCATGGCGGTGGTCCCCAGATTGGAAGGACCATGGAGCGGATGGGCAAGACTCCCCGGTTCGTGGATGGGCTCAGGGTCACCGACGATGAGACCATGGACATTGTGGAGATGGTCCTGGGAGGTAAGGTGAACAAGGAGATAGTGGCTCTCATAAACAAACATGGGGGCAGAGCGGTGGGACTCACGGGTAAGGACGGAGGGCTCATTACTGCTCGAAAGATGATGGTCAGCAGGGAATCTCCGGCGGGCCAGGCTCCGGAGATCATGGATCTGGGCCATGTGGGGGAGGTGGTAGGGGTGGACCCCAGAGTAATTGGCACCCTAAAGGAAGGGGACTTCGTTCCCATCATCGCCCCTGTGGGGGTGGATGAGAAGGGGGTGGCTTATAATATCAACGCCGATCACGTGGCAGGCTGGGTGGCTGCTGCCCTTAAGGCCGAAAGGGTGGTCTTTATGACGGATGTGGAAGGCATCCGGGACAAAGGGGGAGAGCTCATCTCCACCCTGCCCGTATCTCGGGTGGAGGAGCTCATAGAGGATGGCACCATCACCGGGGGCATGATTCCCAAGGTCAGGGCCTCTGTACAGGCCTTGGCTGAAGGTGTGGGTAAGGCCCACATTGTGGATGGCCGTATCCCCCATGCCATACTCCTGGAGCTCTTCACCGATAGAGGAATAGGGACGGAGATCGTTTGAAGACCGTTGGATGTTCTAGGTTCTGCGTTCAAAGTTTGGAGATGGAGACCCCATTGGGGCTCAGACTGAGTTATCTAACCTTGAGGGTTGAACCTTGAAGGTAGAACGTTGAAGGCCTGGGGAGGGTGTGTGTTCGGTTTATTTCTCGTCTTTGAAGGCATTGAGGGATCGGGGAAAACCCTTCAGTTGGACTTTCTGGCCCGCCATCTCCGGGGTAGGGGCGTGGACCCCCTGGTGACCCGGGAGCCTGGAGGTACGCCTCTGGGTCGGGGTATCCGGAGGCTCCTTCTGGAAGATGGTGATCCTTGTTCCATGGCTGAGCTTTTTCTCTATCTGGCCGACAGGGCCCAGCACGTGACCCAGGTGGTAAGGCCTGCCCTGGAGGCTGGGAAGGTGGTTCTCAGTGACCGGTTTTATCCCTCTACTGTGGCCTACCAGGGCTACGGTCGAGGGTTGGATATAGATTTTGTCAGGGAGGCGGCCAGCTTCCAGGCCACCGGGGGGCTGAGACCCCACCTGGTGGTCCTCCTGGATCTACCTGTGGAGGAGGCCATGACCAGGATTCGGGGTAGAAGCCTGGACCGCATGGAGAAGGAGAGCCTGGAGTTTCACGCCAGGGTCAGAGAGGGCTTTCTTACCCAGGCCCGGGAAGAACCCGAGCTCTTTCTGGTTATAGACGGCACCAGAAGGCCCGGGGAAGTCTTTCGAGATGTGCTGGCTGGTTTAGCCCACCGGTTTCCAGACCTTTCCCGCCTGTTTTCAGAGGTATGACCCTGGAGGGGTCCTGGCATCTCTCCAGCAGCTCCTCTATGGTTAACCTTGTTATGGGGTCCTTTGTCCGGGGGGCCAGGCAAGTCAAGGGTTCTAACACAAACCGTCTATCCCTGAACCGGGGGTGGGGGAGGGTGAGCCAGGGAGTGGCCAGGACCGTCTCGTTGTAGAGGATGATGTCCAGATCCAGGGTCCTGGATCCTCCCGTTCCTTTTCCTTCTCTGCCCATTTCCCTCTCTATCTCTTGGAGTCGGTGGAGGAGGGTGGGAGGGGATAGGGAGGTGTGGATACGAGCCACGGCGTTTATGAACCAGGGTTGGGGAATTCCAAGGGGCTCGCTGAGGAACCATGGGGAGACCCTTTCCACCTTTATTCCAAGTCCCTCCATTTTCTCCAGGGCGGTAAGGCAATTTGCCAGTCTGGAGCCTACGTTGGAACCCATGGAGATGTAGACCGTTGCCATACCAACTAGTTAACAGGGAAAAGGGAAGAGGGGAAGGGGCTAGGGGCAGAGGTGGCCGGGTGGTGGAGCTACTTACGACTGGTGATTTACGACTTACGGATCGTGAGGGGGGTAAGGGGAGAGAGGGATGGGTTAAAAACTCCCTTTCACATTGATGGGAGTGGAGGAAGGTGGCCAGGACTTCCCCCAGTTTTACCCTTAGGGATAAGGGCGGGGCGTTCCGAGCGCAGAGATGATAGCTCATAGTTCATAGCTCGTAGTTCATGGTTCATGGCTCACAGTTGCTATCAGCCATGAGCCATCAGCTATCAGCCATGGGCAAGGGAGGGATGCCCCGCCCTTTCACTTGTTGGAAAGAAAAAATCCAGGATTCTGAACATGATGCCTTTACCAGGAAGGGAATTTTGGGGGAAGTC
>JAJSAC010000047.1 GCA_024274915.1 Thermodesulfobacteriota bacterium
GAGTACATCGAAGGCTGGTACAATCCCCACAGGAGACACTCTATGATTGAATATCAGTCTCCCATCAATTATGAGAAAAGGCACATGAAAAAGAACCAAGGACTAAAGCAGTGACCTGTCCACTAAAACGGGGTAAGTCCACTTGATATGAAAGGAGGTACCCAAGTACCACCTAGCAAAAGGATCGGCAAGGCCATGGAGGAACTCTTAGAGCAGGGAACCGAGGGCTACATCCTGAGGGAGTTTTTGAGGCTGGGCAAGCAACTCTTGATTCAGGAACTCCTGGAGGAGGAAGTGAAGGACTTTCTGGGCAGGGGCCACTATGAAAGGACCAAAGGCGATTTCAAGGGCTACAGAAACGGGTACGAACCCAGGAAACTCAAGGATATAGAGGGTGAGTTGGAACTCATGATTCCCCAGGTTCGCCAGGCCCATGAGCCTTTCAATTCCAGGATAGCCCAGTTCTTTAAAAGCCACACGGACCTTTTGGACAGGTTGGTGGTAGAGATGTATACCAGGGGCCTATCCACTAGGGACATTGAGGACACCCTGGTGATGCTCACCGGGGAGCAAGTGCTTTCCAAGGGCTCCATCAGCAGGGTAACGGAAGCCCTCTGGAAAGAGTACCAGGCCTTTAGTGAGAGAGATTTGTCCCAGATCAAGGTGGAGTATCTCTTTCTGGATGCCATTTATGAAAGCTTGAGGCGCTATGCAGATATGAAGGAGGCCGTTCTTTGTGCCTGGGGCATAACAGAGGACGGCCGGAAGGTTCTCATAAACTTAGGTCTTGGCAACAAGGAGAGCTATGAATGCTGGCTGGAGTTTCTGAGGGATCTGGTGTCCCGGGGTTTGAGACCCCCTGTGGCTGTCACCTCGGACGGAGCCCCTGGACTCATAAAGGCCATAGAGGTGGTTTTTCCCAAAAGTATCAGGATCAGGTGCTGGTACCATCGTATGAGCAATTTCAGGGGCAAAGTGCCCCAAGAGTTGTGGCCTGAGATCAAGGCGGAGCTGGAAGGAAGCCATTAGAGACGCTGCCAATTATAAGCAGGGGGCAAGGCTGGCCAAGGAATTCATATCTCGGCACCAGGAAGAATATCCCTCTTTGATAAAGGCTTTCAAAGAAGATTTGGAGGCCCTTTTGGCCCACCTGAAGTTTCCTGTGGTGCACAGGAAGTCCATCAGGACCACCAACTTAATAGAGCGATCCTTTGAAGAGGAGAGGAGACGAAGCAAAGTGATCCCCCGATTTCTGACGGAGAAATCGGCCCTGAAGCTGGTGTACGGGGTGTTGATAAGGGCCTCGGCGAGATGGAGGCGGGTGAAGATGGGTGAGACAGAGAAGCACCAGCTGAAACTCATCCGCGAGAGTTTGGGGATAGCAGAGAAGGAGGAAGTCCATGTTTAGTCTGGGCTATCCGTTTTCACAGGGGAATTGGGACTTGACCGCCGAGCGATAAGCCTCACCAGGAGTGATGGGGTGAGAGTTGTCCTGTTTCTTTAAATACCAGAATGGAGCCGAAACGATGATGACCAGAATGATCACGGTTGCCATGACTGATCTGGCTGTTTTTTTATTGTGAAGGCGTTTCATTTCTGTTCCCTCTCGCTATGAAGCTTGGGAGCCGGGATGTCATTGCCTCTGCTGTTTGGGTCCGTGATCTGGTTGTTTTTTGTGATCTTAGCCACTCTCTTTTTCTCCGGATAGTTATAAGCTGATGGAGGTTCCAGCAGTCTAATGTTGAATCCATACTTCATCGCCAGCTCTTCAAAGTAGCTTAAGGGATACCGGAAGTTGAATTTTATCCCTTTTCCTTTGTCCATTTTAAACTTTTTAGCGGGTTTAAAAGTGAAGAAGAAGGTGGATTCACTTCCCATTATTTTCCCTATATTTTGAAAGATTTCTTCTATTTCTTCGGGTGGAAGATGGCAGAAGACGGAGTAGGCGAACAGAAAGTCAAAGGTCTCTCCTGAGAATTCTTTGAACTGAGAGTCAGCGGTAATTAGTAGTCTAGGCTTTCGGTCTCCTAAGTCTTCTTTAATTATTAATTGTTGGGCGATTTTGATGGCTTCTGGAGAGATATCGATCCCGGTATAATTACCAGGATTGAGGTACTTAATGAAGTGTATTCCTCCTCTTAGAGTCCCGCATCCTATGTCCAGCAGGGAGTGTTCCGGTTTTAGTCTCTGTTGAACTAGGAATTGAAATTGCAGGTGACCTATCCTTTTCCACCGGCTTGTTTTCGGCCTCCATCTGCTTTCCGTGGGTCCTAACTTGATCTGCTTATTCATGCGTTCTCTGTATACCTCGATGTATCTTATGCGTTTTTTAAGGTACAATCTGTATAGGTAGTTTATCTTAACCGATTTCACTATTCTGGATGGAAGGTGGGCAATTTCTAACATCTGCTTCGAAAAGGTCATTGCGCCTTCCTCTTTCACTTTTTCTTGAGGTTAGGTGCCGTGAGTGACGGGAGCAATGGCCGTTTTTTTGTCCTTGATTCTTTTTGCGTGCTGGTTTCTTTTGGCTTACGATGGGCCTCTCAGATGGGTGGTACAATTTTGTTTAGTGGGGTAAAATTGGTGGTGCGGTTTTTTACTGCTACCGTTGTGAACTATTTCGCTTCTTTGATCTTAAACACCCCCTCCTCTTGGGCCTGGAGAAACCTCTCCAGATTTCTCTGGGCTACTCTGGAGAGGAGAGTTACTGCCAGGGGCAAGGGAGCAAAGTAGAATCCCCTGGGAACCCAGAAACAGAAGAGGAGATAGAAGATCAGGAGAGTCAGGCTCGTCTGGTAGCAAACCTTCAGGCAGTAGGTGCTCACTGGTTCTCCCTTCAGAATAAAGGGGATGGTGACCAGTTCCCTGAGGACCTCCAGAGTCCTGGAGAGGCCGTAGTGGGAGCTCCCCGTGAGTCGGGGCCTGTCTTTGATCCTCACTTCGGCCACCTCGTGGCCCTTCACGCCGAATATGGCTGGAATGAACCTGTGGAAACCGTGGGGTATCTGGACTTCCCTCACCACCTGGGCCCGGTAGGCTTTCAGGCTGCATCCGTTGTCATGGAGGGGAACTCCGGTGGCCTTCCCGATGAGCCAGTTTGCCACTCTGGAGGGCAGGACTCTGGTGAGGAAAGGTTCCTTCCTCTTCTTTCTCCAGCCAGAGACGGCCTTATAGCCCTCTTTCAGTTTTTCCAGTAACTGGGGGATGTAAGAGGGATCGTTTTGACCGTCCCCGTCCATGCTCACCACTATATCTCCCCGGGCATGGTGGAATCCCGCCGTGAGGGCTGCCGCTTCCCCCCGGTTCCTGTCCATTTCCAAGACCCTCACCTTGGGATCCAGGGCTCTGAGGCGATGGAGGATCTCTCCACTGGCGTCGGTGCTGCCGTCGTTGACATATATGATCTCGTACTCCTCTCCCAGGAAGTCCATGACTTCTTCGATCTCCCTATAGAGGGGCTCAATGTTCCCCTCCTCGTTGTGGATGGGGATCACCAGGGAAATCACGCCTCACCTCCGAAGAATCCTTTCACCCTTTCAATGACTTCCTGGATTTCGTCTTCCATCATCTCGGGGAAGAGGGGAATGGCCAGAATCTCCCGGGCCAGCCTCTCACTCACAGGGAAAGCACCCCGGGGATACCCTTCCCTTTCCCAGGCCCTCTGGAGGTGTAGGGGGACGGGATAGTAGATCCCTGTACCGATGCCCTTCTCCTTCAAGTAGGCTGCCAACTGGTCCCTTCTGGGTGTTCTGATGGCGTATCGGTGATAGACGCTCTTTTTCCACGGTGGGTCCAGGGGAGGAGGGGTGAGTTCCTCTATCTCCTTGAAGGCATGGTTATAAATCCGGGCGATTTCCCTCCTTCTCCGGTTTTTCTCTTCCAGCTTTTTCAGTTTTACCCTTAAAACCACAGCCTGGAGTTCGTCCAGGCGGCTGTTGAAGCCGTAAAAGTGGTGGTCGTTCTTCTTTACCTGGCCGTGGACACGTAGATAGTTGAGCCTGTGAGCCACTTCGGGGTCCTGGGTGACAGCGAAGCCTGCGTCCCCCAGGGCGTTGAGGTTCTTCACCACGCCGCAACTGAAGCAGCCCACCTTCCCAAAGGTGCCCACCTTTTTGCCCTTGTATTCGGCTCCGTGGGCATGGGAAGCGTCTTCTATGAGGAAAAGCCCATGCCTCTGACAGATCTCCAGCAGGGGATCCATCTCTACAGGATGGCCGTACATATGGACCACCATAAGGGCCCTGCTCCGAGGGGTGATGGCTTCTTCCACCTGGTTGGGGTCGGGGCCAAAGTCTGACTCTTGGGCATCTACCGGTACAGGTCGGGCACCGGCCCATTTTATGGCCTCTACGCTGGCGGCGAAGGCATTGGCGTGGAGGATCACCTCGTTTCCCGGGCCTATTCCGCAGGCAATGAGCCCCAAAAGCAGGGCATCGGACCCGGAGCCCATACCATAAGCGTATCGGATTTCCAGATACTCTGCTACCTCCTTCTCAAAGGCCAGGAGGTTCTCCCCGTTGAAGAGGCGCATGGTGGAAAAAACCCTTTCCCATTCCTCTTTGACCTGGGGTGCCACCTCTTCCCATTCTCTCTTAAGATCCAGCAGGGGTATGCCCAATGTCTTATCCTCCTTCAAAATCTTTATTGGAAAATAAGGTAAACCTGTGGCCACAGGGCTGCCTGGCCAGGGGTTTGATTCCCAGTTTTTGGCAATAGTGACGAAAGTACTTGCCCTTGGTGATGAGATAGATCTTTCCCCTTTTGGCCAGGATCCTTTTGAGGTTCTCCTCCCCTTTACCCACCACGGGGATGGGTGCCATCCTGGTGTAGAAGTTGAACTCCCCGGCATGGGGGGTCTTGATGCCGAAGAGCATGAGGGGGGCCTTGTCCCTCCGGGAGAGTTCCACGGCTTTCTTGCAAAGGGTTTTCACGGACTTGCATGGGTCGGCCCTGGGCACCACCAGGAGAAAGGAGAAGAGGAGGGTCGCCCCCATCAAGAGGGTGATGTACTCCCTGATTGGGATGGGTTTTTCTCTCATCCCTTTGAGGCCCAGGGCCGTGAAGATCAACAGGACGCATCCCAAACCCAAGAGGGGGATGAAGAGCATCTCGAGCTTCAGGTAAGCAGCCAAGGGTGCTCCTATGCCCACAATGGGCAGGACTCCCAGAAGAAGGTAAAAGGGGTACTTCACCCCCTTTTCCATTTCCGGGAGGGCCGAGGTTCTACCCTGGAGGAGGGCCTCCTGGAGGTAGAGGGCTATCATAAGGGCTATGGCAGGGTAGAGGGGAAGTAGGTAGGTGGCCCTTTTGGTCTTGGCTATGGAGAAGAAGATGAAGTTGGCAGTAAACCACCAGAAGAGAAGGAGATAGGGTTTTTTCTTCTCCTCCGGCAATTTGAGGCCGTATAAGATAGCTCCAGGCAGGAAGAGGGACCAGGGGAAGGCGTCCAGTATAATGTGATAAAAGTAGAAGAGGGGGCCGTGGCGGTGGACCTTGGTGTGGAGAAAGAGGGCCGAGGTCTTGTAGTAGATCTGGTCCAGGGCGTAGCCACCTCCCAATTTAAGGCAGGCGGGCACCAACCACGAGAAGTAGAAGAGAAAGGATAAAGGTAGGGCCAACCAGAACTCCTTCTCCTTGAGGATGTGGATGTCCCTGGTGTGGAGGTGGTAGCAGGCCAGGGCAAGCCCCGGAACAGAGAAGGCCACAGGGCCCTTTCCCAGGGCCCCTATACCCACAGCGCTGAACCCCAGGGCGTAAAACAGGAGCTTTTTTCTTTTTTCCCTCCTGGCCACCTGATTGCCAAAGTAGAAAGCCATGATGGCCATGACGACCAGGAGAGTTAGGGGTATGTCCATCTTGGCCCTTCTGGCTTCCCAGGCGAACCAGGGGGTAGTGATGAGGATGAGGCTGCCCCAGAAGCCTACCCGGGGTGAAAAGAGGCGGGATCCAAAGTACAGGGTGGCAAGAGCGGTTATCAGGCCCATTAAGGCTACGGGTAGTCTCGCTGCCCACTCCTTCACACCAAAGAGCTTGTAAGAGAGGGCATCTAGCCAGAAGAGGAGAGGAGGTTTCTTGGTGTAGACTTCCCCGTTGAGGTGGGGAACGAGGTAATCCCCCGTTACCACCATCTCCCTGGCTACTTCAGCATAGCGGGGTTCGTCGGGGGACCAGAGGCCCCAGCCTCCCAGGTTGGTGAAAAGGAGCAGTAAGGAGACCAGAAGGACAATGATCCAGTGGAAGCCTTTCTTCACCCTCAGCCTACCCCCAGTCTGGATTTCTCCGGAACGAAGGGGAGGGTTACTTCCTCTCCCCTTTCCACCGACTCGTAAGCGGCCTGGATGATCTCCAAGGCTCTGACGCCCTCTTCCCCCAGGGCCAGGCCATAGGGGAGGGTGGTTCCATCCTTCAGGATATACTCTACCACTTTTTGGAGGTACTGGTGATGGCCGAAGCCGTACACATCTGGTGGATTCTCGTGGTATTTCTCTTGAACTATTTCGTCTTCGGGTAAGGGTTCCTCGAAGTTCCATAGGTTGATCTTGTTCATGGCGAAGCCACCCAGCTCCACAGTGCCCTTTTCTCCTATAATGGTGAGGGATCCTTCCAGGTCTTTTGGCCTGGCGCACACCGTGGCCTCTATGGTGCCCAGGGCTCCGCTTTCGAACTTCAGCACCGCGACGATGGTGTCTTCTGCTTCCATATTGATGAGACTTCTGTTGGCTTTAGCGAAGACACTCTTCACCGGTCCCATCATCCATTGGAGCATGTCCACGTAGTGGCATGCCTGGTTGGCCAGTACTCCCCCATCCATGGCCCAGGTACCCCTCCAGGGATCGGCCTCATAGTAGTCCTGTCTTCTGCACCAGTAGAGGCGTGCAGAGCCCAGAATGAGTTTTCCGAACCTTCCAGCTTCCAGGGCCTTTCTTAGCTTCACCACGGGCAGATTGAAACGGTTCTGGACCACGGTGATGAGGTGGAGGCCCCTTTGGTTGGCCACTTCCACCATCTGACGGGCCTCTGAGAGAAGGAGGGCGATAGGCTTCTCCACCAGGATATGTTTGTTGAATCTCCTTATCGCTTCCAGGGCGATCTTGCCGTGGGTGCCTGACGGAGTGAGGATATCCACCACATCTATCTCTTCCCTTTCCAGCATCTTGCGGAAATCGGTGTACCAGGGGACTTCAAACTGGTGAGAAAAGGCCTTCGCCTTTTCCGGGTTGATGTCACACACGGCTGTCAGCCTGGCTTCTGGTATGCTGGTCAGGATCCTGGAGTGCCGGGAAGCGATGCGCCCGCAGCCTATTAGAGCGAACTTCAAGGTTTTCATATCTCTATCCTCCTGGGGGGCTAGTCTCTTCCTTGGTTTTTCTAAATAAGGCCGCCAGGTAGGCGGGGATCCCTATAAGAAGGGAGAAGAGGAGGATGGTGAGGTGGAGGGAGAACCCCAGGGTTACGGCCCTCTTCCTGGCCATGCCCATGAACATGAAAGCCCCTGCCCATCCCGCCTCGAACATGCCAAACTCGGCGAAGGTTTGGAGGGGAAGGGCTGCTACCAGCTCAGATGCCGTGCTTCCCAGGACCACTTTCCAGTAATTGAGGTGGAAGGTGGTGGAGATGAGGAGCTTCTTGGCTATAAGGAAAAAGGCCCCGAATTTGACCACCCATATGGCCAGGGAAAGGGCCATAAGACCCACCAGCTTCTTCCCTTTCCACAGGCGTCTGTATTGCTCCTGGGCCTGGACAAGAGGGACGCTGAACCGCTCTCTTTTAGAGGTGTTCTTCAGGGTCCACAGCACGAGAGAAAGGGCGTATGGGATGGTGAAAATCATTCCCAGGAAGACGAGAATTATCAGAAAGACCGCGGAGAACTTGGTTACAGGCATGTTGAGACAGATGAGGGAGATGAAGAAGAGGGGACCCAGACTGCAGAGGTCGGCTAGGCGGGCACTCACCAAGGTGGAGGTGGAGATGCCCACGGGGATATTGTGAAACCTCTTACAAAAGTAGGGGAAGGTCAGCTCCCCGCTCCTGAAGGGGAAGACGTTGTTGGACACGGTATGAAGGGCGACTATATGGAAGATGGAGGGGAGGGGAAAGACGCGGCCTAGGAGGAACTGCCACCTTAGGGCTCTGAGGAGGTAGGATGCGAGATAGATGAGGAAGGGGAAGAGGAGTTGTCCGGTGAGGAGGGAGGTGAGGTTCTCTTTGAGGGTAGGGATATCCAGTTGCCAGAATATGAGGAGCAGCAAGAGAACGGTTAGAAAGAAGATTCCGTAGTTTTTAACCCCCTTCGCCAGCAATGTTTTCTCCAAGAAATCCTTTCCCTTGAGGTTCTAGGGACCTGTGCCTGACTTCCAGGCCGGTTTTCTTGAGGTAGGAGACAACAGAACCAACACCAACTTCCCGCGGGGATAGAGGTTGTCCCCTTCCTCCAATATTTTCACCTTTCCCTCCCAAGTACGGCTGATTAGTCTCAGCTTCTTTGCCTTGGTGATAAGGAAGATCCGCTGATATTTATGGGTGTCGAAAAATCTCTTCAGAGTAGCCCTTTTCTTTTCTCGGATTACCAGATGATTTGTGTAAAATACAAGACTGGGGATGGAGAAGGGGTGGGTGACGATGAGGTCCCCTTCTCTTATTTCGGCCTGTATTTTCTGGGCAAAGGAGGGAGAGAGCTTCTTTTGCTCCAGCGGCGGTATGATGAAGTATGGAATGGCTACCAGGAAGATGATCATAAGGGCAGCCAAGCACTTGGCCCATTTGAGGGGCAGCTCTTGGGTCAGATAAAAGCTCCAAGCACCCAGTAGGAGAAGGGCTCCCGCTACAAGGATGAGACCTGGGGGGACAAACAGACCTTTGAGCCACATTACTCCAAGGAGGATCACCATCATGCCCACGGCGATAAGCGTTCCTGTCGTGGCTGGTTTTAGTCTTTCGCTTTTTCCACTTTCCACATACTCCCTTGCCACATCAGCCATGGAAAGGGCTAGGGCAGGGTAAACGGGCATTATATAGTTGGGTAGTTTGGTCTTGGCCAGGGAGAAGAGGGTAAAGGGGAACAGTATCCATAGATAGGTGAATAGATAGACCCCTTTATCCTTTTTCGCCCTTTGGAAGAGGTGGTAGAGGGCTTGGGGTAAAAGGGGAGACCAGGGGATTAGGGCCAAAAGTAGCACCGCAGCATAGTAAAATACAGGGCCCCGATGCCCTCCTATAGGTCTGATAAACCTGGTGATGTTGTGGTAAAGGATGAATCCCCTGTAAAATTGGTTGTGAGTTCTCAGATCTACCAAGATGTACCACGGGGCAGCGATGACAAAGAATGCGAGGAGGCCTGTCAGGGGAAAGGCCCTTTTTATTCCTTTTTTGCCTTGGGAGAAGAGTAGGTAAAGCACCTCTGTGCCTGAGGGAATAATGATTCCCAGAGGCCCTTTGGCAAGGACGGCCAATCCGGCAGCCCCATAGCCCCGTGTGACTTTGTTCTCCATGAAGAGGAAGAGACTGAGGGTGAGAAAAAAGAGGAAGACGGCGTCCGGAGTTGCGGCCTTGGCTATTATGGGAAACTGGATGTTGGTGACCGTGATGAGGGAGGCTAAAAATCCCACTTCTTTGCTCCATAGCCTGCTTCCAAAGATAAATATAAGGAGCACCGTGCCCATCGAGAAGAGAACAGAAGGTAGTCTGGCGGCAAACTCGCCTACTCTTAGGAGTTTGTATGAAGCTATCATGGCCCAGTATTCTAGGGGAGGTTTGTCGGTTCTTAGCCTGAAGTTGAAGGTTGGAACAATGGGATCTTTTCTCTGAAGCATTTCTCTGGCACATTGGGCGTTGCAGGCCTCGTCTCTGTCCCAGAGAGACATGCCGGGTGTCCCCGGTAGAAAGACCATTAGAGAAATTAGCCCTAGAAGGGCAAGGGTGAGGAGGTTCTTATCCCTCAAGGTATCCCTCCACAAATTCCGGGAGCTTCATTGTTGAGGCCCATTTCCCCAGCAAACACCCGATGGAAATGGAGATAATGATATCAGAGGGGTAGTGATAGAGGAGTACCACCCTGGAAAGCCCTATCATCAGGGCCCCAAGCTTGAAAAGGTGTTTCCCCCTGGGAAAGAAGTGGGAAAAGATGCAGGCCAAGGCGAAGGCAGCAGTGGTATGTCCTGAGGGAGTGGAGAAGAATTTGTTCATGAGGGTAGGGCCGTGGGGCCAGTAGTGGCCTGAGAGCAGAAGGGAGGGCCTTGGCCTTCCTAGGAAGACTTTTATCGCCAGGGAGACCAGCCCTGCCATGGTCAGGCCCAACAAACCCCTTCCGAATGCTTCCCTTCTTTTGGGTATGTTAGCGGGGAGCACCAGTAAAAGGAAGATGAAAAAGAAGAGGACCTCTCCACTGCCCAAAGAGCTGACAAAGGAGGAGAGATGGTGGAACAGCCCCGATTGATGGGGTTTGAAGTAGAGATAGACGTACACATCGGCTTTACTCACGTACAGGGTGGTATACATAAAAAGGGCCAGAAGGGCCGGTACGAGATCTCGCGGGGTGAGAGCCTGGTTTTCGGTTAGGCCTTTAAGGCGAGGTTTTTTTAGTAGAGCTTTCCAGAAGGACAAACCTTTTTCTCCTGTTGCTGCTTTCAAGTGCCACCCTTAGCCTTGACTTCCAGGTCTTTTTTATTCTGTTCCAATACTTTTCCCTGGTTATGATGAAGAACCCCTCGGAAGTTTCTGAGAAGGCCCTTTCAATGTCCTTTGGTCTTGAAACCTTGGGTAGGTAGGGCCTTTCCAGATAGAACTCCAGGGCTGCGTCGAAAGAGCCCATCCTGTAGAGGGGGGCGCCATCCACTATGCTCTTTATCTTGGAGGCTAGAGGCTTGGCTGAGCGGTATTGTCGGTCATATTGGGGCTGGAAGCGGAGAAAGTAGAGGCCATAGGCTGTGAAAAAAAGGAGACCCAGGGAGAGGATGATACCCGTTCTCGCCCTGGGCCTTCCAAGGAGGTGAAGGGCAAAAAGGGAGGGGGGGAGAATGGCCAAGGCAGGAATCCATTTCCCCGGATGGAGTTTAAAGAAGAAGGGTAGAAGGGGGGCTAGTGCTAAGCCCAAGGTACTCAACCCTAGCCCTAGTTGGACCAGGGTGTTGAAGACCTTGTCTGGCTCTCTTTGGAAGAACCTGGTGACCACTACGCCCGTTATCAAGGCCAGGGCAGGAGCTGTAGGCAACAGGTAGACCACCCTTTTTGCGGCTGCCATGGAGAAGAATAGCAGGGTGAAGAAGAACCAGATGAGGGGCAGGAGGAGAGGAGAATTGGGCTTGTCTTTTCCCTTCCACCAGAGCCATAGGCTGGCTGGGAAGAAGAGAAAGGCGGGAGCAAAGCTGACGGGGAGGGCATGAAAATAGAAGTACCAGGGTTTTTGATGGTCCAGCCCCGTAGAGAAGTGCTTCAGGTTGTGGAGCAGGAAGAACTTTTTGGAGAACTCTGGAGTGACTGAAAGGAACCAGGGGAGGATTAGGATGAGGAAAAGGATGAGCCCCTGGGGAATCCGTAGTTTTTTTATCTCTTTCAGGTCCTTCCGGACCGCCAGATAGAGGAAGGCTGTGCCCCCTGGGATCAGTACGGCCACGGGCCCTTTGGTGAGAAATCCCAGAGCAGCGGGTATGTAGGCCAGGGTGTAGTAGAGCCCCTTTTTCTTGTTCGATTGGTAGCCCTTGTAAAAAAGGAAGAGGGTGAAGAGGATGAAGAAACAGAGGGCCATGTCGGGTATAGAGCGCCTGGCGGTGATGATGTACTCCAGGGTGAAGAGGAGGGTGAAGGCGCTGATGAGACCTGCGGTGTCGTTGTATATGGCCCTGCCGAAGAGGAACGTCACCGTGATTCCCAGAATGCCCATGATGGCGAAGGGGAATCGGGCGGAAAATTCGTTCACTTCTCCATGGTTCAGAAGTTTGGCCGATGCAGCTATAAGCCAGTAGGTCAGGATGGGTTGGTCTGTGCGTAGCTTGCCTTTGTACTTGGGTGTGATCCAGTCTCCTGACTCCAGCATGTTACGGGCAGTGTGGGCGTATCGGGGTTCGTTGTTATTCCAAAGGGAGATTCTGCCCAAATTAACGAAACAGATGGAGGAGCTAGCCAGGACGAGGATGAGTAAGTAGAGCCTTAGCGGTTTTAGGACCATCTGCTAAAGACCCTGATAAAAAAGTCTACTTTGGTTAGGAAGAGAAGACCTCCTGCTGCCACTCCTGCCAGGAAGCTCAGCACGTATACTACTCCCCTCTTACCTAAGTGTTCCTTACCTTTCATGATAGATTTTTTAAATACCATAGTTCCTCCGTTTGGGAAGGGCTAACCCTGAAAAAGGGTGGAGGTCAACGCACCAGAATTGTGTCGTGTAAGGTGGGGGGGGCTAGGTATCACCGCTAAGTAGGGGGATTGGAGTTGGTGCACCAAATTTTCCCAGTGGGCAATTTAGGTACATGGTCAGATTCTCGGGTGGATGTTGGGAAGAACAATAAAGGGCGCGCTGCACCGATTTGTGCCTGGGGCCGTTTCCTTCCTCTTATTCGCGGTTTGGGAAGGGGACGCGTAAAGGACCTCACCAACCTTGTGGCATTGAAGGTCTTTGTTCAACCATAGGATAAAGGAAGACTATGAAGAAGGTTGTGGTCACGCTGTTTTTCTTGTTGGGTGTTTTGTCAGGACTCTTCCTGATGTTCTACCACTGCGACCGGTTTTTGGGGGATTGGTTTGCCAGAAGCAGGACTCGGATTGAGACCTCAAGCTATAAGCTGGTGGTGGAAGGTGGAATCATATCGGAGTCGAAGCTGGTCAGGGTTCATATCAGAGCCACAGCTTTGACGGTGAAGGTTCTTTATCAGAGCTTTAAGAGGCACCCGGGGGGCTCGACGGTGGTGGAAGTGGACAATCTCCCCCAGGGATTTCGGGTGACTTATAGAGGGGGAAATCCAGGGTTTGCCTCCAGGGGCAGGAACTCTTTTACCCTTCTCATTCCTTCCCGGAGGAGGGCGACGACCTTTGAGATCCTCATCACTCCTCCCCCCAGTACAGGTTCCTTCACCTTCTGGGTAGGGGGTGACAATAGGGAGAGACTGGATGTGCTCCTATCCCTTCTGAAGAGGGCTTCCCGCGAGAAGCCTTTGTTCGTGGTTCTGGGTGGCGATTTGGTAGTCCGGGGCCTTTGGTGGCAATACGAGAGGCTCCTGGAGGTGTTGGATGGCTCTTCTGTGCCCGTCTTTTCCGTGCCCGGCAATCACGATTTGGATTTTTGTGGCCGGAGACTCTTTACCCGGTATTTGGCTCCGGATCATTATTATTTTACCTATGGTAGGAGTCTCTTTGTGGTCCTCGACACCAATGGTGAGGAGAAGGGACAATTGGCCTGGTTGGGGACTCTGCTGCAGGAGACCAGGTACAGGCATCTCTTCGTCTTCGTCCACAAGCCCCCCTTTGATCCCAGACCCGGTTACCACCACTCCATGGGGGATAAGGAGTTTGCCAGGGGACTTCTGGATCTGTTGGTGAGATACAGGGCCGATGTTCTCTTCTGCTCCCACATCCACAGTTATATCCAGACAAAGTACAAGGGGTTGAAGGTGGTTATCACCGGTGGCCTGGGGGCCCATAGGAAGAAGCCTATCTTGCCCTTCCATTACGTGAAGGTGGAGGTCTCCGGGAGTAAGGTAGTTACAGAGATGGAGCGCCTTCAGTAGGCCTTCCTACTTTGCGGTAGGCTCGGAAGGCGTAGTAGATGATGGAGAGTGAAGAGAGGGAGGAGTGATCTCTACCAGAACCAGCCTGGGAGATGTTCCCATCACCTTTACAGAATAGGGAGGGGATAGGGCCAGGATGGAGGGGAGTTTGTCCCTTTTTGTCAGGATGTAGGCTTTGGATTCCTGGGGAAGGGCCTTTTTAAGCTTTTCCACGGACCTGAAGTCCTGGACTTTCTTTCCCGAGTAAAAGGCCAGGGAGTAGCTCTTTTTTGCTTTGTAAGTATAGAGGGGGGCTTTGTCATTTTGGACCATGAGGGGCACTGCAAAGGCCGCGGACTTTCTGGCGGAGTAGATAGGCATGGCCACCGTAAAGCCTAGTATATAGATGATGAGGACTGGGATGGTCACTTTGAGGGGTGGGCCTTTGTTCCCTTTCCAAGTGCCGGCCATGAGGAGGGCCCAGGCTGGAAAGGTGGGTAGTATGTAGTGGGGCATCTTGGACTTGGACAGGGTGAAGAAGAGGGTAGGCAGTACGATCCAGGAAGCGAGAAAGAGGGTGCGATGGGGGTATAGGCGCCAGAGCGCTTTTAGCCTTGTCAGGGTCCTTGGGAGAAAGAAGGTCCATGGTAAGAGTCCCAGGATGATTACAGGAAGGTAATAGTAGAAAGGGGCCCCCCGATGGAACCGAGGGGTGAAGTATCTCAAGACGTTCTCCTCCCAGAAGAAACGGTAGCAGTAGCCCGGGTTTTTCAGCTCCGCTAGGATGAAAGGGGGGACAGCTATCACTAAGAAAACCAAGACGACCAACAGCCAAGGAATGGGGGTCTTTTCCTTATCCACCAGGGTCTTGTAGAGGATGATGGGCAGTAGGACCATGAGAGGGGTGACTAGGCCTATGGGCCCTTTGGTGAGAAAGGCCAGGGCAGCGAGTAGGGAGGCCAGGGCCCAGCTCTTTTTCCCACCCTCCTCCAGGGCTTTCCAAGAAAAGAAGAGGGAGGCGAGGATGAAGAAGGTGAGGAGCATATCGAAAATCACTATATGGGCATAGCCCACGTAGATGAGGGAAGTGGCTTGAAGCAGGGCGGCTATATATCCCTTCTCCCTTCCCCAAAGGTGGGTTCCCAGCAGTAAAGTGATCCACACTCCCATGATGGCTGCCAGGGCCGAGGGGAGACGTGCGGCAAATTCTCCTGGACCAATTAGCAGGAAGGTGGAAGCCACCAACCAGTAGTAGAGGGGAGGTTTCTGGTATCGGATTTCCCCCTTTAGGGTAGGGGGGATCCAGTGTCCGCTGTTGACTATCTCCAGGGCTACTTGGGCGTTTCGTCCTTCGTCGGGATCCAGTAAGGGGTACGCCCCCAGCCCTGGGAGAAAGATGGCCAGGGAGAGGAGAAAGATCAGGAGCCAGGAGTGGTTGCTCCTAAGGCACAAAGGGTTTTAGGTCTCCTTGCCGAACTTCTTTTTAACCTTTTTCTGTAGGTTTTCTAGCATCTGGTCGAAGGAGGAGTTGACCAGGATGTTGTTGATCTGGACTCGATAATTGTTCACCATGCTCACCCCTTCGATGAGGATGTCGTATACCAACCACTTTCCCCTTTTATTAATGAGCCTGCACTCCATGGATATGGGCTTGGGCTGGGTCTTGGAGTAGATCTTGAGAAATACCCGGGCATAGGGGGTGTCAATTTCTTCCTTTTCGTAAATGATCTTCTCGCCGGAGTATCTCTCGAACTTGTCGGCGTAGTTGGCCTTGACAAACTCTTTAAAGAGTTGGGTGAACCTTTTCCTTTGCTGTTGCGTCACCCGTCTCCATCTAATGCCCAAGACCCTTTTGGCCACTTCGTGCCAGTCCACGGATTTCTCCACGATTTTCAGGATCTCGTGGCTCCTCTCTTGGGGCTTGAGTTTGGGGTTCTTCAGGATGGTGAGGGCGTCTTCGATTTCCCTTTTTACCTGGTCCATGGGGGATATAGCGAGGGTGGAAGCCGCCAGCGTGGGCAGTGCCGTTAAAAGGACCAACAAGGCTGTCAGGACCTTACCCTTCATACCTTCACCTCTATTTTTGGATGAGTTCCCTTCTATACTGATAGTATGCGTTTCTAACAGCGATGTAGGGGTCTATGGCTGACTCTATCAAACTCTCGTAGCTTCCCAGGGTGAGGGAGGTCTCGTTCAGCTTGTTTAATGCATAAAGCCCGGCGTAAACCCATCCATTCACAAGGTAATAAATGGGATCCATCAGGGTGTCGGCTATGGTGCCAAGGGAATCCCTGACACAGGATGTTCCAAAGATGGGCCAGTCTATATAGGCCACTTCTTTTAGACCGTATACCCCAAGGGTTTGGCCGGCATCTTCATCTATCCTTTTCAGTCCTATTTGGGATGCGGGGTCCAGAAGCCCTGCCAGGCCCACGGTGGAGTTGATGACGAATCGACAGAGAACTATGCCAGCTTTCTCTATCTTCAGCTGGAGGAGGGAATTGGCGAAGCGTACGGGAGCGTGGAGGTTTAAAATGGCCTGTCTCACTCCGATTCTCACATCTTCGGGGAGAATGAAGCCGTAAACCCTAGCCAAGGGTTTGAGGGCATTGAAGTAGAGTTTGTCGTTCACCCAGAAGAAACCCCTGTTCACAGGTTGGAAGGGATCAGGCATGGTACCCTGGATCACTTTCCCCTTTTCCCTGGCTTCCCGGGCCTTTTCCTCCGCTTCCCACTTCTGGGCCAGCCTGATTCTGTCGGAGTCTATATTGTTCTTGTAAGGGCACACTTGTGCCCCTTCTTTGGGGTCTGTCGGTGAGTACTGGGCAGATGCCAGGACCAGGGGGAGGGGTTCTGACGCCATGGAAACGGTGGCCCAAGCCATTACTACCACTACCGCTAGGAGAGTTTTAGCTGTATTTCTCATCCCTTCGTATCCTCCTTATTTCCCAGGACTTCCGTAGATCATCCGGCCGATAGCGTCACTTAAGTCGAAGGGGGGCTGGGTTTCCCGAATACGCCCCCCTGGTGGGATCGCTTTCTCTGATGCCCCGGGGGTTATGGACACGTATTTTTCGCCAATGAGTCCCTTGGTCTTTACCGCAGCGATGGAATCGTCGGGGAGTTTTATTCCAGGGTTGAGCAGAAAAGTGACAACGGCTGTAAAGTCCTCAGGGTCCAATTTTATGTTTTTTACCCTTCCCACTTCCACTCCTCCTATTTCCACGCTGGCGCCTTTTTTCAATCCGCCTACGTTGGAGAATTTAGCGTACACCGTGTAACCCTTGTGGCCTATGACTTCCATTCTGCCCAGCTTGATGGATAGATAGGCCAGACAGGCTATGCCTATCAAAAAGAATACCCCAACGGCAAGTTCTAAATCAAACCTTTTCATTTTTCCTCTCCTGAAGACATTTGCTCTTCTCTGTAGATTCCCTCTCCAGCTTTTCCATAATAGGTTTTAACACGTCCTCCATCTCTTTTCTCCCCCCGGTGATGAACTGGCGTACTATGGGATGAGGGGACCGCATAATGTCCAGGGGGCTTCCAAAGGCCACGATTTTGCCCTCATGGAGCATGGCCACCTTGTCCACCAGGAAGAAGATGTCAGGGATCTCATGGGAGACCATGATGCCCGTGAAGCACGCCCTTTCGTGGGTTCGTTTAATCAACTCGTTGATGGAGTGGGCGGTGATGGGGTCCAGCCCTGTAGTGGGTTCATCAAAGAGCATAATCTCTGGGGTGGTCACCATGCAACGGGCTAGGGCTGCCCTTTTTCTCATGCCGCCGCTGAGTTCTGCCGGGAATTTGTGTTCCATACCTTTCAGACCCACCTGTTCCAGTTCGAATAGCACCTTCTCCTTTATCTCCCGTTCCGTCATTTTGGTCTTTTCCCTAAGGGGAAAGGCCACGTTGTCGAAGAGGGTGAGGGAGTCGAAGAGGGCCCCTCCCTGGAAGAGAAATCCTATCCGGCTCCTCAGTTCCTCCAATTTGCGTCCCTTTGCGGTGGTGATGTCCTCCCCGTCTATGAGCACTCTGCCCTTTTGCCCTTTCATGAGGGCTACCACGTGCTTAAGGAGTACGCTCTTCCCCACACCGCTTTTACCGATGAGTGCCAGGACTTCACCCGTTCCCACCTTTAAGGTGACCCCGTCCAGGACCTTTTGCTTTCCTAGAGTGCTGTGTAGGTCTATAACTTGGATCACGCCCACTCCTTTCAGAAGAGCAAAGAGGTGATTACATAGTCGCACACGAGGATCAGTACGCAAGATGCCACAACGGCCCTGGTGGTAGCCTTGCTCACACCTTCTGCCCCATAGCCCGTTGTGTAACCGAAGTAGCAGCAGATCCAGGTCACCACAAGTCCGAAGGTTGTGGCCTTGTATAGGCCGTGGAGGATTTCCGTTAAATCTATGTATTGGGGCATTTCTCCAAAGAAGGTGCCTGCACTTACTCCTAGGAGCTTGACCCCCACTACATATCCCCCGTAGATGCCCACCACGTTGAACAGGGAGGCCAGGAGGGGAAAGGAGATGATGCCGGCCAGCAGATTGGGGACGATCAGGTATCTGAAGGGATTGAGTCCCATCATTTCTAGGGCATCGATCTGCTCGGTGATGCGCATGATTCCGATCTCTGCCGTTAAGGCCGATCCTGCTCGGGCAGTGATCATGAAAGCAGAGATGACGGGACCAAGTTCTCGTATCATGGAGAGGGCTACAGCGGGTCCCAGGAGGGCATCGGCCCCGAACCTTTGAAGGGCATAGTAAGACTCTAAAGTGAGAACCATTCCAGTGAAAGCCCCGGTGAGGGCTACTATGGTGATGGATTTTGCTCCTATGAAGTTGATCTGCCGAACGAGGCGTCCTACCTTGAGGGGGGGCACAAATGCCCAGAAGATGGCCGTGGCCAGGAAGAGGCCCACGTTGCCCAAGATCCTCACGGGGGAGAGGACGGTCCTTCCTATCCACCTGATTCCCCAAATGGCCGAATCCAACATTTTCACCCTTGGACCCTTTTGAAGGGTTACGAACAAAGTTATTCTGATATGCTAATACACTAAGGAGCAGACGGGATGCAAGGGTTTAGCGGTTTTTTTGTGGAATCGTGTTTAACAAAGAACAACATTAGGTTCCAGCGGTTAAAGGACTTTTCTCCCTTTACCTTGTGGTGGGGTTGGGCTAGATTCTTCTGAGACACGGAGGAGGTGGGAGCTTTGCTGGCTAAAAGGATTATTCCCTGCCTGGATGTCATGGAGGGCCGGGTGGTGAAGGGGATCAATTTTGTGGACTTGAGGGACGCAGGGGACCCTGTGGAGAACGCTCGTTTTTACGATGAAGAGATGGCTGACGAGCTGGTTTTCCTGGATATCACGGCCTCCTACGAGAAGCGTAACATCATGATAGACGTGGTTCGACGCACCGCCGAGCAAGTCTTTATGCCCCTCACTGTAGGGGGTGGGGTACGGAATTTGGAGGACATGAGGAACCTCCTGGTGGCAGGGGCGGACAAGGTGTCCGTCAACACCGCGGCGGTGAATAACCCCTCCCTGGTGGCCGAAGCCAGCAGGGCCTTTGGTTCTCAATGCATAGTGGTGGCCATAGACGCCAAGAGGAGAGGGGATTCCTGGGAGGTTTACATCCACGGGGGTAGGACCCCTACGGGTATGGACGCCATGGAGTGGGCCCGGAAGGTGGAGGAGTTGGGGGCAGGGGAGATACTCCTCACCAGTATGGACAGGGACGGCACAAAGGACGGATACGATATACCCCTCACCCGCACCATTGCCGAGGCCGTTTCCATACCAGTTATCGCCTCAGGGGGGGCAGGGAGCCCTCAACATCTTTATGAGGGGTTGGTGGAGGGGAAGGCCGATGCCGTTTTGGCAGCCTCCATCTTCCATTACAGGGAGTATTCTATCAGAGAGGTGAAAGAGTATCTCAGGGAGAGGGGAGTGAGGGTGAGGTTATAGGATGCTCTTATCGGCCTTCCTTCTCTCTTTGGCCCTATATTTCTTTTCCTTTTCCCCATTTAGTCTCTTCTTTCTCGCCTGGGTGGCGCCCTTGCCCTTGGTTTTGGCCGAGACTTCCCTTTCTCGAAAGAAAGGTTTTCTCCTTTGGTGGTTATGGGGCGCCCTTTTCTTCCTGGCGGCTCTTTACTGGTTGCCTGGAACCATGAAGGCTTACGCCCCAGTCGCCTGGTGGCAGGCCTGGGGTGCCCTGGTGGTGTTGGCCCTTTACCTTGGTCTGTACTGGGGTTTGTGGGGGTGGTGGTCTGGGTTCCTGGTGGAGAGGGGGGTACCTCCCTTTCTGGCTTTCTCCACTGTTTTGTCCTTTCTTGAGCTGGTCCGGGGCCATGTGCTGACTGGCTTTCCCTGGCTCTTGGCCGCCCATACCCAGGCGCCTTTTCTGCCCTTCGTTCAGGGGGCGGCTTTGGTAGGGGTTTATGGTCTCTCCTTCCTCCTGGCCTGGGGATGGGGAGGGGTGGTGGACCTGGTTAGAGGAGGGACCAGGCTTAGAGGGGCGTTGGCCCTACTTTTGCCCGTGGTGCTGGTGGGCTGGGGATGGGCGAGGATGGAGAGGATTCCCCGAGGTAAAGCCATAAAGGTGGCCTTGGTTCAGCCCAATGTTCCAGCCCAAGTGAAGTGGGACCCTGCCAAGGCCCGGGACCAGGTGAAGCTTTTGGTGGGAATGTTGAAGAGGGCCTGTCAGGGAGAGGACCTGGTGGTCTTTCCCGAGACAGCCTATCCCTACAACCTTTTCCAGGATCTTGCCAGGACTCGCCCTTTTTTGGACGCTGTGGAGGGGTGTTCAGCCTATGTGTTGGTGGGCACCAACCACGTGGTTATGAAAGGGGAGCGTATCTACTACAGGAACCGGGTCTATCTCCTTTCCAAAACGGGGGTCTTGGGTTTCTACGACAAGGTCCACCTGGTGCCGTTTGGAGAGTATGTTCCACTGGGGCATCGCTTTCCCTTTCTCTACAACCTGGCGGGTTATCGGAGGGGGTTTCTACCGGGGAAGGACCTGTCTCCCCTCCCTATGCCTTCTTGTCCTTTGGGAGTGGATATCTGTTATGAGGCCATTTTCCCGTTTCTGGCTCGTGTCCAGGTGAAGAGAGGGGCTGGACTTATTGTCAATGTCACCAACGACGCTTGGTTCGGCAGGAGTCTGGCTCCTTATCAGCACTTTACTGCTGGCCTTTTCCGGGCCGTGGAGAATGGGAGATGGCTGGTTCGTAGCGCCAATACGGGGATCTCGGCCTTGGTCTCCCCTGCAGGGCGGGTGGTAGCCAAAACATCCCTCTTTACCAAGGGAATTCTTCGGGGGGATGTGGAAGTGGTGTCCAGTGTAACCCCTTATACCCTCTTGGGGGATTGGTTGCCCCTCTTATCGGGTTTTCTCGCCTTACTTTTTCTCGCTGTGGGATACTTTAAACCGGGGTATTTTTCTGATAGATAAAGATCAGTAGGCTATGAGGAGGCTTCTTTGACCGATTTGGTGGAGGTGTTTAAGGCCCTGAGTGACGAGACTAGGCTCAGGATAATGAAGCTCCTGGAGGATGAAGCTCTCTGTGTTTGTGAGATCATGGCTGTGCTGGACATGATTCAGTCTCGGGTTTCCCGGCATCTGGATATCCTGAGGAGGGCGGGGTTTCTGGTGGCCCGGCGGGAGAAGAAGTGGGTGATCTACACCTGGAACAGGGAGAAGCTGAACCCTTATCACTTGCCCCTTCAGGAGATGCTTCGCCTTTGGCTCAACGACAACGAAAGGGTGAGAAGGGATAGGGAGAGACTCAAAGAGGTGAAGTCCCTGGGTTTGAGGGATAACAAGAGCTGTTGTCGTTGACGGAGGGGGGTGCCCGGGTTACAAAGACCAAAATTGTCAGGGAGGTAGAGGGGTGAATTACCAGGAAGTTGTTATGAGGCTGGAAAAATTCTGGGCAGATTACGGCTGTGTTGTCCAGCAGCCTTACGATGTGGAGGTGGGAGCGGGCACCATGAATCCTGCCACATTCCTGAGGGTCCTGGGTCCTGAGCCCTGGATGGTGGCCTACGTGGAGCCCAGCAGAAGACCCACCGATGGCAGGTATGGTGAGAACCCCAATCGCCTTCAGCATTATTATCAATACCAGGTGATCCTCAAGCCCTCCCCCGATGATGTCCAGGAGCTTTATCTGGATAGTCTCAGGGCCCTGGGTATAGATCCTTTGCAGCACGACATTCGCTTCGTCGAGGACGACTGGGAGTCTCCTACCTTGGGGGCCTGGGGTTTGGGATGGGAGGTTTGGCTGGACGGTATGGAGATCACCCAGTTCACCTACTTCCAGCAGGCGGGGGGAATAGACCTAAAACCTGTTTCTGTGGAGCTCACCTATGGCCTGGAGCGCATCGCCATGTATATTCAGGGAGTGGACTCTGTCTTTGATCTCATTTGGGTGGACAACGTGACTTACGGGGACGTGCATCACCAAGGCGAGGTGGAGTGGTCCTACTACAACTTCGAAAAGGCCGATGTGGATATGCTCTTCAGGATGTTCGAGATGTGTGAGAGGGAGTCTCTCCGTCTCATCGAAAAAGACCTGGTGTTACCCGCCTATGACTACTGTCTCAAGTGTTCCCACCTCTTTAATCTTTTGGATGCCCGGGGGGCCATCAGTGTTAAGGAAAGGACGGCTTATGTGGGAAGGGTACGCCAGTTGGCCCGCCTCTGTGCCGAGGGTTACCTGAAACAGAGGGAGGCCATGGGATATCCTCTCTTGAAGAAGGGGGCCTTTGGATTTTCTGCCCCTGTTGGGGGGTGATGGGAAAGGGGAATTGGGGGAGAAGGTTTGCCTATTTCCCATTGGGACTGGTGTGGGGCCCCGACTTTTCCTTATTGAGCCTCTTTGGGGAGTGAGGTGAGGGTGAATTTATCCGGTGTGGAGCTGGTTTTGGTGGTCCTATCCCTTCTCTTGCTGTTGTTAGAAGCCTTCTTCTCCGGTTCGGAGATTGCCCTTCTGAGCTCGGATCTTGTTAAGATAAGGGAGTTGGCCCGGGAAGGCGATGGCCGGGCCCGAATGGTGGATTTCTTTCTTAAGCACCCCGATAGGCTTCTGGGCACCACCCTTTTGGGCACCAACCTTTGCGTGGTGCTGAACGCCTCTTTAATAACCTATCTCCTATCTGGGAGGATGGGGGGGGGACACTCCGAGTGGATCACCACCCTCATCCTCTCTCCCATGGTCCTGGTCTTTGGGGAGGCTATTCCCAAAAGCCTGTCCCAGAGGAGACCTACGTCACTGGCCTTGAAGTTGGTTACCCCTTTAACCTGGGCCTACTTTGCTTTCAGGCCATTTTCCACTTCCCTCCTGGCCTTGGCCCGAATGGTGGTCCCTGGATGGGAGGGGATAGACCAGCGTTTTTACTTTACCAGAGACGATCTGGCCCTTTTGGTGGAACAGGAGGAGGGAGTTGCGGATCTGGAGGATGGTGAGAAAGAGATCATTTATAAGGTCATTTCTTTGCCCAAAGTGAGGGTGAGGGAGACCATGAAACCCATCAATCAGGTGGTAGTTTTGGAAGAGGGGGAGTCGGTTCTCAGGGCTGTGGAAATTTTTCATAAGTGGGGTTACTCCAGGGTCCCTGTCTATTCTGATCACGTCTACAATGTGGTAGGTGTGGTTACCATTTATGATCTCCTTAAGGTGGAAGATCCCTCCCTTCCCGTTGGTGAAGTGAAAAGGCCTGCCCTCTTTGTCCCAGAATATAAGCGGGTAGACGAGCTCCTCCAGGAGATGAAAGAGGAACGGGTGCCCATGGCAGTGGTGGTGGATGAATACGGTGCTGCCATAGGAATCACCACCGTGGAGGATCTGGTGGAAGAGCTAGTGGGGGAGATAGAGGATGATTTTGACCGTTCCCTTCCTCAGGTAGGAGAGGTGCTGGAGGAGGGAGGGGGGTATCTGGTGGATGCCAGGATAGAGCTGGATTTGCTCAGGGAGGAGTGGGGAATAGATCTGCCCAAAGAGGATCTCTATGAGACCCTGGCGGGGTTTATCCTCTACCGCCTGGGCCGGGTCCCCCACGAAGGGGAGGAAGTTGTTCTAGAGGGTTGGCGGATTCGCATTGTGGAGGCAGACTCTAGGAGCGTTAAGAAGGTGTGGTTAGGAAAGACCGAGGATGAGGGGGAAGGCTGAAGGCTAAGGGCTAAGGGCTAAGGGCTAAGGGCTAAGGGCTATTTCATTCTTCATCCCTTAGACAGGCGGGTGTGTATGAAGGTAACTTTTATTCACGCTGCTGATCTCCACCTGGGGACCCCTTTCAAGGGTTTGGGAGAGGTGTCTCCCTGGCTGAGAAAGAGGCTGATCTGGGCCAATTTTGAGGCCTTCAGGAGGCTGGCTAGTCTGGCCCGAGAGGCAGATATGCTCTTACTGGCTGGTGACTTGCTGGAGACCGGGTTGCCCCATCTCCGGGCCCGGCTGGAGTTGGTTCGGGCCTTTGAAGCTTTAGCTGGAGAGGGGACTAGGGTCTTTCTGGTGGCTGGGAACCACGATCCCTATTCCTTTTGGCGGACGATATCTTTGCCTGCGGGGGTTTATCTCTTTTCTCCCCAGGGGGAGACGGTGGAGGTGATCTTGGGGGGGAGCCGGGTGAGCATTAGCGGTATCAGCCATGGGGGAAAGGGGGTTAGAGAGAATCTGGTCTTTAGAATGGCCCCTGCAGAAGGTGATCTGCGTTTGGCTTTGCTTCATGCATATCTTCAGGGCCAAGAGGGCCATGACCCCTACGCTCCTTGTTCCTTGGGGGACCTGGTTTCCCGGGATTTTAACTACTGGGCATTGGGCCATGTCCATGGGGTGCAGGTGGTGATGGAGGACCCCTGGGTGGTCTATCCCGGGAACCTCCAGGGACGCCATCCCGGTGAAGAGGGCCAAAAGGGCTGCTATCGAGTGGTGTGGGATGGAGGGGACTTTGGGGTGGAATTTTGCCCCCTCTCCCCTGTGGTTTGGACTACCCGGACTCTCTCTCCAGAAGGGGTGGAAGACTCCGAGGGTTTGGTGGACCTCCTTGAGGCTTTGAAGGAGGAGGTGAGGTGGAGAGGGGGTACCCTTCTTCGGGTGATTTTGGAGGGCCCTTCTCCTCTCCATTCCGTGGGTGATGAGGGGTGGAACCAGCTGGAAGAGATGCTCAACGAGGCTGAAGACCGGGAGGATTTTGTCTGGATTACCCTGGAGGATAGGCTTTTGCCTCCCCTGGATCTGGAGGAGTTGGTGCGTCAGGAGGAGTTCATTGCCCAGCTGGTGAGGGAGGCTGGGGTGCTGAAAGGTATGGTGAAGGAGGTCTCTTTGGAGGGAGAGTTGGGACTCCTGTGGCGTAGGAGGGACGTGACACGTTGGCTGGGAGAGTTGGGGGAAGAGGTAGGGACTGAGCTTGTGGATGAGGCACTGAGAAAGGCCCTAGTTTTCATGTTGGGGGAGAGGTGAAGATAAGAGAACTCCACGTGGAGGGCTTTGGAGGACTGGGCCCCCTGTCCCTCTCCTTTGCTCCCGGGCTCAATCTCATTTTAGGCCCCAACGAGGCGGGCAAGACGTGCCTTATGGAGTTTATCCGAGCTGCCCTCTTCGGGCTAACCAAGAGGGACAGGGCTTACCAGCTTTACTGCCCTTTGGACGGAAGACCTTTTGGAGGCAGGTTGGTGGTGGAGAAGGGTGGAAGGTCGCTAACCCTGGTGGCTCGTTTCCCAGGTCTGCCCCGGTTGGAAAGGGAAAGGGAGGAGTGGATATTTCCTAGAGAGACTGGTGCTTTGCTCTACTCCAGGGTCTTCTCCCTGGGCTTGGCCCAGGTGAGCAACTTGGCCCTTCTCAGCGGGGAGGAGATGGCCCAGCATCTCTACTCTACCGCCTTGGGTCCTTTGGGGAAGTCCTATGCCCGGGCCGTAGAAGCCCTGGAGAGGAGGAGGGAGGATCTCTTCAAGGCCAAGGGGCAAAAACCCCTCATTAACCAACTCGCGAGGGAGATTAAAGGGGTAGATGGGGAGCTAGCTCGACTTAAGATTCTTCCTGGCAGGTACGAGGAGCTCTTGAGAGAGTTGGAAACCTTGGGGGAAGAGCTAAAGATGGTGACGGAGGAGTGGACCCGGGTGAGAAGGGAGAGGGAGAAGTGGGATATATTGGCCAGGGCCCATCCCCTCTTTTCCCAACTGGAAGAGATCCAGAGGTTGTTGGAGGAGGAGGATCTGCCCTCCTCCTTCCCTCCCCGGGGTTTGGAGCGTCTGGAGGCCTTGGAGAAGGAGCTGGAGCAGTTGGAGGGTGAGTTGGAGGAAGTGAGGCTTATCCTGGAGCCCGTGGAGGGGGCTTTGGCCCAGCCTTTCCAAGGGGGGGATGTCTTGTCCAGGGAGGGGGAGATAATGGCCCTCCGGGAGGAGTGGGCCCTCATAAAGGAGAAGAAACGTCGACTTCTGGAAGTGGATGGACGCTTATCTGTCCTGGAGGGGAAGATAGAGGAGGGCTTGGCCTACCTGGAGTTGGAGGCCTTACCTCCGAGACCCACGGGAGTGGTTTGGGAGAGACTCAAAGGATTTATGGAGGGCTTCTCTATCCTGGACAAGGAGCGCCTCGCTTTGGAGAAAGAGTTGGAACTTAGGGAAGAGGAACGGGAGAGGAGGGAGGGGGAACTGGAGACCTTGAGGGGGATGGCCCCCCAGAAACCCCCCCTTCCCAGGGATGAGGTGATGACCAGGCAGGAGTTCGTAAGCCAGGCCAGAGACCACATACTGGCTGCTCCATCCCTCTGGCAGGCGGCCGTTTCCATCTTCTTCATCCTTTTGGGAGCAGGGGGGTTTTGGGCAGGGGAACAATACGGCTGGCCCCTCCTCAAGTGGGGAGGTGGGGCCGTGGCCTTGGCGGGCCTGGGAGGGGTGGCGGCAGCGTGGTACCGGAAGGGCAAGTGGTTGATGGAGGCCAAGAGACTAAGTCGTCGCCTGGATCTTAAAGAGTTCACCTTTTTCTCCTTGGATGGCTTGGGCAAGGGCCTCAAGGAAATGGAGGAGGCCTGGAAAGAGGTAGACCGATGGAGGATGAAGTGCAGTGAGGTGGAAAGGGCTCTGGGTATGGTTGCCAGGGAGATGGAGAGGCTTCGTGGTTCACTGGAGTCTTTAAAGATCAGGGAGGAGGCTTTCAGGGGGGAGTGGCAGGAGTGGATGAAAGGGTTGGGGTTGTCCCCTCTTTCCTCTCCCCAGGGGGCCCAGGAGCTTTTGCGCAGACTGGAGGAGGTCCATCGGGCTCACCAGGAGAAGGGGGTCCTTTGCCAGGAGAGGGAGAAGTTGACCCGGGCTGTAGAGGGCTTCGGCCATAGATTGAAGGGGCTTTTGGCCGAGTTGGACATAGGGTTCGATTCCCTGGAAGAGGGGATGGTGGCCCTTACAGGGGCCTTGGAGGGCGCTCGGAGGGAGGCAGAGGAGAGAGGGGCTTTGGAGGCCAGGGCTGGTCCTTTGAGGGAAAAAGCCAGACTTCTGGAAGAAAGGCTGAAAAAGAGGAAAGGGGAGATGAAGGCCCTTTTGGAAGAGGGGGGTGTGGCTTCCCCCCGTCAGTTCCGGGAGAAGGCCCAGAAGTGGGAGAGGCGTGAGACCCTGGAGAGGGATGCCAGGGGGTTGCGTCTTCAATTGGCGGCTATTTTGGGCGGGAACTGGGAGGGCTGGACTTCCAAATTGGTGAACTTAGCTACTGGAGAGGCCATGAAAAAGGCTGGGGAGTTGAGGGAGGAGGAGGAGAGGCTAGGGAAGGAGAGGGATGGCCTCATTGAGGCCAAGACCCGCCTCCAGAAAGAGAAGGAGGAACTGGAGGGAGAGGATAAAGAGCAGGAGTTGGCCCAGCGGAGGGAAGAACTCTTGGATAGGCTCAGGGATGCGGCCCTAAGGTGGACGGTGGATACTTTGGCCTTGGTCCTGTTCAGAAGGACCAGGGAGGTGTACGAAAGGGAAAATCAGCCCCGGGTTCTCAAGGAGGCGTCCCATTTCTTTTCCACCATGACCGGGGGAAGGTATGGGAGGGTTTTTCTTCCCATGGGGGTGAGGGAGCTGTGGGTGGAACGGCATGACGGCCAGCGGCTTTCTTCTCGTTTTCTCAGTCGAGGTACTGGGGAACAGCTTTACCTCTCCCTCAGTATGGCCATTATGCTGGAGGTGGCGGAGAGAGGGATGGTTTTTCCCGTGGCTCTGGATGACATTCTGGTCAATTTCGATCCTGCCAGGGCTTCCAGGGCCGTCGAGGCTATACAGTCTCTCTCCTCCAGGCTCCAGGTCCTCTTCTTCACCTGCCATCCCCATGTTAAAGAGCTTTTCGCCTCCATGGGGGGGGCTACTGTGGAGATCCTTTCTCTTTCAGCAGGTAGTTGAAGTACCCCCTCACTTTATAGTGGATCCTGTGGAGGATGTCTCTGTTGGGGTTGACTATGATCCCCGGTTGGGAGATGGCTTTCAGAAGGAGTTGGGCCATTTCCACGGGGTCACCCCAGTGGTAGGGATCATATCCTGGGAGGAGGAAGGCCACAGGTTTCATGTTTATGGCCTTGAGGTCGGAGTCCAGTTGGCGAAGTTCTTCCAGGATCACTTCTTTCGAGAGTTGTTCTTTGTCTCCGAGACCGTAAAGAAGAACCCATGGAGCCTTCCATCGGCTTATGGTGGATATGAGAACCCTCTCGCCCCGTTTCCCCTCTATTCCTTCTCCCACCCTGTCAAGGATGAGATCTAGGGTGTGATTAAGGTAGCCCAGGGCCCCCTGCTGGCTGAAGGGGTGGAGGATGCCCACGGTCACCAGTTCCGCTGGGACCTGGGAGAGCATGAAATCCGACAAGATCCAGGGTGATGGTGTTTTTATGCCCTTCTCTTTCCCCATGGAGTCCTTCTATACCTTTTCCTTTCCTTTTGTGCCAGGGGTTATTTGTTGAAAGGCGGGGAAGTTGGAGATAAGCTTTCTATCGTGGGGGATTTACCTACCATAAGGGAGTTGTTGGAAGAAAGGGAGGAGCAGGAGCTCCATCCCAAGGCGTCCAAAAGCAGACACACTCGGGGTAGACTGAACCCCGAGGATCAGTGCCCCGTGAGGACGGCCTACCAGAGGGACCGGGACCGAATTATCCATTCTAAGGCCTTTCGTAGGCTGAAACACAAGACCCAGGTCTTTTTGGCCCCCGAGGGGGATCACTATCGCACCCGTCTAACCCATACCCTGGAAGTGGCCCAGATTGCTAGGACCATTGCCCGGGCCTTGGGTCTCAATGAGGACCTCACAGAGGCCATTGCCTTGGGCCATGACCTGGGTCACACTCCCTTCGGCCATGCGGGGGAGGCGGTGCTCAAGGAAATTCACCCTGGTGGATTTAGCCATCCTCGGCAGAGCCTCCGGGTGGTGGATCTGTTGGAGAAGGGGGGGACGGGGCTTAACCTCACTTATGAAGTGAGGGACGGCATCCTCAAACACTCCAAGGGCATGGGTAGCATTTTGCCTGGCGAAGGGGAGGAAGCCATCACCTTGGAGGGACAGGTGGTGAGAATTTCCGACGGCATCGCTTACATCAATCACGATCTGGACGATGCCTTGAGGGCTGGTATCATCACCATAGAAGAGGTGCCTTCTCCATGTCTGGAGGTTTTAGGGAATAGCCATTCTGCCCGTATAAACACCATGGTGGTGGACGTCATAGGGTCTTCCCTGGAGACGGATCTAGAAAGGATAGTCTTTTCCCCCTCGATTCTGGAGGCTATGACAGAGTTGAGGGATTTTCTTTACGAGAAGGTCTACTCTAACCCTTTGGTTTATGGGGAATTTGTCAAGGCTTCCAAAGTGGTGAGGGAGCTTTACCACCATTTTCTTGAGCATCCCCAGGAGTTGCCTCCTCTGCCTGGGGGGGACCGGGCTCAGAGAGTATGTGACTTCATCGCGGGCATGACAGATAGATACGCCTTGCATCTCTACACGGAGATCTTCATGCCTCATCCCTGGGAAGGGTTCTAATGGATAGGGAGCTTCTGGCCTGGCTTTATTGGAAGGGGGTGGAGGGGGTAATGCCCCGGCCCCTGGTGAGGGATTTTCTCTCGGGTTTTGAGTGGGATGGTCCTGTGAAGCTTTTGGCTGTGGGTAAAGGAGCGGGATCCATGGCTCAGGGTGCTTGGGAGGCGTGTAGGGAGAGGGTGGGAGAGGCTCTGGTGGTTCTACCACCAGGGATGGAATGCCCCGTGCCCTGGCGGAAGGTGGAAGGCTCCCATCCCATTCCTTCAGAGGGCTCCCTGGAGGCAGGCGAGGCGGCTTTGGGTCTTGCCCGGGAAGCAGGGGAGGGGGACCTCTTATTGGTTCTTCTATCGGGAGGGGCTTCAGCCCTCCTGGAAGTGCCCTGGCCGGGGATCACCCTGGAGGACCTGATGGATGTGAATAGGCAGCTCATCAAGTCGGGGGCTACCATCCGGGAGATGAACGCGGTAAGGAAGCATCTCTCAAGGGTTAAAGGGGGGCGACTTGCCCAGGTGGCTTGGCCTGCCCAGGTAGTAGTCCTGGTTCTTTCCGATGTGGTGGGGGATTTCCTGGATGTTATAGGCTCTGGCCCTTTCTACCCTGATCCCACCACCTTTGCCGGTGCCCTGGAGGTGTTGGAGAGGAGAGGACTCCTTTCGTTCCTACCTCTCCGGGTGGTGGATCATCTCCGCAGAGGGATGGCAGGAGAGATACCCGAGACCCCCAAGGGGGATGAACCCTTATGGTGGAGGGTGCAACACAACATTTTGGGTAACAACAGGAAGGCCCTGGAATCCATGGCCTTGATGGCTAGGGAGGAGGGGATCAAGGCCATCATTTATACGTCCAGGGTGAAAGGGGAGGCTCGTGAGGTGGCCCAGGTATTGGCTGGAGTGGCTTGGGAGGAGGCTCATTGTGGGAGAGGGCCTCTCTTGCTTCTATGGGGTGGTGAACCCACCGTCACAGTTAAGGGTAAGGGGCAGGGGGGACGGGCCCAGGAGATGGCCCTGGCCCTGGCCTTGGAGTTGGAGGGCTGGCCCGGGTCCTTCTTGGTGGCGGGCACCGATGGTATCGATGGAATGACCCCAGCGGCCGGTGCTTTTGGTGATGGGACAACAGTGGAGCGGGCCAGGAAGAAGGGACTCGACCCCTTGGACTATTTGGACGATAACGACTCCCACTCTTTCTTCGAGGCCCTGGGTGACCTCTTTATTCCAGGCCCCACGGGGACCAATGTTATGGACGTGGCCCTCTTTTATCTGCCGTGAGGGAGCCATGGATATTGGGGTTTTCAGGATCTTTGATAGCCACTTTCACATCATCGACAGGCGTTTTCCCCTGGTACCCAACCAGGGCTATTTGCCTCCGGATTTCACTGTCCGGGATTACTTTAAGGCTGTTAGGGGCCTGAAGGTTGCTGGAGGGGCTGTGGTCTCCGGTTCCTTCCATGCCTTCGACCATGCCTACATGTTGGATGCCCTGGAGGGATTGGGCCCAGGCTTTGTGGGGGTGGTTAACCTCAGGGCCACCGCTTCTGACCAGGAGATACTGGACCTACACCGGGCAGGGGTTCGGGCCGTGCGCTTCAACCTGTATCGGGGAGGGTCTGAGACCCTAGAGCACCTGGAGATCCTGGCCCGTCGAGTCCGCGATCTGGTGGGTTGGCATGTGGAGCTGTATGTACACTCCCGGCACCTGGAAGAGCTTTACCCTCTGCTGGTTTCTTTGCCTGCCGTGAGTATTGACCATCTGGGTCTCTCTAGAGAGGGATTTCCCACCCTTCTGAAGCTGGTGGATCGGGGAGTGAGGGTGAAGGCCACGGGTTTTGGTAGGGTGGATATGGGCGTGAGAGAGGCCCTCCAGGCCGTTTGTGAGGTGGATCCTGGTGCCCTCATGTTTGGTACTGATTTGCCTTCCACACGGGCTTCTAGGCCCTTCCGGAAGGAGGACGTGTTGCTGGTGATGGAGGCCTTAGGGGAGGAACTGGCCCAGCGGGTCCTTTGGGATAACGCAGTGGGGTTTTATCGCCCCTTTTGTTGATATGCCGGCGTAGGTTCTAATAATCTGATCACTCCAAGTTTTCGAGGTTTGGAGGGAGGTTGAGATGGGCAAAAGGTCGGAAGATCTCTATAGGGAAGCCTGCAAATACTTGCCGGGGGGAGTGAACAGCCCTGTTCGGGCCTTTAAGGCCGTAGGGGGTACGCCCTTCTTTGTAGCCAGAGGCCAGGGTTCCAGGCTGTGGGACGTGGATGGCAAAGAGTACATAGACTACGTGGCCTCATGGGGTCCCCTCATCCTGGGCCACGCTCCCCCCGAGGTAGTGGAGTTCGTCTCCCAGGTGGCCGCCAAGGGCACCAGTTTTGGTGCTCCTACGGAGCTGGAGGTGGAGCTGGCCAAGAGGGTTGTGGAGGCTGTGCCCTCCATGGAGATGGTCCGTTTCGTCAACTCGGGTACCGAGGCCACCATGAGTGTCCTGCGCTTGGCCCGGGGCTACACAGGCAGGGACAAGATCGTTAAGTTCGAGGGTTGTTACCACGGTCATGTGGACTATCTCCTGGCCAAGGCGGGCTCGGGGGTTCTCACCTTCTCCCTGCCCGGCACCCCTGGCGTACCCAGGGATTTCACTCAGCACACCCTGCTGGCCACTTTCAATGATCTGGAATCGGTGAAGGGGCTCTTCGGGGAGGTGGGGGAGGAGATCGCCGCAGTCATCGTGGAGCCCATCATGGGCAACGCGGGGGTGATACCGCCCAGTCCCGGTTTCCTGGAGGGCCTGAGGGCCATCACCCAGGAGTACGGTGCCCTCCTCATCTTCGATGAAGTGATCACGGGTTTTCGGGTCTCCTATGGGGGAGCTCAGGAGCTCTATGGCGTCATCCCCGACCTCACCTGCCTGGGCAAGGTGATCGGGGGAGGTCTGCCTGTGGGGGCCTATGGCGGCAAGAGGGAGATTATGGAACATATAGCTCCCCTGGGTCCTGTTTATCAGGCAGGCACCCTTTCGGGTAATCCCCTGGCCATGGCCGCTGGTCTCAAGACCCTGGAGGTTTTGGCCCGTCCCGGTACTTACGAACAGCTGGAGGAGCGAGCGACCGCCTTGGAATCAGGTGTGAAGGAGGCCCTGAGACGAAAAGGTGTTTCCGGCGTGGTGAATCGGGTAGGCTCCATGATGTGCCTTTTCTTTACTGAACAGGAAGGGGTGGAGACCTATGCCCAGGCCCTTACCAGTGATACCCGGCGCTACTCTGAGTACTTTTGGGCTATGCTAGAGGGCGGAGTGAATCTGGCTCCCTCCCAGTTCGAGGCAACCTTTGTTTCCACTGCCCATAGTCCAGAGGATATAGAGCGGACCTTGGAAGCGGGGGAGAAGGCCCTGGGCACTTTGGTGTAGTTGGTACATTCGAATTGAGGGGGCATCAGGAGGCAGGTAAAACGGTGGGGTTTTTTCTCTCCAATCCATGAGTTCGCCCCGGGGAAGGGGGAAAGGTGGATGCGCCTGAGGACCCCATGTATGCTTATACTCGTCTACACTTTTACTCTCCTTCACCTTCCATAAACGGGGTTTGTTATATTTTTGGGGTGAGAGCATTGACGGTCTAACCCTCGCCTGTTAAATAGGGTGCCGATTTTGAGATTTTGAGAACAATGGGACCTGTCAAATATAAAAGGGATTCGGGATGGTTGAAGCGGGTAATCTCCCTCAGCGCTTTGGGAATGACTTTGGTTATTGCCACCATGATAGGTTTTGCGTTGGGCTATTACCTCGATTCTCGCTTTGGCACCGGACCGTGGTTAACACTGGCTTTTTTTTTGTAGGGGTGGTTTCGGGCTTTTATACGGTGTTTAAAGAGGTTTTTAAAGAGATCAAGAGGGAAGAGAGAGAATCCAGGGATGAGAGTGATTAAGAAAATGGAGCGCAGGGGATGGCTACTCTTAGCCTCTATGGTTTTGGTGAGTCTCTTCTGGAGGGACGCCAGGGTGACCCTGGGGGTGTTGCTGGGGGGAGGAATAGCCCTGGCCGATGTATGGCTGATGAGGACCCTCTTCTCCGAACTGGTGAAGGGGGGTAGGGGAAAGGCCCTTTTCTTGGTACAGATCGTCAAGTATCTGGTTATTGCCATCGTGTTGGGTACCCTCTTCTTCTTTAGACTGGTCAGTCCCCTGGCAGTTCTGGCAGGGCTCTCTCTTCTGGTGTTCATGCCTCTCATGGGGCTTCCCCGTTTAGAGAGAGAGCTGGAGGAGGTGGCTTAACCATGTACGAACCTTATGCCTTTAACCTTTTGCCTGAACACTACAAGTATATTTTTCTCACGTGGGTGGTCATGGCCATCATGGTGGTGTTGGCTTTGATGGCTCGCAGAGGTCTCACCCTGATCCCCAAAGGATGGCAGAACTTCATGGAGTCTTATGTGGAGGGGATGCTGAGTTTCATGAGCGATATTATGGGGGGACACGATGCTAGGCCTTATTTCCCTCTTATAGGTACCCTCTTTCTGTTCATCCTCTTATGCAATTGGATAGGCCTGGTGCCGGGTTTCATTGCACCCACCTCCAATTGGAACACCACCATAGCACCGGCCATAGTGGTGTTCTTTTATTACCATTATGTGGGCATCAGGAAGCAGGGGGTGTTGAAGTACTTCAAGCACTTTGGAGGTCCGGTGTGGTGGTTGTCTCCTTTGATCTTTGTCCTGGAGACCATAGGACACTTCGCCAGGGTTCTCTCCCTCTCCATTCGTCTATTTGGCAACATCTTCGGTGAAGAAAGTCTGTTTGTGGTCCTTTTTTCCCTGGTGCCCCTATTGGTTCCTGTCCCTATCATGTTTCTGTCTATCTTCTTTGGGTTTATCCAGGCTCTGGTCTTTACCATGCTGTCTATCGTTTACATAGCGTTGGCTGTGGAAGAGGAGGAGCACTGATGTCGAGAGTAAAGAGAGAAAGAATCATTATCAAGAAAGGGGGGAATTGGATGTCGAAGAAGGTGTTTTACGGGATTTTTGCTTCGCTTATGGTTCTTCTGGCGGTCTCTCCTGCCATGGCCCAGGAAGCGGCGGCTAGTTTGGAGCTGAAGTTGGCGGCTTTTGGCATGCTTAGATACGCTGCTATAGCTGCCGGTTTTGGCCTCGGTTTTGCAGCTGGTCTCTGCGGTATTGGTCAGGGTCTCAGCGTGAAGAGTGCCATGGAAGGTATTGCTAGAAATCCTGAGGCCTCTGGTAAGATCACCGTGGGCATGATCATCGGTTTGGCCATGATCGAGGCACTTACCATTTATTCCTTGGTTGTGGCTCTTATCATTTTGTTTGCCGATCCATTCAAGGCAGTACACATCCTTTTGGGATAATCTTCAAAATTTAGTTCTTGAATAGAAAGGGGGATTGACATCCCCCTTTCTATTCATTACTTTTTGTGAAAGTTACCACATAGGGGGATGTTCATGCGGAGATTCAAGATTCCTGAGGTGACCGTTGGGAGGCTTTCCCTCTACTTGCGTTGTCTCAATGAGCTGGAGGAGGAGGGAATAGAGGTAGTCTCATCGGCGGAGTTGGGGAGGCGTTGCGGTGTGAACCCAGCCCAGATCAGGAAGGATCTGGCCTATTTTGGAGAGTTCGGCACCAGGGGCGTGGGCTATTATGTGAAAGAGCTGAAGGAAGATATCAAGCGGGTTATGGGCCTCAATAAAACCTGGGAAGTGGCCCTGGTGGGGGTGGGCAATTTGGGAACGGCTCTCCTGCGCTACAAAGGTTTTCAGCGGCATGGTTTCAAACTTTCGGTGGCTTTTGATCATCAACCGGAGGGGAAGGACGTTCCTGAGGGATGCGAGATCTATCACTCCTCGGAGATGGAGCGGGTAATCAAGGAGAGGGGCATAAAGCTGGCCGTCATCACTGTTCACTACTCCCAGGCCCAGGATGTGGCTGAGAAACTGGCCAGGGCGGGTATCAAAGGGATTCTCAACTTCGCCCCTGTCAGGATTCACCTTTCCAAAGGGGTGGTGGTCCGCAATGTGGATATGGGCACGGAGCTGGAGATCCTCACCTTTTATCTCACCATGAAGGGTGCCAGATGAGAGAAGGCCCCACCCCATGAGGTGAGGCCTTCTTTTTTATTTTGTGGTCCAGGGCGCCTGGAGAAGTCCTAGCGTTTTCTCCACTGGAAGCCCTTACGGGCCTTGTGGCGACCATATTTCTTTCTTTCTACGATCCTCGCGTCTCTTGTACAGAGGCCAGCCTTCTTTAGAGTGGGTCTCAGGTTTATGTCGTAGGTGATGAGGGCCCTGGCGATGCCGTACCTCACTGCATCGGCCTGGCCTGAGACGCCACCACCCTTTACGTTCACTTTTATATCGAATTGCCCCTCGGTTCCCGTTAGTCTGAGGGGTTGAAAGACCAGGGCCCGGAGGGTTTCCCTGGGGAAATAGTTCTCCAGGGGTCTGTTGTTGATGGTGATCTCTCCCGTGCCCGGCTTCATCCACACCCGGGCTATGGCGCTCTTTCTTTTGCCTACACCGTGGTAGATCTCTATGGACATCTATCCTCCTCCTTAGATTTCCAGCTTGGCAGGTTTTTGGGCTTCGTGGGGGTGGCTTTCTCCTGGATAGATTTTCAGTTTCTTCAGGAGTCTGCGTCCCAGGTGGTTCTTGGGTAACATCCCTCTGACAGCGTGTCTGAGGATTTCCTCGGGCTTTTTCTCCAAGAGGTCTTTGGCTCTCCTCACTTTAAGCCCTCCGGGATAACCCGAGTGACGGTAATAGCACTTCTGCTCCCATTTTCTCCCTGTGAACCTCACCCGGGAAGCGTTTATAACTACCACAAAATCCCCCGTGTCCACATGGGGGGTGTAATGGGGCTTGTGCTTGCCCATGAGGATCATGGCGATTCTGCTGGCAAGGCGTCCCACCACCTTATCCTTGGCATCCACCACGTACCACCGTCTCTCTATCTCCCCAGGCTTGGCCATGTAGGTCTTTGGTGTCCTCATCTCTTGACTCCTCAAGTGTCATCATCAAAGCAGGGAGGATATATATAATCGCCTCCACCCTGTCAAGGCCAGTAGCCATTGACACTTGGGACGGGTGAGAATAAATTCACCCTCGTTTGAAGGAGGAGAGGTCTTTGATAGACATTGATAGAATCCGTAACTTCTCCATTATAGCCCACATAGACCACGGCAAATCCACCCTGGCCGATCGCCTCTTGGAATTTACGGACGCAGTGCCCAGCTACAAGATGCGGGATCAGTTTCTAGACAGGATGGACCTGGAGAGGGAGCGGGGCATTACCATAAAGGCCCAAACGGTGCGATTGAAGTATAAGGCTCAGGATGGGGAAGAGTATGTCTTGAATCTCATAGACACCCCTGGCCATGTGGATTTCACCTATGAGGTGTCCAGAAGCCTGGCGGCTTGTGAAGGGGCACTCCTCCTGGTGGATGCCAGCCAGGGGGTGGAAGCCCAGACCATTGCCAATGTTTATCTGGCCATGGAAAACAATCTGGAAATTATTCCCGTCATCAACAAGATAGATCTCCCCAGTGCCGATCCAGATCGGGTTTTGCTGGAGATAGAAGAAGTGATCGGGCTGGACACTTCCCATGCTATTTTCACCAGTGCCAAACTGGGTACGGGCACCCAGGAGGTGCTCGAGGCTATTGTGAAGAGGGTGCCTCCTCCCAAGGGTGACCCACATAGATCCTTAAAGGCCCTCATCTTCGACTCCTGGTTCGATTCCTACCGGGGTGTGGTGACCACCATAAGGGTGGTGGAGGGGATGTTGCGCAGGGGAATGGAAATTATCCTCATGTCCACGGGCAAGGCCTTTGAGGTGGAGGAGGTGGGTGTGTTTTTCCCTGATCTCCAGCCGATGGAGGAACTGGGTCCTGGAGAGGTGGGCTACCTCATGGCCAACATCAAGAACGTGAGGGACGCCCGGGTGGGAGATACCATCACCGATGCTAAACGTCCCGCCAAGAGGCCGTTGCCGGGTTTCAACCCTGCCAAGCCAATGGTCTTCTGTGGTTTTTACCCCTTGGATCCGGGGGAGTACGCCTTCCTCAAGGACGCCCTGGAGAAGCTGTGGCTCAACGATGCAGCCTTCAGCTTTGAGCCCGAAAGCTCCGCTGCCTTGGGTTACGGGTTCCGCTGTGGTTTTTTGGGAATGCTCCACATGGACATAGTGAAGGAGCGTTTGGAGAGGGAATTTGGCCTTCAATTGGTGGCTACGGCGCCCACAGTGGTTTACAGGGTGGTGAAGACCAATGGGGAGGTTCTAATGGTAGATAACCCCGCCAGGCTTCCACCCCAAACGGAGACGGACAGGATTGAGGAGCCTTACGTCAGGGCCACCATTATCACTCCGTCTGAGTATCTGGGAGCCCTTCTCACCCTTCTGACCGATCGGCGGGGGGAACAGCAGGGTATGGAATATATAGAAGGGGGAAGGGTGATGCTCCACTACCTTCTGCCCATGAATGAGATCCTCAGCGACTTCTACGATAAGCTCAAGTCCATCACCCGGGGCTATGCCTCCTTTGACTACGAACTGGCGGGGTATCGGAAGTCGGACTTGGCGAAGTTGGACATCCTTCTAAACGGCCAGCCTGTGGATGCCCTTTCGGTTATTGTCCATAGGGAAAAGGCTTACTACAAGGGAAGGGAGTTGGCCAGGAAGTTGAAGGAGCTTATCCCCAGGCAGCTCTTTGAGGTGGCTATCCAGGCGGCTATAGGCCGTAAAGTGATCGCAAGGGAGACGGTGAGGCCCTTGAGGAAGAACGTGACGGCCAAATGTTACGGCGGAGACATCACGCGGAAGAGAAAGCTCTTGGAGAGACAGAGGGAAGGGAAAAAGCGGATGAAGCAGATAGGTAGGGTGGAAGTACCCCAGGAGGCCTTCCTGGCTGTGTTGAAGAGGGATTGACCATGGAAGAGAAGCTCATAAAAGAGACACCCACTTTTTGGTCCAAGGTTTGGGAATATGCCAAGTCCATCCTTATAGCGCTATTTATCGCTCTTTTGATAAGGACCTTCATAGTCCAGGCTTTTCGTATCCCTTCGGGTTCCATGATTCCCACCCTCCTTGTGGGAGACCATATCCTGGTGAACAAGCTGGCCTATCGTTTTGGCGAGCCTCATAGGCTGGACGTGGTGGTTTTCAGGTTTCCCCTTGACCACAAGAAGGATTACATAAAGCGGGTGGTCGGTCTGCCTGGAGATCGCTTGAAGATTGTGAACAAGGTGGTCTTCATCAACGGCAGACCTTTGAAGGAGCCTTATGTTCAGCATACCGATCCCAGGATAATTCCCCGGGGCGTTCAACCTCGAGACAACTACGGGCCGGTGGTGGTGCCGCCCGGCCACTACTTCGTTATGGGGGATAACCGGGACAGCAGCTATGATAGCCGCTTCTGGGGGTTTGTTTCCCGCAAGGCCCTCATAGGGAAGGCTCTCATCATCTATTTCTCCTGGAACCCCCATGGAGCCAATCCCCTTCGCTGGGTGAGGTGGAAGAGGATGGGCAAGATCATTCATTAGGCGGGCCTTGATGGATCTCAAGGGTAAAAGGGTGGTGGTGACCAGGGCAAGGAACCAGGCAGGGGAGATGCTGGCACTGCTCCGGGAAAGGGGGGCTTCGCCCATACTCTTCCCCACCATAGAGCTGATGCCCCCTGAGGACTGGGGACCGGTGGACGCTGCCCTGGATGGGATAGGTGCCTATCAGTGGGTGGTATTTACCAGTGCCAACGGGGTGAGGTTCTTCTCTGGCAGGGCCCGGGTCTTGGGTCTGGATCTGAAGAGCTTGTTGGTGAATAAAGAGGTGTGTGCCATAGGACCTGCCACGGCCCGGGCCTTGGAGAGGGAAGGAGTGTTCCCTTCCCTGGTACCTTCCCGATTCGTGGCGGAGGAAGTGCTGAAGGCCCTGAAGGACAGGGGGGTGGATGGTAAGAGGGTCCTCATCCCCCGGGCCCAGATTGCAAGGGATATCCTTCCTCGGGGATTGGAAGAGGCCGGTGCCAGGGTGGATGTGGTGGTGGTTTACCGTACCGTGGTGCCCCAGGTGGACCCTACCCTCAGGGAAGAGGTCTTGAAGGCCGACATCCTCACCTTCACCAGTCCCAGCACTGCCCAGAACTTCCTGAAGGTGATGGGCAGGGATCTCCCTCCGGGGTTCTGGAAAGGGAAGGTGGTGGCTTCCATTGGACCTGTCACTACCAGGGCCCTGAAGGACCTGGGGGTTGTGGTAGATCTGGAGGCCGGGGAGTACACCGTTAGAGGCCTTATCAAAGCCTTGGAAGATTTTCAGCCCTAGTCGGTTTTGCCCGGGTTGCCAAATTTCTCCCGGAGTTTCCTTGCAACGGGTGGTGTCACCAAGCAGTCAATGTCTCCTCCATAGTAGGCGATCTCTTTGACGATGCGGGAGCTGAGATAGGTGTACTGCTCGCTGGGCATCATAAAGAGGGTTTCCACTGAGTCTTCCAATTTTCTGTTCATAAGGGCCATTTGGAACTCGTATTCAAAGTCCGATACCGCTCGCAATCCCCTCACTATAGCGGTGGCCCCCTTGCTTTTGGCATAGGAGATGAGGAGGGACGAGAAGGTTTCTACTTCGACGTTGGGTAAGTCGAGGGGGGCTAGGGACTCCCGGATCATTTCTGTTCTTTCTTCCAGGCTAAAGATGGGGTGTTTCCCGGGGTTGTGGGCTACGGCCACAATGAGCCGGTGAAAGATTTTGGATGCCCTTTGGATTATATCTATATGTCCCCTGGTGATGGGATCGAAGGTGCCAGGGTAGATGGCCGTTTTCTCTTCCATTTATTCCTCCCCCGTAACCAGTGTGAGAAGGTGTTCTCCAACCTCCCTCCCTTTTATAGAAAAGCCGGGAGGTAGGGCAAGGGAAAAGGCCTTTGAATGCTGGATGACCAGGGTTCCCCCCTTTTCCACTAGGGGAAGGTAAAGGGAGAGTAGCTTTTGATAGTCTTGGAAGGTGTAGGGTGGATCGGCAAAGATGATACCAAAGGGGCCCAGTGGAACCAACTTTTGGGCTATTCTCATGGCGTCTCCCTGGAGGATGCGCACCCTGTCCTGGTAGCCTAGCAGAGAGACGTTTTCTCTGATGATGCGGACCATGCTTTCCTTCCTTTCCACCAGGACGGCTTTGGACGCTCCTCGGCTTAGGGCTTCCAGGGCCACTATCCCGGTGCCTGCAAAGAGATCCAGGAAGGACGTTCCCTGCACTTCTCTCTGGAGGAGGTCAAAGAGGACTTGGCGGATGCGCCCCAGAGTGGGTCTGGTCTCCTGTCCCCGGGGGGCTTTCAGTTTTCGGCCTTTGGCCTCACCCCCGATGATGCGAATCACGGTATAAGGCTCTTCTCTGCGGCTTCGGGGGTGAAGTTGATCACCTCTTGGGGTCTGACAGGTGAGATACTGGAAATGGCGTGTTTAAAGACCAGCTGCTGTCCCATGTCGCTGGTGAGGATGACGGTGAAGTTGTCAAAGCCCCCAATCCGTCCGTTGAGCTTCACTCCGTTGACCAGGTAGACATAGACTGGCGTCCGAGACTTCCGGAGCTGGTTCAGGAATGCGTCCTGGAGGTTGAGTTTCCCTTTCATAAAATCTCCTCTTTTTGGCTTTATTTACCACCATTAGAGTTGGGCTTCAATCCAGTCTTCTACCATTTCAAGGATTTTGTGGGGGTGTGGTGGGAGCCACAGGAATCCCTCTTTTTTGAACCATGTGATCTGTCTCTTGGCATAGTTTTTGGTTTTTCTCTGGATCTCTTTTATCATATCCTCTTTGGAGAGTTGGCCTTGGAGGTAGATGAGGGCTTCCCTGTAGCCTATGGCTTGAAGAGGTTTGATGGTGGGAGGATAACCCATTTCCAAAACCTTCTGGGTTTCTTCTACCACTCCTTTTTCCACCATCTTCACGGCCCTGGCATCTATTCTGGCGTAGAGTTCTTCTCTGGGGAGGTGTAGGGCTATCTTTAAAAATGAAGCCTCCAGCGGGGGCCTTCTGTCTCTCCATACCTGGTGGGGGGGACGCCCTGTGAGGCGGAAGATCTCCAGAGCCCTCACCAGTCTCACCTTGTCTCTGGGGTGGATGCGGGCGGCAGCCTGGGGATCTATCTCTTGGAGTCTGGCATGGAGGGTGCCGGGTTTGGTTTCCTCCTCTTCTAAGAGCCTTTTCCTGAGAGAGTAGTTTTTATCCACCATTGGTGGGAGCCCCTCCACAAGGGCCTTCATGTAGAAGCCTGTTCCTCCCACCACGATGGGAAGTTTTCCCCTGGACCACACTTCTTGTATCACCTGGCGTGCTGTTTGGGAGTACCTGTAGGCGTCAAACTCTTGGTCAGGGTCCAGGATGTCTATGAGGTGGTGGGGCACTCGGTTCCTTTCCTGGGGGGAAGGCTTGGCAGTTCCAATGTCCAGATGGCGATAGAAGAGGAGGGAATCGGCATTGATCACTTCTCCTGGTAAGACCTCAGCCACTTCTATGGCCAGGGCACTTTTGCCCGTGGCCGTGGGCCCTCCCAGAAGCAGTACCTTGCCCTTCATCTCGTTCCTCTCCATCGTTCGCAGTAAATGGGTTCTACCCATGAACTCATCACTCGTTTACCTATTTGTTGCCTGCTCATTTCCCCTATGTTAAATCACATTGGGCCTCAATTTCCAGCATCCTAGGAGGAAAAGCAATGGAGAAATACGACCCCGAGGCTGTAGAGCTCAAGTGGCAGAAATACTGGGAGGAGAGAGACCTATACCGGGTGAGGGAAGAGCCCGGCAGGGCCAAGTATTACTGCCTGGAGATGTTTCCCTATCCTTCGGGTAGGATCCATATGGGCCATGTGCGCAACTACTCCATAGGGGATGTGGTGGCCCGTTTTATGTCCATGAGGGGCTACAATGTCCTCCATCCCATGGGGTGGGACGCCTTTGGCCTTCCCGCCGAGAACGCAGCCATTCAGCATGGCGTTCATCCTGCCAGGTGGACCTACGAAAATATCGAGTATATGAAAAGGCAGCTTAAGAGGCTGGGCTTCAGTTACGACTGGTCCCGGGAGCTGGCCACCTGTGACGAGGAGTACTACAAGTGGGAGCAGAAGGTCTTTATCCAGATGTTGGAGAAGGGCCTGGCCTATAGGAAGAAGTCTCATGTCAACTGGTGTGAGCATTGCCACACCGTGTTGGCCAACGAACAGGTGGAGGGAGGCTGTTGCTGGCGTTGTGGCAATGAAGTGGTGGAGAAGGAACTTGAGCAGTGGTTCTTCAAGACCACCCACTATGCAGAAGAGCTTTTAGAGGGTCTGGAGAAACTGAAGGGGCATTGGCCTGAGAGTGTTCTAACCATGCAGAAGAATTGGATAGGGCGCTCCGAAGGTGCCCTTATACGCTTTCCATTAGAGGCAGGAAAGGAACCCATGGAGGTCTTCACCACCCGCCCTGACACGGTTTACGGTGTCACCTTCATGAGTGTGGCTCCCGAGTACCCTAGGTTGGAGGAGCTTGTGGAGGTAAGTCCCCATAAAGACCAGGTCCTGGCCTTTGTAGAGCGGGTGAAGAAACAGTCCCAGCGGGAACGTACTTTGGAGGAGACGGAAAAGGAGGGGATTTTCACTGGTTCCTATTGCATAAACCCCTTCACTGGAGAGCGGGTCCCCGTCTATGTGGCCAATTTCGTTCTGGTGGAGTATGGAACGGGGGCTGTCATGGCAGTACCTGCCCA
>JAJSAC010000048.1 GCA_024274915.1 Thermodesulfobacteriota bacterium
AATGAATGAGTGCTCACTCATTACCTCTCCTTCCTCTAATATCACCTTGTGAATTTGTCAACATGCCTTTCCCAAAAATTTCGGGAGGGAAGAAAAATGGCCTTCCCTCCCGTATCTTTTTTACCCCTTCAGCAGGTTCCTGGCGATGGTGAGGCGTTGAGCCTCTGAGGTGCCTTCGTAGATCTCGGTGATCTTGGCGTCCCTGTAGTGGCGCTCTACGGGATACTCCTCGGTGAAGCCGTATCCACCGTGAACCTGGATGGCTTCTCTGGTCACCTTCATGGCCACGTCGGAGGCGAAAAGCTTGGCCATGGCCGAAAGCTGGTAATAGGGTTTCCCTTCTTGCTTGAGCCAGGCGGCTTTTAAGTAAAGGAGTCGGGCAGCTTCAATCATGGTAGCCATGTCAGCCAGCTTGAACTGGATGGCCTGGAAGTTGGCGATGGGCTGGCCGAACTGAACTCTGGTCTTGGCAAACTCTACAGCCTCTTCGTATGCGGCCTGGGCTATGCCTACGGCTTGGGCTGCTACCCCGATCCTGCCTCCATCGTAGCAGTGCATGGCGATATAGAAGCCCTGTCCCTCTTGGCCCAGGAGGTTCTCGGCGGGCACCTTGCAGTTTTCAAAGATGAGCTCTGCTGTGGAGGATGCCTTGATGCCCAGTTTGTGTTCCAGCTTGCCAATGGAGAAGCCGGGGGTGTCCTTCTCAACAATGAAGGCGCTCATGCCTTTGTGACGTTTCTCTTTGTCTGTCATGGCGAAGACCAGATAGATGCTGGCCTCTTTTCCGTTGGTGATAAAGTGCTTGGTGCCGTTGAGAATGTAGTGGTCTCCCTCTTTCTTGGCTGTGGTGGAGATGGAGACCACGTCGGTGCCAGCGCCGGGCTCGGTCATGGCGTGGGCGGCGATCTTCTCGCCTTTGGCCAGGGGTACCAGGAACTTCTGTTTCTGCTCTTCCGTTCCATGGTGGAGGATGGGGTCAACCACAAGGGAGGTGTGGGCCGATACCAGGATACCCGTGGATGCGCAACCCCGGCTCAGTTCTTCTACCACTGTGGCGTAAGATACCACATCCATGCCTGCTCCGCCGTACTCTTCGGGCACATAAACACCGAAGAGGCCCAGTTCTGCTAGCTGCTGGTAGATTTCGGGGGAGATCTCGCCTTTTTTGTCCATTTCGGCGGCTTTGGGTTTTAGCTCCTCCTCGGCAAAGCGGTGGACCATATCCCGAACCATCTTTTGCTCTTCAGTGAATTCAAATTTCATGATTTGTCCCCCCTTCCTTGCCTAAACATCAGGCTAGTCCTTTTAATAGCCGGAGCCCCCATGGGGCTCCGGCGGTTAGTTGATCCTCTATAGTATGGCCCTTACTTGGTGTAGTCGTAGAAGCCTTTGCCGGCTTTCCTTCCCAAATATCCGGCGTCCACCATCTTCACCAGCAAGGGGCAGGGCCTGTATTTGGGATCGCCGAAGCTATCGTACATGACCTGGAGGATGTAGAGGCAGGTGTCCAGGCCTATGAGGTCGGCCAGAGCCAGGGGGCCCATGGGGTGGTTGGCTCCCAGTTTCATGATGGTGTCTATGGCCTCAGGGGAGCCTACCCCTTCGTCAAGGGCGAAGATGGCTTCGTTGATCATGGGCATGAGGACCCTATTGGATACAAAGCCAGGCGAGTCTTTGATGACCACGGGCACCTTGCCCAGTTTCTCCGAAAGGGCCACAACCAGTTCCGTTGTTTCTCCGTTGGTCTGAAGCCCTTCAATGATTTCGATGAGTTTCATTACAGGCACGGGGTTCATGAAGTGCATGCCGATCACTCTGTCGGGGCGGTTGGTGAAGGTGGCAATTTTGGTGATGGAAATGGAGGAGGTGTTACTGGCCAGGATCACCTCGGGACGGCAGAGGCTGTCCAGGGTTTTGAAGACTTCCTCTTTGATGTCCAGGTTTTCGGTGACAGCTTCGATGGCAAAGTCCACGTCGGCCAGATCGTCCAGTTTCTCTGTAAGTTGGATACGCCCAAGAATCTCTTCCTTTCCTTGGGAAGTGAGTTTCTCCTTCTTCACTAAGCGGTCTAGGTTCTTGCTGATGGTGTCGAGGCCCCTCTGGGCCAGTTCCATGGTCACATCCCTCATAACCACTTGATAACCTGCCATGGCACACACCTGGGCAATACCGTTACCCATGGTGCCTGCTCCAACCACACCGATTTTTTTGATGTCTTCAAGCTTCATGACCCACCTCCCTTTGGCTCAGTCCACCAGCTCAATAATCATGCTCACGGCACCACCACCGCCCAGGCAAATGGTGGCCAGCCCTCTCTTTAGTCCCCGGAGCTTCAAGGCGTTGACAAGGGTCACCAGAATGCGACACCCGCTGGCCCCAATGGGGTGACCCAGGGCCACGGCCCCGCCATGGACGTTGAACTTTTCGTGGGGGATGTCCAGGGCCTTTTTGACGGCGCAAGAAGCAGCGGCGAAGGCCTCGTTGTGCTCCACTAGGTCTATATCGTTTATGGTGAAACCGGTCTTCTCCAGGAGAGCTCTGACACCAGGGATGGGAGCCTCCATGACCCACTTGGGCTCCACGTGCCAGTAGTTGTAGGCTACAATTTCCGCCAGGGGCTTAACTCCCAGCTTCTCTGCTTTACTCATGGAGCTGATGACCACGGCAGCCGCTCCATCACTGATCTTGGAGGCGTTGCCTGCTGTAACCTTGCCGTCCTTTTTGATGGCGGGGGGCAACTTGGCCAGCTTTTCCAGGGTGGTCTCTCGGGGCCCTTCGTCCTTGTCTATCACCACGGTGCCCTTTTTCTGTTTCACCTCCACGGGGATGATCTCATTCTTGAACCATCCCTCAGCGGTAGCTTTGAGGGCCCTATTGTTGCTCTCCAGGGCAAAGGCGTCCATCTCTTCTCGGGAGACGTCGTACTTGTCAGCGATGAGCTCTCCTGTCATGAGCATGTGGAAGTTCTCGTAAGGGTCCCACAGACCGTCGTATACCATGAGGTCGACAATTTTACCGTCTCCCAAGCGGTAACCCATTCGGGCCTTGGGCAGGGCGTAGGGACATAAAGTCATGTTTTCCATGCCTCCCGCCACTATGACGTCCATTTCGCCCAGTTTGATGGAGTTGGCTCCCAGGCATACGGCTTTGAGTCCCGATCCACACACCTTGTTCACCGTCATGGCGTTGATACCATCGGGAAGTCCGGCGTACCTCATGGCCTGGCGGGCGGGAGCCTGGCCCACCCCTGCCTGGACCACTTGTCCCATTAAAACCTCACCGATGTCGTTAGGGTCCACGCCGGCCCTCTTTACCGCTTCCTTTATGGCTATGGCACCTAGATGGGTGGCGGGAATGGAACTGAGTCCTCCCATGAAGTTTCCGATGGGAGTTCTTACAGCACTCAGAATCACTACTTTTTCCATGACCGATCCTCCTCTCTTATTCCACTCTTCCCTTGTTGCCTCGGTACACCACTGCCAGTACCACAGTGCCCTGGGGGGCCTCGGCCTTATGGCTCACCCGGGAATCGTAATAGATGGAATCTCCCTCTTCTAGAAGGATCATTTTGTCCCCGTAGGTGAGTTCTACCCTGCCCTTTAGGACATACAAAAACTCTTCTCCATCATGGCCCAAGGGCTCCGTGGGTTCTTCTTTTCCTGTGAACTCGATGATGTAAGGGTCCATCTTCCGCCCTTCTTTTCCGTAACCCAGGGAGAAGTAGGTGATAGAGTAACGAGACTCTTGGCGGAATACCTGTTTGCCTTGACCTTTTCTCACCACGAAGTAGTCCTGTTGCTCAATAGGGCTCTGTTGGAAAAAGTAAGTGAGTTTCACATCCAGGGCCTGGGCAATTTTCCACAGGGTAGAGATGGGTGGCGATACAATATTGTTCTCAATCTGGGATAGGAGGGCGGTGGAAAAGCCCGTCCTTTCCGAGATGTCTTTGAGGGTCATGCCCTTTTTGAGGCGGAGTTCCCGGATCTTGCCTCCAAGATCCAACTCTTTTAGGACGTCCTTCTGTTTTTTACCTTTTATGTTTGCCATGTTCTTAACCCCCTGGCCTCTCTACCAAAGCCTCATTTTGGTGTCAAGGAAAGGGCTTCAATCCAATCAAAACAAGGCTTACCCCTTTCTTCTGGTATAGGCTTCTGATAGAGAAGGGAAGAGGGGTAAAAGGATGAAACTTGGAACTTTCCAGATTAAGGACAAAGTGTTTCAGGGAGTGGTGGAAGGAGAAAGGGTATATTCCCTGGAAGGGCCCAGAAGCTACTTCTTGGAGGAATTAAAAATTCTTCCCCCCGTCCATCCAAGCAAGGTCGTGGCAGTGGCCCTCAACTACAAGGCCCATGCCGCTGAGATGGGAAGATCTTTACCCCCCGAGCCTCTCATCTTTATCAAACCCCCTTCGGCAGTGATTGGACACGGGGATACCATTCTCCTTCCCTCCATGGCCGGTAGGGTGGACTACGAGGGAGAGCTGGGTGTGGTCATAGGTCGGGAGGCCCGGGGGGTTTCGCCCCAGGAAGCCTTGGACTATGTCATGGGTTACATCTGCTTCAACGACGTGACGGCCCGGGACCTTCAGAAGAAAGATGGCCTCTTTGCTCGGGCCAAGGGCTTCGACACCTTTGCCGCCATGGGACCCTGGCTGGAGACTGCCCTGGACCCATCCAGGGTGACAGTTCGAACCTATCTCAACGGCCAAGTGGTTCAGGAGGGTAGCACATCGGACATGATCTTCGATGTACCCCATCTTATTAGCTTCGTTTCCCACATCATGACCCTGGAATCGGGAGACGTTATTGCCACGGGCACTCCACCGGGGATAGGGCCCCTCTCTCCCGGGGATACGGTGGAAATAGAGGTGGAGGGTATAGGTCGCCTGGCTAACCCTGTGGCCGTGAGGGGTTGGTGAGGGGTCAGCCCCTCACCTTGTCCCAGTTTGGAGAGTGATGGGGCTTCTCCCCTATTAGCACCCTCACCAAGTTTTCCGCCGCCACCAGGGCCATGGTCGAGCGGGTCTCCACCGTGGCCGAGCCTATATGGGGAGTGAGGACCACCCGGTCCAGCTCCAGGAGCCCTTTCTCCACCTGGGGCTCCCTTTCATAGACATCCAGGCCTGCTCCCCAGATGAGGCCTTCTTTTAGGGCCTCAACCAGCTCCTTTTCCTTCACTATGGGCCCCCGCCCGATGTTGATGAGGATGGCGTCCTTCTTCATTCGGCGGAACTCCTCCATGCCGAAGCGGCCCTGGGTCTCGGGGGTGAGGGGTGCTACGATGACCAAAAAGTCGCTCTCTTTCAGGAGTTCCTGGAAAGAGACGTACCTAGCTCCTGTTTCCCTTTCTCCCTCGGGATTGGTTCTTCGGTTGTGATATATAATTTTCATGTTGAAGCCCAGGGCCCTTCGGGCCACGGCAGTACCTATCCTGCCCATGCCGTAGATGCCCAGGGTCTTGCCCGCCAGATCTTTGCCTAAAAATATATGGTATCTCAGACCGATGAACCGCCCTTCCCTGGTGAACTGGTGGGCCTGGGGTATGAGACGGGCCGTGGCCATGAGGAGGGCCCAGGCTAGGTCCGCCGTGGCCTCGGTGAGGGTGCCGGGAGTGTGGGTGATGACTACTCCTCGCTGGGTGGCGGCCTCTATATCTATGTTGTCCAGGCCCACTCCCAGGTTACTCACTACCTTCAGGTGGGGACCGGCTTCCAGTACCTCCCCATCTATCCTGTCGAAGAGCATGCATAGGAGTCCTTCCTTATCGGTCACGGCTTCCATGAGCTCTTGACGGGTCATGGGGCGCTCTTCACTGTGGTAAAAGGCTTCTGTCTCTGTCTGTAGGAGCTTGTCAGCTTCCGGGAAGGTGTATGGCCAGGTGACCAGTACCTTGGGTTTTGCCATGGCGTCCCTCCTGTAAAGTCTATCGTTCCGGTAGGTAATTTAGCATGCCTTCCCTGTTAAATCGACAGGGGCTTTTGGGCTTTTTACAAGTTGTCTCTGTGAGGCGGACCGGGAGGTCCAATCTTGAGACAAGGAGGGTAAATGTGGACTTTCTCCAGTGGAGCATAGAGGCTCTGGATCGGGAGGCAAGACGTCTAGGCGTTACCAGGCAGGCTCTTATTAAGGTTTGGACAGAAGAGAGACTGGGACAGCGAGTGCAATCTATTGTGGTGGGCTTCTGAACCCTATTGCTGATTTCTAAGTCTTTCCCACCACCTCTACGTGGTACTCCTGGAGGGGCGTCACGTCCAGGCGGCCCTTTTTGAGGGCTTCGATACCCTCGGCTGCAGCCATAGCTCCTCTCATGGTGGTGAAATAGGGGATGCCATAAATCAGGGCCGTGCGGCGGATGTGGAGGGAATCTTTCTGGGCGGGGCCTCCCAGGGGGGTGTTGATGATCATCTGGATATCCCCGGAGATCATGTGGTCCACCACATGGGGCCGCCCTTCTTGAACTTTGTAAACCCTTTTGGTCTTCACACCGTGCTTGGCCAGGTACTGGGCTGTGCCTTTGGTGGCCAAGATGTGGAAGCCCAACTCTTTCAGCTTCTTGGCGATGGGCACCACTTTGGTCTTGTCCTCGTCCTTGACGCTGACGAATACAGAGCCCTTCAGGGGCAGGGTGTTGCCCGCCGCCTCCTGGGCCTTGGCGAAGGCGATGCCGAATTCCCGATCGATGCCCATGACCTCTCCTGTGGACTTCATCTCGGGGCCAAGGACGGTGTCCACCCCGGGGAATTTAATGAAGGGGAAGACGGCCTCTTTCACGGCCATGTGATGGATCTCCATTTCCCGGGGCAGGCCGAAGTCTTTCAGTTTCTTGCCCAGCATGAGCTGGGTGGCCACCTTGGCCAAGGGAATGCCGATGGCCTTGCTTACGAAGGGCACCGTTCGGCTGGCCCTGGGATTCACCTCCAGGACGTAGATGTTCCGGCCCTGGATGGCGTACTGGATGTTGATGAGCCCCACCACCTCGAGCTCCAGGGCCAATGCCGTGGTCTGGCGCTTGATCTCCTGAATGAGTTCTTCATCCAACTCGTGGGGGGGTAGGGAGCAGGCTGAATCTCCCGAGTGGACCCCTGCCTGTTCGATGTGCTCCATGATGCCCGCTACAAAGACCTCCTCTCCGTCGCACAAGGCGTCTACGTCTATTTCGACGGCGTCTTGGAGGAACTTGTCCACCAGGACGGGGTGCTCGTAGGAAGCCTCGACGGCGTACGTCATGTAGTGGCGCAGGTCCTCTTCGGAGTAGACGATTTCCATGGCCCGGCCTCCCAAAACGTAGGAGGGGCGCACCAAGACGGGATAGCCTATCTTCCTGGCAATGGCCACCGCCTCTTCTACAGAAGTGGCCGTGGCGTTGGGGGGCTGGCGGAGCTGGAGTTTCTCCAGGATGCGACGGAAGCGTTCCCGGTCTTCAGCCATGTCTATGCTGTCGGGGCTGGTGCCGATAATGGGTACCCCCGCCCGCTCCAAAGGGATGGCCAGCTTGAGGGGAGTTTGGCCACCGAATTGGATGATGACCCCCTGGGGGTCCTCTGCTTCGATGATGGCCAGCACATCCTCCAAGGTGAGGGGTTCAAAGTAGAGGCGGTCGGACGTATCGTAGTCAGTGGAGACCGTTTCGGGGTTACAGTTGACCATAATAGCCTGGTAGCCCATCTCTTTAATAGCGAATACCCCATGAACACAGCAGTAGTCGAACTCTATACCCTGTCCTATGCGGTTGGGTCCTCCTCCCAGGATGATGACCCGGGGTTTATCGCCCCTTTTGTGCTCCGAGGTGCGCTCGTAGGTGGAATAGAAGTAGGGGGTGTAGGCCTCGAACTCGGCGGCGCAGGTGTCCACGCTTTTGAAAACGGGCCCTATCCCCAGGTCCTGGCGTCTCTGGCGGACTTTTTCCTCCTTGACCCCCAAAAGCTGGGCCAATCGCATGTCGGAGAAGCCCAGCCTTTTAGCCTGGGCCAGGGCCTCGGGATCCAAGTCTTCTAGGCTACAGCCCTGGAGGATATCCTCGGCCTCCACCACTTCCTTCACATTGTCCAGGAACCAGGGGTCTATGGCCGTCAGCTCGTAAACCTCATCCACACTTATTCCTGCCCGAAAGGCATCGGCGATGTACCAAAGGCGGTTCCAGCAGGAGGTCCTCAGGTTGTGCCTTATGACTTCCAAGTTCCAGGTGCCGTCGGGATTCTTGGATTCCTTTTCGCCCTGGAGCCCGTAGCGGTCTATCTCTAGGGAGCGAACGGCTTTTTGGAGGGACTCCTTGAAGGTACGGCCTATGGCCATTACCTCTCCCACGGACTTCATCTGGGTGGTGAGGGTGGTGTCGGCCTCGGGGAACTTCTCGAAGGTGAACCGGGGGATTTTCACCACACAGTAGTCTATGGTGGGCTCGAAACAGGCAGGGGTTTTCTTGGTGATGTCGTTGGGGATCTCGTCCAGGGTGTAGCCTACGGCCAGCTTGGCGGCGATCTTGGCGATGGGGAAGCCTGTGGCTTTACTGGCCAGGGCTGAAGACCGGCTCACCCTGGGATTCATCTCTATGACCACCATGCGCCCGTCCTGGGGGTTCACGGCAAACTGGATGTTGGAGCCCCCCGTCTCCACCCCGATCTCCCGGATGATAGCGATGGCGGCGTCACGCATGATCTGGTATTCCTTGTCCGTGAGGGTCTGGGCCGGGGCCACGGTGATGGAGTCCCCCGTGTGGATGCCCATGGGGTCGAAGTTCTCGATGGAACAGACGATGACCACGTTGTCTTTGAGGTCCCGCATCACCTCCAGCTCGAACTCCTTCCAGCCCAGGACCGACTCCTCTATGAGGACCTCATGGGTGGGTGAGGCGTTGAGGCCCCATTCTACCTTCTCTTCGAACTCCTTCATATTGTAAGCCACGGATCCTCCCGTGCCTCCCAGGGTGAAGCTTGGTCTGATGATGACGGGAAATCCCAGGTCCCTAACGGTCTTCTTGGCCTCTTCCATGGAGTGGACGTAGCCGCTCTTGGGCACTTCCAGGCCGATGTTTTCCATGGCCTGCTTGAAGAGATCCCGGTCTTCGGCCTTTTTGATGGCGGGGAGCTTGGCCCCAATGAGTTCCACGTTGAACCTGTCCAATACCCCGCTCTCGGCCAAGTCCACGGCCACGTTGAGGGCCGTCTGGCCTCCCAGGGTGGGCAGGAGGGCCTGGGGACGCTCCTTTTCGATGATTTTGGCCACTATATCGGGAGTGATGGGCTCCACATAGGTTCTGTGGGCCATTTCAGGGTCTGTCATGATGGTGGCGGGATTGGAGTTGACCAGGACAATGGTGAAGCCTTCTTCCTTTAGCACCTTGCAGGCCTGGGTCCCCGAGTAGTCGAACTCACAGGCTTGGCCGATGATAATGGGTCCTGAACCGATGATGAGGATTTTCTCTATATCTGTGCGCTTGGGCAACCTCTCACCCCTATTTTTGCCGGGGAGGGTAGCAAAGGAGGGTGGGGAAAGCAACCTGTTCTTGACAGGGGCACCCATATGGATTAACAGGAGCCTACTCGCGAGGGGGAGAGGTGTGCATGTTTGATTCCCTATCGGATAGAATCCAGGGGATATTGGGGAAATTTAAGGGGAAAGCCCGTCTTACAGAGAAGGAAGTGGATGCAACCTTAAGGGAGATTCGCTTGGCCCTTCTCGAAGCAGACGTGCATATCCAGGTGGTACGTCAGTTCACCGAGAGCCTTCGCTCTAGGCTCATTGGGCGGGAGGTTACGGGCGGTCTCACTCCTACCCAGGAGGTTGTCAAGGTGGTCTCCGAGGAGATCCAGGGACTCCTGGGCGGTAGCCACGAGGGCCTTAAGTTCGCATCCCGGCCCCCCACGGGTATCATGATGGTGGGTCTCCAGGGTTCTGGCAAGACCACCACCGCTGCCAAGCTGGCCCTCATGCTCAAGAAGCAGGGTAAGTGGCCCCTGTTGGTGGCGGCCGATGTGTATCGTCCTGCAGCCGTAGAGCAGCTCGTAACCCTGGGGAAGGAAGTGGGAGTAGAGGTCTATCACGGCGAAGGTGATCCTGTGGAGATCTGCGGACGGGCCGTGGAAAAGGCCAGAAAAGATGGCATGGATGTGGTCATCATGGACACGGCCGGCCGTCTCCACGTGGACGAGCTCCTCATGGTAGAATTGGAAAGGATAAAGGGGCTGGTCCAGCCCCAGGAGATTCTTCTGGTGGCCGATGCTATGACGGGTCAAGAAGCGGCCAATGTGGCCCGGACCTTTCACGAGAGGTTGAACCTCACTGGGGTGGTTCTCACAAAGATGGAAGGTGATGCCCGGGGTGGTGCTGCCCTGTCCATCAAAGCTGTGACTGGCCAGCCCATCAAGTTTGTGGGTGTAGGGGAAAAGCTAGAGCAGCTGGAGCCTTTCCATCCCGACCGGATGGCCTCCCGGATCTTGGGGATGGGAGATGTTCTGTCTCTTATAGAAAAGGCGGAGAAGGCCTTCTCCCAGCAAGAGGCCCAGCGTCTTCAGGAACGGCTGGTCAAGGGCACGTTCACCCTGGAGGATTTCAGGGAGCATCTCAGGGGCTTGAGAAAGATGGGTTCCATGGAGCAAATTATTAAAATGCTTCCGGGTATGGGTGGTATAAAGGATGCTTTGAAGCATGCCAAGGTGGATGATAGGGAGATTGCCAGGATGGAGGCCATCATCAATTCCATGACACCCCAGGAACGTGTGAGGCCTGTAATCATCAATTCCAGTCGTAAGAGGCGCATTGCCCGGGGCAGCGGTACTTCTGTTCAGGAGGTGAACAGGCTCTTAAAACAGTACTCCCAGATGCAGAAGATGATGAGAGGAGCCAGAAAAGGCGGTAAGGGCAAGTTGGCCAAAAAGATGAAGCAGATGCCTTTCGGTTCTGACTTTATGAATATGTTTCACTAGAGGAGGTGATAGAATTGGTAAAGATACGGCTTATGCGTATGGGTGCTAAAAAGAAGCCTTTCTATCGGGTGGTGGTGGCCGACTCCCGGGCCCCTGCCGATGGTAGGGCTTTGGACATTCTGGGATACTACAACCCCTTGACCGATCCTCCCCAGATCAAGGGGGATCTGGAAAGGGCTAAAGCCTGGATGGAGAAGGGTGCCCAGCCTACTGGTCAGGCGAAGGCGGTGTTGAAGCTGGCGGGGATGTAGCTCCAGCCTCCTTGCGGGGAAGTAGAATTTAGAGACGGAGGTGGTTTTCATGTTGAAGGAACTGGTGGAGAAAATGGCGAAGGCGCTGGTGGACAATCCCGATAAGGTGGAAGTGGTGGAGGTTGAAGGGGAGAAGACTACGGTAATAGAGCTCAGGGTGGCGCCTGAAGATCTGGGAAAGGTCATTGGCCGTCAAGGCAGGACAGCCAGGGCCATGAGGACCATCCTTTCGGCTGCTGCTACCAAGAGCAACAAGAGGGCGGTATTAGAGATTCTGGAGTAGAACTTTACCCCTTTGGAGGCTGGGGTTTTCGACTGATGGTAGGAACGGGTCTTAGGGCCCGTTCTTTTTCTTTGGGAGGTGTTCTTTGGGCTCTGAAAAGGAGTGGGTGGCCCTTAGCAGGCTGGTGAAGGCCCATGGGATCCGGGGCGAAGTCCGGGGTGTGCTCCTTACCGATGTCCTGGAGAACTTTCAGGGACGGGCGAGTATTCGCTGGAGCAGAGAGGGAGAGGTCAGAGAGCTGGAGATCGAGGGTATCCGGCCCCATGGCACCCTCTTACTCTTTAAGTTCAAGGGGGTGGATGATAGGGAGGCTGCCCAGGAGCTGGTGGGAGGTCTTTTGGAGATTCCTTTAGAAGAGTTGGTGCCCCTGCCTCCCGGGGAGTACTACTGGTATCAGCTCTTGGGGTTGGAGGTTTACACTGAAGAGGGGGAATTTCTAGGGGTGTTGGAAGAGATTATGGAAACGGCGGGCCATGACGTTTACGTGGTGAGGAAGGAAGGGAACGAGGTCCTCCTTCCAGCCATCAAAGAGGTGATCCTGGAGATTCTCCTGGAGGAGGGGCGCATGGTGGTCCATCTATTGGAGGGGCTTCGTTGAGATTTTATGTGGTCACCATCTTCCCTGAGGTCTTTAAGGCTGTGGACTTCAGCATCCTTAAGTTGGCCCAGGAACGTGGTCTCTTGGAAGTGGTACCCGTCAATCCTCGGGATTTCACCCCGGATAGGCATCGCACAGTGGACGACGAGCCCTACGGTGGTGGTGCGGGAATGGTGATGAAGCCCGAGCCACTGGTGGCGGCGGTGGAGGAGATCAGGTCTCGAGACCCTGGTACCCAGGTCTATTTGCTCTCCCCCCGGGGGGAGACCTTCACCCAGTCCATGGCTCTGGAGTTGGCCCGTAAGCCTTCGGTGGCCTTCATTTGTGGCCGTTACGAGGGTGTAGACGAGAGAGTGCGAACCTTCGTGGACGGCGAGGTTTCTATTGGAGACTTTGTTATGGCGGGGGGGGAGCTGGCGGCCATGGTCATCATCGAGACAGTGGCCCGGCTGGTGCCCGGAGTTTTAGGCTCCCGGGAGTCCCTGGAAGAGGAGAGCTTTGCCGGATACCTCTTAGAATATCCCCAGTATACCCGCCCCCCTATCTTTAGGGGATTAGAGGCGCCTGAGGTTTTGCGTTCAGGGAACCATCAGGAGATAGCCCGATGGCGGCGTTATCAGCAGATAAAGGTGACCTGGCAGAGGAGGCCTGATCTTTTGGCCAGGGCGGATCTCAGTCCCCGGGATCGGGAGTTTCTCACCATGGTGGTAAGGGGAGAGGACCCGTGGAAAGATATTTGAATTTCTATCTGGCCCTGGTTCATCACCCCGTTTACAATAAAGAGGGGCGGGTAGTGGTTTCGTCCATTACCAATCTGGATATCCATGACCTCTCCAGGCTGGTGAAGACCTACAACGGTAGGGCCTTCTACATGGTAACCCCTCTGGAGACCCAGCGGGCCATGATAGAGCGAATATGTGCCCATTGGAAGGAGGGGTTTGGTGCCGTTTACAATCCCAATAGGGGGGAGGCATTGGAGTTGGTTAGGGTGGTCTCTTCTCTGGATTCTCTCCGGGAGGAGATCCTTCGAGAGAGGGGACAAGAACCCATAATGGTGGCCACCTCAGCCAGAGAATGGCAGGGGAAATTTATAGGCTATCGGGAGCTGGGGGAGCGGATCCTTGGAGGGAAGGATCCAGTCATCGTCCTATTGGGTACGGGTTGGGGTTTGGCAGAAGAGGTGATAAGGGGTTGCCATTACTTGCTGAAGCCTATAAAAGGGATGGGCCGTTACAATCACCTCTCGGTGAGGTGTGCAGCGGCCATAGTGCTGGATAGGCTATTTTTCAGGGAGGAGTGAACCATGAGCGAGGAACTCATCAGGGCCATTGAGTCCAGGTACCTGAGGGATGATCTCCCCGATTTCAAAGTGGGAGACACGGTGCGGGTTTATTTCAGGATCCGGGAAGGAGACAAAGAGAGGGTTCAGCCCTTTGAGGGAGTGGTTCTGCGTTTTCAGGGTGCCATGAACCGGAGGACCTTTACGGTGAGGCGTATCACTGGTGGTTTGGGGGTGGAGAGGACCTTTCCCTTCCATTCTCCCAGGCTAGAGAAGGTGGAGGTCGTCCGTCGGGGCAAGGTGAGAAGGGCCAAGCTCTACTACCTGAGAGAGAGAATGGGTAAAGCAGCCCGGGTGAAGGAGAGATTCTACACCCAGGGGAACAAAAAGTAACCTTTTTGGGTTTACTTGTAAGGGGAGTGGCTTATGCCACTCCCCTTGCATTATTTGCTCTTTAGGCCTCCTCATGGAGGAAGTGGGTTAGGATACACGTCAGCTCGTCCATGATAGTTTCTTTGTCTTTTAAAAACATTCTTTCGGATATTATTAACATGCTGGAAATTGTCAGCACTATTATGAATATCTTTACTCCCCCTAATACAGCTATAGAAAATACTATGGATCCTAGGGACAGCTCTAAGAAACTATACCTGTCTTTAAGTCTATACTTATGCATGTTGATCATGAAAATAAGTTCTTCTATTTGTTCTCTGGTTATATCTTCTTTCTTGAAATATTTAGCTAACCATTCCGTGAAGGACTTCGTAAAATTGGCATCGTGCTTTAAGGTCTCGATATAATATTTATGGTTAGCCTTGGGTCTGTATATAACCCTTTCTATTGTGAATTTTCGCCTGAACCAGGTTTTATTCAGGTATTTGTTTCTCTTATCAGTGTACTCTTCTGTAATTCTTTCCAATACTTCTATGCGCATTTTGTCGCACCTCTTTCGATACGGGTATGCATGGTTTTTTAAACTCCAGCACCTTCACCATGACCTCATTTGCCACGGGGAGGAGTCTCTCGGGGATGCGCCAGCGGTTCCGGTTTCTTTCCAGGAGCCCCTGGGTCTCTAAGTCTTCCAGGATAGCCTTCAGCTTGCCTCCTTCAGCGCCCCATTTTTCTTCTATGGCTGCGGGATCTACGCCTTGGGTGGTGCGAAGACCCACCATGGCCGTCTCCAGGACTTTTCTCCGGGGAGGGAGGTCTTCTTTTTCAACCACAGGGGAGATTCCCTGGGAGATCTTCTGGATGTAGGTCCGGGGGTCTTTTCCCCTGAAAAGCCTTTTACCGCCTAGATGGGAGACAGCCGAAGCCCCTACTCCGAGATACTCCCCGTTTTCCCAGTAGATAAGGTTGTGGAGGCATTCCCTGCCCGGGCGGGCGAAGTTGGAGATTTCGTAACGGACGAGGCCTCCAGAGGACAGGATTTCAGGGATGAGATGGAACATCTGGAGCCATTCTTCTTCCGGAGGCATGGTGAGATTTCCCTGGGCTGCCTGGTGGACCAGGGGGGTCGTTCCTTCCAGGGTGAGGCTATATGCTGATACGTGGGCGGGTTCCAGGGCCAGGGCGGTCTCTAGGTCCTTTTCCAGGTCTTGGAGACCCTGGCCTGGGATACCGAAGATGAGGTCCAGGTTCAGGTTGTCCATGTATTCCCGGGCCATGGCTGCTTTTCTCAGAGCCTCTTTTCCTGTGTGGATGCGGCCCAGCACAGTGAGGAGACGGTCATTAAAGCTCTGGACTCCTAGGCTCAGTCGGGTCACCCCTGCCTGGACCATGAGCTCCAGTTTTTCCCGGGTGAGGGATTCGGGGTTGGCCTCGAACGTGAACTCCAGGGGATGGTGCAAAAGCTCCTTGAGGGCTGAAAGAAGCCTCTCCAGCAGGTTGGGCGGCAGGATGGATGGGGTGCCTCCCCCTACATAGAGGGTGTAGTCTTTCCATGGGGGCAAAGAGGCTTCCATGTCCCGAAGAATGGCGTCAATATAGGCTTTCAATAGAGCCTCTTCCCAACGATCAGTAGAAGGGAAGTCGCAATAGCCACACTTTTTCCGGCAGAAGGGTATGTGGAGATAGATGCCCTTCATCTCTTTCCTTGGGTCACCACTCCTTATACTTACTCATAGTGGCCTTTTCAGCTTCCCGAGTGGCCTGGAGTTCCTCTTCCTCCACTTCAATCTCCATACGCAGGAGCACGCAGCCCATGGACTTGCCCGTCTGGTCGAAGCGCAGGGTGCGGGTGGCCCCTCCCTCCAGGGCATTGTCCAGTATCACCTCCAGGCTGTGGATGTTGTCCATGGGATATATGTGGACCTGGCCCTTCACCATGCCCTTGAAGAAGGCCTTGACCCTTTCGGGGGTGACTTCCCGTTTCAGGGTTTCGTAACAAGTGGGGCATTTGGCCATTAGGCCCACGTTACACCGGTCTCCTTTGTCGCCCGAGCGGGTGAAGGCCAGCTCGGCCAGGGGCACTTTCACCTTCATCACATCACCTCCATGACGAAAGAAGTGGTCTTCACCATTTCCCGGGGCACCAGGGTGGGCCACAGGGCCACTACTGGTCTAGGGGTGAAGGGGACACCGAAGCTGGTGCCTATAGGCCCGGCCAGCCAGAGATGGGTCACTTCTCTACGGATGGCATCGGCTTCTTTGTAGGTGCGGGTGCGGGCCACAACTCGGAGCCCCACTTCGTTCATACCGTTGCCGTTTTCTGGCCACTTGGCGGTTTCTCCTGCCAGCATGTTGATGCCCACGTAATCTATGCGCAGCTCCTGGAACTGGGCACCTGTGTACTCTATGCGATTCCGGAGCCACTTTTCGGCCCATCGGGCCTTGTCCAGGGCTTGGGGCCATGGGAAGAAGATGAGGCCTTCTCCTATAAATCCGTCTTCGTAGCCTATGCAGACTTTGAGGGTGTCGGGGCGGGGTTTGCCCTTTACCCCCCGGATTCTTACCCGGTTGGGGGATTCTTCCATGATGGTGAGGGTGGTGAAGTCGGCTATACCGTCGGGCATGATGTAGTTAGCAGGATCGTGGACCTCATAGAGGAGGTGTTCTTTTACCGTCCACTCGCAGACCATTCCTCCGCTGTCTTCCACTTTGGTGATCACTGCGTCGCCGTTTTCATAGACCTCGGCTATAGGGAAGCCGATACGGTGGGAATTTTCCACCACGGGCCACAGGTTGGACATGCCCCCCGTGCAGCCCAGGGTGCACTCCACAATGTGCCCCACAGTGATGGCCGCGGCGATTTTATCCACGTAGGCCGGATGGTCGAATTGCCAGCCAAACTCGTGCATAATGGGGGCCACGTAGAGGGCGTTGTCGGAACACCGTCCCGCAACTACCACGTCGGCCTCCTCTTCCAGAGCCTTAACAAGTTCGTCTGCCCCGATGTAGACGTTGGCGGAGACGATGCGGTCTTGGATACTTTCGATGTCTTCTTCTCCCGTGTCTAAGTTGGTGAATTTCCAGCCCAGGGCCCGGATATCTTCTAGACGATGGAGGATATCGTCCCCCTCTACGATGCCTACCTTGAAACCTGTAAGTCTCAGGTCTCGGGCCACCTTGATGACCTCCAGCCCTGCCTGGACGGGGTTGGCGCCTCCGGCGTTGGTGAGAATTTTGACCCCTTTCTTGGATGTGAGGGGCAGCAGCGCTTTCATCCACGGTACAATGTCAGGGATATAGCCCCTGCTGCTGTCTCTCCTCTTCATGCGCTGTAGTATGGCAAGGGTGAGCTCCGCCAGATGGTCGAATGCTAGATACTGGACGTTTCCCTTTTCTGCCAGTTCCACTGCGGGGTCTAGCATGTCTCCCCAATAGGCAGACCCGGCACCTACTCTGATGTAACGCATCCTCACCTCCTATGAAGTCCTTCACCCATCATAAGGTTTGGGCCATTAAAATACAAAGACCATCTTCCAAGGGCTGTGGGTTCCCGGGGGAAGGTTTAGTGGAAAATACAAAGCCCCTCTGGTATAGCAAATTTCTATTTGACAACCCCTTTTGGGAAGAGAAAGGTCTGTAGCATGGCTAGGAGACTGTTCACCTTCGTCAACACCCACACGGTGATCAAGGCCGAGAGGTTTTTGAGGGGAGCCGGGGTGGAGGTGGAGGTGATCCCTACGCCCAAGGGGATAAGTTCGGAGTGTGGTATGTCTATTCTAGTGGATGAAGGACAGGTGAGAGAGGCCTTCGAAGTTTTGAAAAAAGGGGATTTGGAGGTGGTTAAGGTCTATGAGTGGAATGGAGAGTGACAGGGAGATCTTGTACCTGGACAATGCGGCCACCAGCTTTCCCAAGCCCCACTGTGTCTGGGAGGCCATGGAGGAATACTTCTTCCGGATAGGAGGCAACCCTGGACGTTCGGGACATCGCCTTTCTTACAAAGCCTCGGAAATCCTCTTTGATGCGAGGGAGGCTCTGGCCTGTCTTTTCAACGTGAAGGCACCGGAGCGGATTGTCTTCACTAAAAATGCCACCGAGGCCATAAACCTGGCCCTGTTCGGTCTTCTGAATCCCGGGGACTGGGTGGTCACCACGGCCATGGAACATAACGCTGTCATGAGGCCCCTGCGCTACTTGGAAAGGACCATGGGCATCCGGGTGGGTGTGGTACCTGCCGATTCCCGGGGGATTCTGGATATGGAGGCCATGGCTCGGGCGCTGAAAGGGGATGTGGCCCTTTTGGTGGTGAACCATGCCTCCAACGTGTCGGGAGGCTTGGTGGACTTGGTCGAAGTGGGGGCCATGGCCGGAGAGGCAGGAGTACCCCTCATGGTGGACGTGGCCCAGACGGCGGGGTGTTATCCCATCGACGTGGAGGCTATGAACATCTCTCTCCTGGCTTTCACGGGGCACAAGGGTCTTCTGGGACCCCAGGGGACTGGTGGGCTCTACGTGGCTCCAACTCTGGAGCCACGGCCTTTAATCCTGGGGGGGACCGGCTCCCTTTCTGAGAGGGAAGAACAGCCCGCTATCTGGCCCGACCTCCACGAGAGCGGCACTCCCAATGTGGTGGGCCTGGCAGGGCTAAGGGCAGGGGTGGATTTTATCATGGAAAAGGGAGTGGAAGCCATAAGGGCCCATGAAGGGAGACTCTTTGAACGTTTCTGGCATGGTGCCCATGAGATCCCCGGCCTCGTTCTTTATGGTCCAGAGAGGTGGGAGGACCGGGTGGCGGTGGTTTCCATAAATCTGGATGGTCGCGACCCTGCTATGGTGGGCTACAAGTTGGATAAAGACTTCGACATCATGGTGCGGGTGGGACTCCACTGTGCCCCTTCGGCCCACAAGGCCCTGGGTTCTTTTCCCCATGGAACGGTGCGGGTGGCCTTTGGCCTTTTCAATACAGAAGAGGATGTGAACAGGGTTTTGGTTGCCCTGGATGCCATAGCCAGGAGGTGAACCATGGAGAAGGTGGTGGATGCCCGGGGACTGGCCTGTCCCCAGCCTGTGCTCATGACCAAAGAAGCCCTGGAACAGATGGGAGAAGGCGTTGTCACCGTCTTGGTGGACAACGTGGCTTCTCGGGAGAACGTGAAGCGTTTTGCCCAGCATATGGGTTGCACCGTGGATGTGGTGGAGAAGGGGGGCATCTTCCAGTTGAGGATAGTGAAGGGGCTCACCTGTGAGGTATCCCGGACCCCGGAGGGGTCCGAAGTGGGCCAGGATGGCCCGGTCATTCTCATCACCTCGGACAAACTGGGAGAGGAGGGAGACCTGGGGCGTCTCCTCATGGAGGGTTTCATATCTACCCTTAGAGAGGCTAAACGCAAGCCCTCCAAGCTTTTGTTCATGAATACGGGTGTCTTTCTCACCTCTGAAGGCTCCCCTGTCTTGGAGGCCTTGAAAGGGCTGGAGAGCGAAGGGGTGGAGATCTATTCCTGCGGCACCTGTCTGGACTAGTTCAATCTTAAGGATAGGCTGGGGGTCGGCCATATCACCAACATGTACGACACCGTGGAGAACCTTACGGGGGCCAGATTGGTCGTGAGGGTGTGAGTTGTCCTGGGCTCCATCATCTCCAGGTGGTATGGTGAAGTTGGAGGGTAGCCATTGAGAAAAGTGGTCAGGAAGATACCCATGTCCCGGGGAGAGGGAGACGTCCGTTATTGGAGGACCAGGCCCTATTCTGAACGTTTGGCAGCCCTGGAGGAGATAAGAAGGGATTATATAAGGTGGAGGTACGGTGCTGAACCAAGACTTCAAAGAGTTTTTAAAATTGTTAAACGATAGGGGTGTGCGTTACCTGGTGGTGGGAGGTTATGCAGTAGCCTTTCATGGGTATCCCAGGTTTACGGGTGATATGGACGTGTGGATTGATGCCACTGAAGATAACGCCAAGAGATTGGTCAGAGTCCTGAAAGATTTTGGTTTTTCTTCCCTGGAATTAAGAAGAGAGGATTTTTTAGAGCCAGATCAAATTATCCAGTTGGGCTATCCACCGTGCCGTATAGACATTTTAACTTCTTTGCCTGGTGTGGATTTCTCTTTCTGTTATGAGAGGAGGGTGGTGGCAGAAATCCAGGGGGTAAAGGTGGATTTTGTGGATCTGGAATGTCTGAAGAGGAGTAAAAAGGCCTCTGGACGGGCCCAGGACCTGGCCGATTTGGAACATTTGGACCTGGATTGAGGAGTGTGGCATGGGTGTAGAGCTCAGGTTGACCACTACTGTCAGGGCGTCGGGGTGAGGGGCTAAGATAGGGCCGGGGGACCTGGCCCAAGCCCTGGAAGCCCTGGATCTCCCTAGGGATCCCCGCCTGTTGGTGGGGTTGGCCACAGGGGACGACGCTGGGGTCTACAAAATTCGGGAGGACCTGGCCCTCATCCAGACTATAGACTTTATCACCCCCGTGGTGGACGATCCCTTCCTCTTCGGCCAGATCGCTGCTGCCAATGCCTTGTCCGACGTGTATGCCATGGGGGGGGATCCCCTCATGGCCATGAACGTGGTATGCTTCCCTGCCTGCAAGCTGGACATGGGAGTACTCCGGGTCATCTTGGAGGGCGGCCTGAGCAAGGTGAAGGAGGCAGGGGCCCTTTTGGTGGGGGGCCATTCCGTGGACGATTTGGAGTTGAAGTACGGCCTTTCTGTCACCGGTGTGGTCCACCCCCGCAGGGTAGTGACCAATGCCGGGGCCCGTCCGGGAGACCTTCTCTTTCTCACCAAACCCCTGGGCATTGGCATAGTAGCCACGGCTATCAAGGGAGGGGTGGCGGAGACCCTGGTGGCTGAGCGGGTGGGGGGGATCATGGCCACCCTCAATAGAGAGGCTTCTCTCCAGATGAGGGAGAGGGGGGTCCGTGCCTGCACCGATATCACGGGCTTCGGTCTGGTGGGCCATGGTCTGGAGATGGCCAGGGCCAGCGGGGTGGCTTTGGAAATAACGCTGGGTGGCCTGCCAATAATAGAAGAGGCCTTGGACTACGCTTCCATGGGTCTCATCCCCGGCGGGGCTTACAGAAACCGGGAGTGCTACAAGCGTGGCGTGGAGTTTGTCCGGGCCCCGGGGGAACTGGAGATTTTCCTTTACGACCCCCAAACTTCCGGTGGACTCCTCATTGCTCTGCCTTCCGATAAAGCCCAGGACTTCCCCTGGCCCTGTATTGGCCGGGTGGTGGAGGGAGAAGGTAGGATCAGGGTGGTCTAGGAGAGGGGCGAAAGGCTAAAGGGTGAGGTCTGAATGGGTAGATGGGTCGATGAGTGAATGGGTGAATGCGAGGATGCATAGATGGATTTTTGCCCTTCTACCTATCTACCCTAGATGAGAGGGGATTCTGGGCTTAATTTTGACCTAGGACTTCCAGACCAAGGAGGTTAGCAGGGGTATTTATGAAAGAGCAGGGTCCTTCTCCCCGGTTGGTGGCCTCCATTGAGAAAGCCCCGTCTACCACGGGAGTTTACATCTTCAAGGATGCCCAGGGGCGTATTCTGTACGTGGGCAAGGCCAGGAACCTCAGGTCTCGCTTGCGCTCTTATCTCAGCCTCCACAGCCTCACCCCTAAGATTCGCCATATGGTTTGCCGGTCCACGAAGGTGGCGTGGATGGAGGCGGCCTCAGAGCTGGAGGCTTTCATCTTGGAATCCAACCTCATCAAGACCCACAGGCCCCCTTACAATGTTATGCTCAAGGATGACAAGCGCTATCCCTATCTCCGTCTGGCTCTCTCGGACCCCTATCCCTACCTGGAATTGGTGAGGCGACCCCTGAGGGACGGTTCCCTCTACTATGGTCCTTACGTTCCTGCCTGGGCCGTGAGGGAGACCATGGGTCTTATGAGTCAGATTTTCCCCTTGCGCAGGTGCCGGGGGCCCCTCAAGAGGCGGTCCAGGCCCTGTCTCAACTTCCAGATGGGTCGATGTCTGGGTCCTTGCGCCCGTCCCGTGGATCGGGGAGAGTATGCCGCCCTGGTGGAGGGGCTGAGGCGGGTGCTGGAGGGTAAAGGTCAGGGGGTGCTTGATGAACTTCAGAAGCGTATGGCAACCCTGGCTGCTGAGATGCGTTTCGAGGAGGCGGCCCGGGTCCGGGATCAGATCTTTGCCCTGCAACGTGTCATGGAGCGCCAGAGGGTTCTCCTCGCCGGCGAGAAGGACCTGGACTTCATCCTGTGGGAGGAGGACGGAAGGTTTTACCTATTCCTCCTCATGGTAAGGCGGGGCATGCTCTTGGGGGAAAAGGGCTTTGTCCTTGATGGGGAGGACGGGTTGGAGGCCTTCTTCCGGGAGTTTTACGGGAGGGGGCGGGAGATTCCGTCCAGGATAGCTCTTGTCCCTTCCCATCCTGCCAAGGTCACCCTCCAGGAGTGGCTTGCCCATCTCAAGGGGGAGAGAGTGCGGGTCACCATGGGAAGGGGCGAGGAGCGAATCTTACTCTCTCTGGCCAGGGAAAAACTGGTCCAGTTCAAGGAGGGGTGGAAGGCCAGGCAGAGAGAGACGGAGGCTTTGTTGGTGGAGTTGGCCCGGATGCTTGAGCTCTCCCAGATTCCCGAGCGTATCGAGGCCTATGATATTTCCAGTCTTGGGGGAAGAGAGGCTGTAGGTTCCATGGTCACCTTCGTGGACGGTGAGCCTGTTAGAGAGGGCTATCGCCATTTCACCATTCGGACGGTGGAAGGAATGGACGATTACGCCATGGTGCGGGAGGTGTTGAGGCGCCGTCTGGAGCACGGTGAGTGGGAGATGCCCCAGCTCCTCCTCATAGACGGGGGTCGGGGGCATCTTGAGGTGGCCCAAAGTGTTCTTAGAGAAAAGGGGGTGGAGGGTGTAGAGGTGAGGGCCCTGGCCAAGGAACGGGGAGAGAGGTTCGAGAGGGTCTATTCCCCCGGCGAGAGACTTCCCCTGGTTTTAGAGCCTTCCAGCCCTGTCACCCACTTGTTACAGCGCATCAGGGACGAAGCCCACAGGTTTAGCATTACCCATCATCGGCGCAAGAGGGGTAAGGAGAGGCTCACGTCGCTACTGGAACAGATCCCGGGGGTGGGGCCTGTGAGGCGCCGCAGGTTGCTCCAGGCCTTTGGTAGCCTGGATGCCATTATGGAGGCTTCCCTGGATGAATTGATTTCGGTTCCCGGAATTACCCCAGTCTTGGCCATGCGTATTAAGGATTTTCTCGAAGAGTACTTGAAGAGCTGAGACATTGGGGCCATAATGGGCAAAAAGGCAGGTGGATATGTGTCGCATTGCCGCCTTGTCAGCTTCTAGGCCCGTCCAGATCAGGGATTTCATGGAGTATTTCTTCTTTCCCCCTATGCCAGACACGTACAACATGGACGGATGGGGATTCGCCTGTTTTGTGGATGACGATTGTTTGTTGGTTAAGGGGCCGGAGCATGCTCGGGAGAGTTTTCTGCTTCGAGCGGTGGTGGAGGAAGGCAGGTTTAGAAGTCCCCAAGCCATTTTCCACGTCCGAAAGGCAACGAGGGGAAGGGTTTCCTTTGCCAATACCCATCCTTTCGCCAGGGAGCTGTGGGGCAGGTGCTGGGTTTTCGTTCACCACGGCAACGTGGACTGGCCAGCTGAACCCCTCCGGGGCCCTTTCCAGCCCGTAGGAGAGACGGATACGGAATGGATTTTCTGTTGGATCTTGAACGAGCTGCGGCATATCTTTGGCGACAGGGCTCCTCCGTGGAGGGATCTGGCCCTTCAGGTTTGGGGTTCGGCTAACTGTCTCTGTGAATGGTTTGGGAAGCTCAACTTCGTTCTCTGTACCCCTTCCCTACTGCTGGCCTTCTATGGGGGACACGAGAGCATGCATTATTCTGACAGGGTCCTTGAAGGGGCTTCCGCTTTTCTTATCTCCTCCACTCCCCTCCTTCTGGCTCCTCGTTGGTCTTCCTTTAGGCATGGAGAGTTGAAAATTGTTGTGAAAGGGATTATTCAAGAGAGCCTATGGAACTCCCCCTGTCAGAGAGGACCTTTGGGATAGAGGTGGAGGTTTTTCACTTCCCCTACGGCTTCTTTCTCCCCATAGACGACGGTGTCATGCCGCCCTACCGCCTTCCTCAGGATATGAGCGAGGCCTTTCGAGGGGCTGGTCTGAAGCTGGGAAGGGAGGAGGATTCCTGGCGCTTTGTGGAGGACTACTCTATTATGGGTGGTGGCGGTGTGGAGCTGCTGAGTCCCCATCTTGTGGGTGCTAGAGGTCTTTATGAGGTGAAGCAGGCCTTGGGAATTCTCAAGGCCCACGGTGCCAGGGTTAATGAGAGCTGCGGCCTTCATGTTCACCATGATGCCGGGGACTTCGGATGCCAGGAGTTGAGGTCTCTACTGAAGCTCATGTTGGCCTGGGAGCCTTCGATATACAATGCCATCCTCAACAATGGTAAGAGGATGGAAAAATCCTGCAGACCCCTTCCTCCCCAATTGGTGGGTCTGGTGGGGAAGTGTTCCCAAGAGGAATGTGAGTTCACCCAGTGCCTTCAGGAAATCTGGTACGGTGAAGGGGCAAGCTTTCAAAGAAACGAGAGGTACAATGAGACCCGTTACCATGGTCTTAACCTTCATTCTTACTGGTTCAGGGGCACTGTGGAGTTTAGGTACATGCGGGGCACCCTGGTGGGGG
>JAJSAC010000049.1 GCA_024274915.1 Thermodesulfobacteriota bacterium
CGTCCTTTTGCTCTTTTCTGGAGAGAAAATACTGGTAGAGTTTTACGGCATAATCGGCCTGTTTAATCTGCCACTCTTCGCAGCGGGAAGATATATGATTCAGAAATCTATCCTTTTGGGAACCGTGGAGTTTAGTAGAGAACTCCTCCCCAAAAAAGGTGTAACACCTCACCACCCACCTTACATAATGGGGGATATACTTCTCCTTAACACGGCTCTCTCTCAAAAACCGCTTAAACTCTTCCAACTCAAGTCTCCTTCTTCATCGCTGCAATATAATATCGCTATACTCAATATTATACCGCTGCAATACAATTGAGTCGGGTTTTTCAAGCATTTTACTTCTGCCTCTCTCTTGACAAGGCTCACTGGAATATGGTACCTCCGCACCTAAGATGTAGCGATATATGATATGTTAGATCAATAAGAAAGGTTTTCATATGGTTGAATACTTTACTTCTGATTACGAGCATCCAATCTCAAAGGAAGAATTGAGTAAGGTTGATCGTAAAACCCAACTTGAAGTAATGGAAACATGGTTTAGGCAACATTATGAAGATCCGGCAGAACGCACTCCTTATGAATCTGCTGAAGGGGGATATATATGGATATGGGGGGGACCATATGATGCTCGGGAAGAACTAGAATCAGAATTTGCTGGTATAGTGCCAAGTGATGTCATTGATGAGTTAGTAAATAAACTCGAAGGGGAATGTTTGGAGTGGGCACCTACATCTATTAGTGATCATTACGACAAATATCTATTGGATGATATTGCACAAATTACGGATTATTATAGTAATTTTATATCTGCTGTTCAAGATATCGAAATGCTTTTGCAGATTCATGTTGATAGTAAAGCTTCTAATTGTCTAACTCGCCTTCTTTATGTAAACGTCATTACTGCTCTTGAGACATATTTGTCCGATGCGTTTATCAACATTGTCCTGAACAGTAAGGAATTAATGCGCCGTTTCATTGAGACAAATCCAAGCTTTCAAGATGAAAAAATTTCTATCTCTGATATTTATAGGACAGTAGAGATGATTGAGAAAAAAGCGCGTACTTTTTTAATAGAATTAATATGGCACCGTCTAGACCGTATAAAGCCGATGTATGAAAAAACATTGAATATTGAATTTCCAACCGATCTTGGAGAAATATTCCGTTCAATACGAATACGACATGATATTGTTCACAGAAATGGGAAAACTAAAGATGGGAAAGATATTTTAGTTACTAAAGAAGACGTGAAAAACCTTATAAAAACAGTTAAGCAATTTGTTCAGCATATCGATAACCAATTAATTGATCATGATCTAACAAACCGCTCCAGCTGACCGCCATTCCGCTGCGGCCTTCGGCCTTGCTCCACGGCGGCAGCTGAGCTTAATCGTTATGTGTAAATGGAGTGAAGAGGGAGAGTGGTTAGCTTACTGTGTGTAGCTTAGCTTCTTTTTTGTAGCCTATTTGGAGGTGCCAGAAACGTGAGTAGAAACGTGGAAATCCGGCCTCAGAGCCATTAGGTGCATATTTTGGCCTTGACTATGGAGGAAAACCTTGTTGCATCTCCCAGGGCAAAACCAGGGATGAGGCTTTGGAGAACATAAAAGACGCCATCAGAAGTTACCTAGAGAGTCTCAAGAAGCACAATGATCCTATCCCCCCGCCTATTGAGGAGGAAATTGTGGAGGTAGCCTTTTGAAGAAGCCTCCTTTGGTTTCTGGAAAAGAGGCTGTGAAAGCCTTTTGCAAGGTTGGGTACCAGATTGATCACCAGACAGGGAGCCATATTATTTTGAGACATCGTGATCCTCCTTATCGAAGGCTTACAGTTCCCAATCACAAGGAGTTGGCCAAGGGTACCTGAGGGCATTGATACGCCAGGCGGGCCTTACTGTAGAGGAATTCAACCAATTGCTATGAGCTCAACACCGAAGGAGCATGGGGTAAGGTCTTGAATTTGGTAATTTCCCTGGTCCCCCGGAAGGCCTTGCTCACCGTTGAGTACGCATGCCAATTAGGGGTCTACCATTGAGTTTGGCAATTTCATAACCTTTTCATCAACCACCCTGCTTTTTCTGGACTTCCGGGTCACTCTTGAAGGCCTACCATTGCACAACCCCTCGCACCCCTAGGGTCTACCATTCCAACCTCCTCGTTGATTTCCCATACCCCTCAGGCTATCCTTTGCTCCATGGTAGAAAAGCAGCTCATGTTGGGAAGCGAGGCCCTGGCTCTAGGGGTGAAACTCTGTAGGCCCCAGGTCATTGCCGCCTACCCCATCACCCCCCAAACCCACATCGTGGAGTGTTTGGCCCAAATGGTAGAGAAGGGTGAACTCTCCCCCTGCCGCCTGGTTACCGTGGAGTCAGAACTCTCCAGCATCTCCCTGGTCTTAGGAGCATCGGCAGGAGGAGCCAGAGTCTTCACCGCTACGGCCTCCCAAGGGCTGGCCCTCATGCACGAGATCCTCCACTGGGTGGCGGGAATGCGCTTTCCCGTGGTACTGGCCAACGCCAACCGGGCCCTGGGGGGCCCCTGGATCCTCTACATGGACCAGGCGGATTCCCTATCCCAGAGGGATACGGGCTGGATACAGCTCTACTGCGCCAGCGCCCAGGAAGCCCTGGACATGGTGCCCATGGCCTACAGAATAGCCGAAACCCATCTCCTGCCCGTCATGGTCATCATGGACGGCTTCTGGATCTCCCACACCATGGAACCCGTGGAAGCACCTAGCCAGGAGGCTATAGACGCCTTTTTGCCTCCCAGATGTGATGAGCTGAAATTGGATCTGGACAACCCTCAGGCTCTGGGGGCTCCCTCACCCTCGGACACCTTCTACCAAATCAAACGAGAGATCCAGGAAGAAATGGAGCGGGTGCTGGAAGCATTTCCCCAATATGCCCAGGAATACAACCAGCTCACTAGTCGAAGCTACCGGCTGGTAGAGCACTGGTTCATGGAAGACGCCCAAATCGCTTTGGTGGGCTTGGGGGGTATCACAGGCACCGCCCGTTACACGGCCCAGAGGCTTCGGGAGAAAGGTATCAAAGCGGGAGTGGTCTTCCCCCGTTCGCTGCGACCTTTTCCCGGCCAAGAGATGCGTAGGCTCTTAAAAGAAGTGGAACTGGTCCTGGTGATGAACCGGGCCCTCTCCCCCGGGATGGGGGGACAGCTCACCCAGGAGATTCAATCGACCCTTTACGGCCTGCCCCGGGTTCCCCAGGTGACGGACTGGATGGCCGGGTTGGGAGGAATAGACCCTACTCCTTGGGCCATAGGAGAAGCCGTGAACAGGGCCTTAAAAGGAGAAAGGAAAATATGGACAGACCGTCCAATTGGCGCCAAGAGGCTGTAGAGATCCCCAGGGAGGAACTATTGAGGCCTGGGCACCCTGCCTGTCCTGGCTGCGGAGCCGCTCCCTCTATGCGTCTGGCTCTTAAGGCCCTGGGACCCAAAACCATGGTGGTCATCCCCGCCTCTTGCTGGTCCGTCATCGCCGGCGCCCACCCCAACTTCTCCCTAGAAGTGCCCCTCCTTCACACCCCCTTTCTATCAGGAGCGGCAGCGGCGGCAGGACTCAAGGCAGCCCTAGAGGCTCAAGGCGACCGGGAAACTCTGGTAATGGCATGGGCAGGGGACGGTGGCACCTACGATATAGGGTTCCAAGGGCTGTCGGGTGCTGCCGAGCGACGCACGGACATGCTCTACGTCTGCTACGACAACGAGGCCTACATGAACACAGGAGGCCAGAGGAGTTCCGCCACTCCAGTAGGCACCCGTACAGGCACCACTCCAGGGGGCAAACCCGAAGAGAAAAAAGACCTCCTCAATATTATGGTAGCCCACGGGGTCTCTTACGTGGCCACGGCCACCCTGGCCTATCCCCAGGATTTCCTGACCAAGTTCAAAAAGGCAAGGGAGAAAAGGGGGTTCAGATTCATCCACCTCCTTTCCCCATGCCCCACGGGTTGGGGTTTCCCCGAGGAAAAGACCGTCACCATAGCCCGCATGGCCGTGGAGTCCGGGGCCTATCGCCTCATGGAATGGGATGGAGAAGAGTGGTACACCACCCGCCAGCCCTCCTTCCGGGTGAAGGTGGAAGACTATCTCCAAGCCCAAACCCGCTTTGCCCATCTCACTGGTCAAGAGCTCCAAGAAATCGCCAAGCAAACAGCCGCTTACTGGGAAAAGGTCTCCAGGAAAGAGTAATTCCCATCCGCCCCCCTGGTAACCAAAACCCAATAGATTCGAGAGGGTAAATGGTATAAGTTTGATAGTGTTCATTTCACTGTCTACCCATCCACGCTCTCACCCAGGACTTCCCCCATTTTTGCTCTTATGGGGCAGGGCGGGGCGTTCCGAACGCAGAGATGATAGCTCATAGTTCATGGTTCAATGCTCATAGTTGCTATCAGCCATGAGCCATGAGCCATGAGCAATCAGCCATCAGCCATGGGCAAGGGAGGAATGCCCCGCCCTTTCACTCGTTGGAAAGAAAAAATCCAGGATTCTGAACATGACGCCTTTACCAGGAAGGGAATTTTGGGGGAAGTCCTGGCTCTCACCCCCTTGACACGGGGACTTTTGTGACTATCTTTCCCCCTCAACATTAAGGAGAGGAGAGCAACATGGCTAAGGAGATAAAAGCCCGCAAACCGGGAGAGCACTGCGATAGATGCGAAGAGTGCCTCTACTTTTGGGGAAGAAAGGGAGGTCTGGTCCTGTGCCTCAACCCCGAAGTCACGGGCATGGAGAGGGTTCCCACCCCCGTGCGGGTGGACGCCAAGCATCCATGCCCCTACCAGGCTCAAGAGCGGTGGACCTTCTCAAGATAGATGGTTCCATGGGAGAGGGAGGCGGGCAGATAATCCGTCTGGCCCTCTTCCTGGCCCTCATCAAGGGCACACCCATCGAAGTCTTCAATATCCGCCTAGGCAGGAGGAGACCCGGTCTTAAGAGACAACATCTCCACGTCATCAGGGCACTAGAAACCATCACCCAATCCCGCTGTGAAGGAGCCCGTCTGGGCTCTCAGACCGTCCGATTCTTCCCGGGAAGGCTCAAAGGGGGAAAGGCCCGGGTGGATTTCGGCACCGCCGGCTCCATTCCCCTCTTTTTGCAAACCCTCCTCCCCGTGGCCCTCTTCGCCTCCAGCCCGGTAGACCTCACGGTGATAGGAGGAACCGATGTGCCCATGGGACCCACCATGGAGTTCATCCGCCACCTGTACCTCCCCCTCCTCCGTCCCCTGGCCCACAGGCTGGAGCTCAAGGTGGTGCGCCGGGGCTTCTACCCCCGGGGAGGGGGAGAGGTGCTCTTCCACTGCCATCCCCGTTTTTCCCGGGAAGGCCTCTCCCCAGAGGATTTCCTGGAAACCCTCCGGGGAGAGGGTCCCTTGGTGATGGGTACCCCGGGGCCACCAAGGGCAGGGATAGTCTCCGTGGCCTCTTCGTCCTTGAAAGAGCGCCATGTAGCCCACCGTCAGGCCCGCCAGGCCGAGAGGATCCTGGAGGAGAAGCTGAGGCTGAAGCCCAGGGTGGAAATCCTCTACCAACCCAGCCCGTCCCCTGGCAGTGCCATCACCCTGTGGTTCAGGGATCCCCAACGCACCCTAGGGGCTGATGCCCTGGGAGCCCGGGGCAAGCCCTCGGAAAAGGTGGCCCAGGAAGCCGCAGGGAAACTCCTAGAGGAGTTGGCCTCCGGTGCTCAGGTAGACCGCCACCTGGCGGATCACCTGGTGCCCTGGGTAGGCCTTCTGGGAGGCTGGCTCAGGGTCTCCCGGATCACCCCTCACCTAGAAACGGTGATGTGGCTCTACAACCTCATGATCCCCGAAAAGCCCGTGAAACTGGAAGACAACATCCTATCAACCCCTACCCCTTAGAGGGCAGGGATTGCCTTCCTCGTAATCCCCAATGCATCTATTATTTGAAAAAGATTTTAGAATGATTATTATTCTATAAAGCAACGTTGAGGAGGGGAATATGGCTCAAATCAAGGTAGGCGGAAAAGCTCCAGACTTCACCCTTAAGGATCACAGGGGACAGGAATTTAAGCTTTCAAGCCACAAGGGGGAAAAAGTTCTTCTATCCTTCCACCCTCTGGCTTGGACCTCCATCTGTGCCCAGCAGATGCAAGCCCTGGAAGAACACTTCGGGGATCTCCAGGGCATAAATACCGTGACTGTTGGCATCAGCGTGGATAGCGTCCCATGCAAAAAGGCCTGGGCCGAGAGTCTGGAAGTGGAGAAGACCCCCCTCCTGGCCGACTTCTGGCCCCACGGGGGAGTGGCCCAGGCCTACGGCATCTTCAGGAAAGAAGGCTTCTCCGAAAGGGCCAACATCATCCTGGACTCCCACCACAGGGTGGCCTGGGTGAAGATCTATCCCATCAGGGAGCTGCCAGACATCCAAGAGGTCCTGGAGGAATTGGCAAAGGCCTAAAGCCGAAACCGTTTAACGACGCATACCCCTTGATCTTGACGCCGCTCCCACTAAGGCATATAAACCCGCTAGAGATCGCTGTTTTCAGGGTTTGCCCGGATGGCGGAACTGGTAGACGCAGGGGACTTAAAATCCCCTGGGGCATTCCCCGTGCGGGTTCGAGTCCCGCTCCGGGCACCACATTCCCACTCCCTTCCTGACAAGGAACCTCTCTTGAGGAAGGAGTCGCTTTCTGCTAAGCCTGGCCCCCAGGAGGTAAGGAGATGAAAAAAACTCTTAGTGCCTTGATCATCGTAGTGTTGGTGGCAGGGGTAATAGCCGTCTTTTTTGCTCCACCCTTTGAAAGAAAACCCCCCAAAGTTCAACTCCCTACCCCCGGGAGCTACATAAACGCCAAAACCTCAATAGAAGTGGTATTAAAGGACAAACCCACAGGGCTGAGGGAGGTTGTCATCACCCTACACCAGAAAGGGAAGTCTTGGGCCCTCTACTCCCGAATCTTTCCCATGGGTAGTTACTCCATCCGTATCCCCCTCAAGTTGGAACCCCAGAAGCTGGGCTTAAAAGAGGGTCCTGCCACCCTGGAAGTGGTGGCAAGGGACCGCTCTTTGTGGAACCTGGGCAGGGGTAACCTCCGAAGAGCCACCGTCCAGGTGATGGTAGACTACACACCCCCATCGGTGGAACTGCTGGGCAACACCCGATATGTCTACATGAACGGAGCCGGAGCCGCCCTCTTCCAAACCTCCCCAGACGCCAAAAAAGCAGGAGTTCAAGTGGGCAAGCTCTTCTTCAAGGCCTATCCCCGAAAGGGAAAAGACAAAGTGCTATGGGCTGTTCTCTTCGGATTTCCCCCTTATGCGCGGAGCCAAAGGGCCCAAGTAGTGGTTTGGGACGAGGCGGGGAATCCCCGGACGATTCCCCTGTCCATCCATATCCTGGCCCGAAAAGTGGTGAAAGAGACTCTCAATATTTCGGACTCCTTCATCCAAAATAAGATTATCCCCCTCCTCCCGACACAGGACAACAACCTACCCCTTGTAGCAGCCTTCAAAAAAGTGAATGAAGATCTACGTCAGCAAAACGAAACCGCCATTACACAACTAGCCACCCGATCTTCAGCATCTCCCATGTGGCAGGGAGCCTTCATCCAAATGAAAAACTCCAAGGTGACAGCCACTTTCGGAGACCGGCGGACCTACATTTACAAAGGCAACGTGATAAGCCATGCCACCCATCTGGGCTATGACCTGGCTTCAGTGGCCCACGCTCCCGTACCAGCAGCCAATGAAGGACGGGTACTGTATACAGGATTCATCGGCATTTACGGCAACGTGGTGATCCTTGACCATGGCCTGGGTATCACCTCTCTCTACGCCCATCTGAGCCGCTATCTGGTGAAAAAAGGGGATCTGGTAAAAAAGGGACAGATTATTGGCTACACCGATTCCACGGGATTAACCGGCGGGGACCATCTCCACTTCAGCGTCCTTCTCTCGGGCCATCCAGTGAACCCCATGGAGTGGTGGGACAAAAAGTGGCTCAGGGAAAGGATTATGGCTGTTTTGAAACCCTACTTCCAAGGTGAGATAGGTGTTCAGGCTCACGGTGACAGATAGTTTCGCCTCGGCCCACCAACTCCGAGAGTATCAGGGCCAGTGCGAGAAACTCCATGGTCACAACTGGCTGGTGGAAGTGGTGATTGAGGGGGAAGAACTGAACTCCCAAGGATTGCTCATGGACTTCAAAGACCTGAAAAAAGCACTAAATAAAGTTCTTAGAGAGCTGGACCACACCTTCCTCAATGAACACCCCCATTTTAAAGACCGAAACCCCACATCCGAAAATCTGGCCTTTTACATCTTTCGCCAGATAGAAAAATCCCTGAAGACCCATACTGGAATACGAGTGAGATCTGTAACGGTGTGGGAGTCAGAGAGGGCCGGAGCCACCTACTCCGAGTGAAAGAGCAATTCTCCCAGATGGGCCAAGTCCCTGGCCACTAAATGGGGCTCCATTTCTGGAGGAACCCCCCTCAGTTCTTCTTCAGAAGTAACCCCCGACAACAACAGAGCCGTCTTTGCCCCCACCTTGCGGCCCATCATGATATCACTGTCCAGCTTATCCCCCACCATGAGGACACGAGAAGGCTCGCATCCGAAAAGCTGAATGGCCAACTCAAGCATATAGGTATTAGGCTTACCCACTACAAAAGGCTTCACCCCCGTGGCCGTCTCAATAGCCGCCAAAAAGACCCCCACCCCCGGCATGAAACCCTCCTCCACTGGCCAGAGAGGATCACCGTTCACTCCTATGAAAAGTGCCCCTTCCATGACATCCCTAACGGCCTTACAAAGCTTCTCATAGTTCACCTTCCGGTCGAGCCCCACCACCACAGCCTGGGCCACCTCCTCGTCCTGGGACGACAGGTATCGAGGTTCCAAATCCTCCAATTCCTCCTCCAGGCCCCGCTCCCCCAAAAGAAAGATGGTAGGAGAAGAACTGTCGAAAAGGTCCTTCAAATACCTGCCCGTGGCATAGGCTGCGGTGATAATCTCCCCAGGGGCTGCAGGAATGCCCATGGCCCTCAGCTTGGCAGCGTAATAGCCCCTGGGCCTCAGGGTGCTGTTGGTGACAAAGACCAGAGACCTGTCTAGCTCTCTTATCCTGGATATGAAAGAAGAAGCACCTGGCAGCGTTATATTGCCCCTGTACACCACGCCGTCTAGGTCTATGGCGAAGAGTTCGATGTAGTCCAGGGAAAAGGTCTTCTCTTCCATAAGTCTCTCCAACACCTTTTCAGGCTCCTTTCATAACCCTTATCCCCGACTGCGGCAAGGGTGAGCAATTCTTACAAACAATGAAGGGGCGGTCACAAACCGCCCCTATCCGACAGAATCCTTCACCCTTCACAACTGGTAAGACTCGCCCACCTCCAGGACAACACACTGGGATTGGGTCTCGGCCTTCACTCTTTCACAGAAGGCCTGGGGGTCCTGGGCTATGAGGTCCCAGGTGTTGTAGTGGATAGGAATCACCACCTTGGGTTTGATGATCTTCACAGCCTCCAGGGCATCATCAGGACCCATGGTGAAATTGTCGCCAATGGGCAAAAGGGCCACGTCTATCCCATAAAGACGGCCAAGCAACTCCATGTCGGCGATGAGGCCCGTATCCCCTGCATGGTAGATGAGCCTACCGTCCATCCTCACCAAAAAGCCGCAAGGGTTACCCGTGTAGACCACGTTATTGCCGTCCACATAAGCCGAACCATGGGCTGCAGGCACCAGCTTCACCCAACCAAAGGGAAACTCCCTAGCACCACCAATATGCATAGGATGGGCATTCACCCCCTGGTTCCCCACAAAGGTGGCTAGCTCAAAGGGAGCCACCACCAAGGCGTTGTTCTTCCTGGCAATATCCACCGTATCCCCTAAGTGATCGCCATGGCCGTGGGTAACCAACACAGCGTCCACCCAGATCTCCTCTGGCTTGACCTTGGCCACCGGATTACCCGTAAGAAAGGGATCTATAACGACCTTACCCTGATCAGCCTCCAAAAGGGTACATCCATGCCCTAAAAAGGTGATCTTCACCATACCCCACCTCCTTAACTCAAGATTTTTGAGCCTTTCAATAATTTAACACCTGACCCATCCCGGCTCAACAAAAGATCGCCCGACCCAGATCAGCCCTGCCAAAAATTTGACTCCAAACCCACCTGCCGCCTTGACCCCGGAGGGAAGCAGGTGGTATCACCCCTTGCCATGGAAAGAGAAGGCTTATTGGCGCTCATAGGCAACACCCCCCTGGTGAAGCTACGCCACTTCTCCACACCCCAGGCGGAAATCTGGGCCAAACTGGAGATGTTCAACCCTGGAGGAAGCGTGAAAGACCGTCCAGCCCTCTACATGATAGAAGACGCCGAGGACAGGGGAGTGCTCACTAAGGATAAGGTCGTTCTAGAGCCAACCAGTGGGAATACGGGCATAGGACTGGCCCTGGTGTGCTGCATCAAGGGCTATAGACTTAAAGTGGTTATGCCCGATACCATGAGCTTGGAACGGCGGCTCCTTATCCAGGCCTACGGAGGAGAGATCATCCTCACCCCAGGAGACCTGGGCACCGATGGGGCCATCGAAAAGGCCTTTAAAATGGTGGAAGAGGACCCCGAGACCTACTTCATGCCCAACCAGTTTGACAATCCCGCCAATCCCCGGTCCCACTACGAGACTACAGGTATAGAGATTCTGGACCAAACAGGGGGCGAAGTGACAGCCTTCGTGGCAGGTATCGGGACCTCTGGCACCCTCATGGGAGCAGGACGAAGGTTAAAAGAGTACAATCCCTCCACCCTGGTGGTGGGGGTGGAACCATACCCCAAACACAGCATCCAGGGGCTGAAAAGTCTGGAGGAGGCCAGGAAGCCTTCCATATTCGACGCCAGCTTCCCCGACGAAGTCATCAAAGTCCACGACGAAGATGCCATAGCAACCGCCCAAGAGTTACCCAGAAAGGAGGCTATCCTGACCGGCATGAGCGCAGGTGCCGCCCTTTACGGCGCCATCCAACTGGCCAAGAGGCTGGAAAAGGGCAAGATCGTAGTTATCTTTCCCGATGGAGGAGAGAGGTACTTAAGCACCGACCTCTTTCGTCCCCAGTAGAACCGATCGGTGGGAAACCTGGACAGAATTTTTAGAGCATGGATTAAAGGAGAAACCCCCATCCTCTCGGGGGTGTGGGGCTCCCTTCTGGGCTTTATCCTTTATTATCTAAAGGAAAAACTTCCCCAACCTCCCCTGGTGGTGACCCCTGAGGACCAAGGAGAAGAACTGTATACACAACTGGCAGCCTTCCAGCCCACGATCTTCATCCCTTCCTGGGATTCAGATCCCTCTTCAGGCATCCCACCTTCCAGCCAAGTACTACGAAAGAGAATGACAGCTCTATACCAGTTACTGGAGTCCTCCCCCCTAGTGGTCACCACCCCTCGGGGACTAGCTCAAAGAGTGATAAGTCCCGAAGACTTTGTGGAAAACATTCTCATCCTAGTGAAGGGCATGACTGTGGACAGGGAAAGCCTAGCCCAGAACCTGGTAAGGCTAGGATACCAGAGAGTGGACCAGGTAGAAGAAGAGGGAAGCTTCAGCATCAGGGGCTACATCATAGACATTTTCCCCATTAACACCGAAACCCCGGTAAGGATAGAGTTCTGGGGTGACGAGGTGGAATCCATCCGGGCCTTCGACCCCTCCACCCAAACCTCCCTTCACGAAGAGAACAAAGTGCTTGTCCTCCCTGGCAGAGAGTTGGTAGGTGAAGAGAGGGTACCCCTCATCAGCCTTCTGAAAGACCGGCCCATGGTCCTGATACAACCCGAAGAGGTGGAAATGGAGATGGAAAATCTCCTTTTGGAAGAGGAAGACTTCTCATCCCCCCAGGAGATCCAAGCCTTCATAGAGGAGGCCAGAGTCCTCAGGGTGAACAGCCTCTATCAAGATGGTACCAATTTTCCAGTAGAAGGATACCCCCTAGCCCTCACCCGTTTGAAAGGACATAACCGCATCACCCAGGGCATGGAGTGGATAAAAACCCAGCTGGCCCAGGATGTCACCGTCTATGTGAGCCATTTGCCCGGAGAGGATGAGCGGATGGAACACCTATTTCAGGAGTATCAACTCGCACCCGTACCCCTGAAAAGGTTTGAAAAAAGGGAGCTCGGTCTCTACCTCTTCCCCTCCCAGCTCACCAGGGGCTTTTTCTGGCCTCATGCGGGAATAGCCATTATTGCCCGCCAGGAACTTTTGGGCACCAGAAAAAGGAAAAAGAAGGCCAGGACCAAAAAGAGGGGAGACGTCCTCTCTTCCCTCCGGGAACTCTCTCCTGGAGACTACGTGGTCCATTTGGAGCAGGGCATCGGCCGATACGTGGGGCTAAAAACCCTAGAGGTGGAAGGCATAAAGCAAGAGTTCATGATCATCGAGTACGCCCAAGGAGACCAGCTCCTGGTACCGGTGACAAAGCTCCACTTGGTCCAAAAGTACCGGGGAACCCAAGCCACCCCTCCCGCCTTGGACCGACTAGGAGGAGCCACCTGGAAGAAAACACAGGCTCGAGTCAAAAAGGCTATCCAGGACTACGCCCAAGAGCTTCTGCGTCTGGAAGCAGAGCGTCGCCTGGCCCCGGGACATCCCTTCTCCCCTGACACCCCAGAACAACGGGAATTTGAAGAAGAATTCCCATTTGAAGACACTCCAGACCAAGAAAAGGCCTCCCAGGAGATAAAGGAAGACATGGAAACCCCCCACCCCATGGACCGCCTTCTCTGCGGAGACGTGGGCTACGGCAAAACCGAAGTGGCCATGAGAGCCGCTTTCAAAGCTGTCATGGACGGCAAACAGGTGGCCCTACTGGTCCCAACCACCATCTTGGCGGAACAACACTATGAGACCTTCACCCTTCGGTTCAAAAACCATCCAGTAAACATAGAGGTTCTTTCCCGATTCAAATCCCGAAAGGAGCAGCAGAATATACTGGATCGTCTGGCCAAAGGAGAGGTGGACATCGTCATTGGTACCCACCGCCTTCTATCCAGGGATGTGAAGTTCCAGGATCTGGGTCTTGTTATCATCGACGAAGAGCATCGCTTTGGTGTGCGCCAGAAGGACAGATTGAAAAAACTGAAAAAGGGGGTAGATGTCCTCTACCTGTCGGCCACCCCTATACCCCGGACTCTCCACCTAGCCTTATCTGGTATCCGTCAGATGAGCATCATGGAGACGCCACCACAAGGTCGGAAACCCGTGAAGACTTATATCTCCCGTTGGAACCCATCTATCCTCCGAAGGGCCGTCCTCAGAGAGATGCAGAGAAACGGAAGGGTGTTTGTAGTTCAACCCCGGGTGGAGGAACTGGAGGAGCTGAGGAATCTGGTAAAGAGACTGGTTCCCCAGGCCCGGGTAGCCATGGCCCACGGCCAGATGAAGGAAAGGGAACTGGAAGAGGTGATGTACCACTTTATGAAGGGCAATCTAGATGTACTGGTCTCCACCCCCATCGTGGAGTCAGGACTAGACGTACCCATGGCCAACACCCTCATAGTTAAGGACGCCCATTACCTGGGGCTGTCCCAGCTCTACCAGCTCAGAGGTCGAGTGGGAAGGGAGAAAGAGATGGGCTATGCCTACTTCCTCATCCCTGACAGGGAGGCCCTGACGGTCGAGGGAGAAAAACGCCTCCAGGCCCTCAGGGAGTTCGCCCAATTAGGTTCCGGCCTCAAACTGGCCCTCAGGGACATGGAGATCCGGGGAGTGGGTAACCTCTTGGGAACCCAGCAATGGGGCCACGTCTCCCAAGTAGGCTTCACCCTTTACTGCCAGATGCTCGAGGAAACCATCCATGAGCTCCAGGGCAGAGAGATTAAACACAAAAGGGAACCCCAACTGGAGTTGGCCCAAGAGGCCCTCCTACCGCCGGAATATGTGAGCAACGAAAAGGTAAAAATCTCCCTGTACAAGAGGATTGCTCAGGCCCCAAATGAAGAAGGACTCTCAGAATTGGAGTCAGAGGTGAGGGACCGGTTCGGCCCCCTGCCACCTCCCGCCGAAAGGCTCTTTGCCCTGGCCAGGATAAAACTCCTAGTAAAAGCCCTGGAAGGGGATAAACTCATAAAAAGCCCAAAGGGCCTCTTCCTTCACCTCGCCCCCTCCACTCCCCTCACCTGGAAAGCCTTATCACCCTTGGCCAAGAGGGGCCGTATCAAGCCTCAAGGGGAGTATCTCCTGAAACTCCTGGTGGAACCGGAAGATCTGGAAGCCCTGGAAAAGCTGTTGAAGGAGATGAAAGAGAGTGTTAGCCTTGAACAAATGACAAAAGAGGAAGGAGTTATAGCATGAAGAAGCCTTTGATCCCCCTCCTGGCCCTGCTGATACTGACAGGAGTAGCCCAGGCCCAAGAAAAGGCCACGTCCAAGGTAGAAAAGGAAACCCCCAATGCAGCATCCGTGATCCTGGCCACCTTCGACGGTGAAAAGATCACCGTCCAGGACTATCAGGAAGCCCTAAAAACCTTGCCCCTTCAACTCCAATGGGCCATCAGCCAGAACAAAAGCCTGCGGACCAAATTTCTGGAGAACCTTATCACTAAAAAGATGCTCGTCAAGACAGCCAAGGAAAGCGGAGTAAAAGAAGACCAAGAGATGAAGCGGAAGATGCAAGAGTTTAGGAATGACCTCATCCTAGACAAATATCTCAGGGAAAAACTGGGCCATATTGAGGTAACAGATGAGGAAGCCAAATCCTATTACGAGGGGCATAAAAAAGAGTTCACCACACCTGGTGAGGTTAGAGCCAGACACATCCTAGTGAAAACCAAGGAGGAAGCGGAAAAGATTTTCAAAGAACTGGGAAAAGGAGCCAACTTTTCAAAACTGGCCAAGAAATACTCCATAGACAAGGCCTCCGCTGCGAAAGGGGGCGAATTGGGTTTCTTCACCAGAGCTGATATGGTGAAGCCTTTCTCTGATGCCGCCTTTTCTCTAAAACCGGGAGAGATAAGCCAGCCCATAAAGACGCCTTTCGGCTACCACATCATCCAAGTAGAGGAAGTGAAATCCCCACAGCAGAAAAACTTCAAAGAGGTGAAGGAAGAGATCAAAAAACAGCTCATCCAAGAGAAACAACAAAAGGCCTTCGACAACCTGGTAGCCCAGATCAAAAAGAAGTGGAAGGTGGAAACCTACCCTGAAAAACTGGAGCAGATTTTTAATAGCAAGTAGCATAACCCTTGCCCTATTCCTCACGGGGGGTTGTAAAGGGGAAAAATCCTCTCCCCCACCTGGCGAAGGTGCAGTCGCCAGGGTTAACGGAGAAGCTATCACTCTCCAGGAGCTGCGGTCTAAGCTAGACGAGCTCTCCATAGAAGGGGGCACCCATGAAGCCATCCGGGCAGCTTTGGAAGACCTCATAAAGGAACACCTCCTCCTCCGAAAGGCCCGAGAAATGGGGATAACCATCTCCGATTCAGCTTTAGACCTCATGGTAGACGAGATAAAAAAGGACAGAGGCCCCGGTCCCCTTTCAACGGAAGAGCCCAAAGAAGAGCTGCGAAACAAACTTAAAAAAATTTGGCTCATTGGAAAGGTGAGTGCCCGCCTCTGTCCCCCTCCCACCATCAGGAACAGGGAAGCACTGAAGTACTATCGGCTGCACAAGAAAGATTTCCGAGTCCCTCCAGTAGCCATAGCCAGACAGATCGTGGTGGCCACCCGCCAGGAAGCCGAGGAGATCCTTAAGAAACTTAAAAGCAAAAAGGCCTCCTTTGCCCAGCTTGCCCGCCAATACTCCCTAGGCCCCGAAGGAGAGGGAGGAGGACTCCTCGAACCCATCTACAAGGGGGAAGAACCACAAGGGTTCCAAATACTCTTTTCCATGAAAAAAGGGGAAATAAGCCCCATAGTAAAATCCCCTTATGGCTTCCACATCTTTAAGCTGGAAGCCATGAAGAGGAGAAAGACTTTGCTCTTCAAGCAGGTCAAAGGTCTCATTATAGAGAAGCTTCAAGAGAAGAAACAGAAGGAGTGTCTAGAAAGGCGGCTATCTGAGGCTAGGAATAAGGCCCAAATTGAGATATACAGGGACAAACTAATGCTACTGGAGGAAAAACCATGAAAAAGAAGGCTATCTGCTTTCTGGCAGTGTTGATCCCCTCCCTACTACTTCCCTCCCAAGGAAAAGGCGTTATCATAGAAAGGGTGGTAGCCGTTGTTAACGATCAGATTATCACCCTTACAGATCTCCAAGAAAGGGCCATTATCATTCGCCAAGCCACAAGGAATCCCAATATCCCCCTAAAGGACGTTCTCAAACATATCATCATAGAAACCGTTCAGGTCCAAAGGGCCAAAGAACTAGGTCTGGACGTGCCTGATGAAGTGATCGAAGACTACATTGAGAACTTCAAAAAAGAGAATAAACTGACCGACGAAACCCTTCATAAACTCCTTAAAGAATGGGGTATCACCCTAAAAGCTTACAAAGAAGAGATCAGGAGAAGGATCCTAATATCCAAGCTGGTGAATCTGGAAGTGAAATCCCGCATAGCCATCCCAGAAGAAGAAGTGAGGGAATATTATGAAAAACACAAAGATAAACTTTATCTCCTTTCAGCCAAGGCCAAAGTAGCGGACATATTTCTGCCATGGGGAGATGATAGAAAAACCACCCTCAAAATTGCCCAAAACATTTACGACAAAATAAAGCTTGGGGAAAGCTTCAAGAAGATGGCCGCCCTCTACTCCAAAGGACCCTTTGCCCAAAAAGGGGGGGAAATGGGATGGGTCAAGAAAGGAGAATTGGTAGAAGCCTTGGACTCCTTCATTTTCTCACCAAAAACCAAGAACGGGGATGTAAAGCCTATAGAAACTCCCCAGGGTGTCCACATAATCAAGATCCTTGAAAAGCAAAACAGGAACTACGTACCCTTTGAAGAAGTGAAAAAAGAGATAGAAAAGAAACTCTACAACCAAGTGGCAGAGAAGAGATACAAGGCCTGGCTAGATGAACTGGTGAAGAAGGCATATGTAAAAATCCTCCTCTGATGGCTAAGGTACTCCTATTCTTCATAGACGGCCTGGGTATTCCACCAAGACCCATTTTCAAAGACGTGCCCCTCTTTTCCTCTGGTCTAAAAGAATATCCCAGGAAGCTGCCTCAGGAAGGGCTAGCTGTGGCCGCCGACGCCAGATTAGGCATACCAGGACTCCCCCAGAGTGCCACAGGGCAAAGTACCCTCATCACCGGGATAAACGCCTCGGCCATCATGGGAAGACACGTGAGCGGTTTCCCGGGGCCCATCCTGAAAACCCTGATAGGGAAAAAGGGATTATTCCAGCGCCTCCAAGAAAAGGGAGTTCCCAGGGAAGAACTATGCTTCGCCAATGCCTTTCGTCCCACCTTTTTCCAAAGACCACGTACTAAAGTGTCTGCCTCCACTTACCACGCCCTATCGGCAGGAATCCCCCTGGCTACCCTAGAAGACCTTTCCAAAGAAAGGGCGTTGTACCACGACTTCACCAACAGATCCCTTATAAACCACGGATATCCTCTGCCCCTCCTCTCACCCCGACAGGCTGGGAGAGTACTGGCCCACCTGACTCGGAATCACACCTTCACCTTCTACGAATACTTCCTCACCGACCTTGCAGGCCATAAAAAAGACTTCTCCCTGGCCATCAGGCTCCTCCAGGAGCTGGAAGAGATGCTCTTCTCCCTCCTAGACCATTTATCCCTAGAGGACACCACCGTGATAATGGCCAGCGACCACGGCAATGTTGAAGACCTGGAAAGGAGCCCTCACACCATCAACCCGGTCCCTGTCATGGCCTGGGGCAGAAAAAGGGAAGAGGTTCTAAGAGTGAGAAGCATTCAAGACGTGCCCCTATTGACAGAAGATCTCTTAACCTTGGGAAAGACTCACCTGACCGCGATGCCCACCTCTGTGACACCGGCTTCTTTGCACAACCCCATGACCCGCACTACATCTCCGTAAGGAAGAGACCGATCAGCCCGAATAATAGTGGATCCGAGCTTACCCTTCTCCTTCTTCAAGTAAGCCTCCAAAAAGGCCAGGGAAGCCATCCTGCCATCCACAAAGATCTGGCCATCGGCAGTCATCTCTATAACCAGTTCTTTCTTTTTCTCTTTAACAGCGGAGGCCTTGGCCTTGGGGAGGGCCACCTGAAGGCGCTTCTGAAAGGTGACAAACTGCGTGGAAACCATGAAAAAGATGAGAAGGAGAAAGACCACGTCGATAAGAGGAGTGTAATCTAGGCTGAAGTCCTCCTCTTTATCCCTAAAAAAACGCACGTCTCACTCCTTATCCGACCCTGCCAGGCCTTCCAAGAAAGAGAGGGCTACCTCCTCCATCTCCACCACGTAGCGATCTATCTTCCCTTTTAGGTAATGGTATCCAGCCAGGGTGGGGATGGCCACTATGAGCCCAGCCGCTGTGGTGAGGAGGGCCTCGGAAATACCGGAGGCGATCAACTCGGGACGCCCCGTCCCTGCCCGGGCTATGACCGAGAAAGCGTGAATCATGCCTAAGACAGTTCCCAGAAGGCCCAACATGGGAGCTAAATTGGAGATCACCCCCATCATGCGGAGATTAGTGGAAAGCAATGCAGCCTCATGCTGACCTACCCCTTCCACAGCATGAGCCACTTCTGCCAAGCCATAAGAGACCCGCTCCACTCCCGCTTTTATCACCCGAGCTAGGGCCGAATCGTACCTCTCACACAACCCCACCAACGCCTCCCTCTCTCCCCCTCGCTCCTTAAAGGTCTCCAACTCTTGAACAAAACCCTGGGGAATCACCCTGGAACGTCTTAAAGAATAGAGCCTCTCCAAGAAGATGGCCAAAGCAATAACAGAGCAGAGAAGAATGGGATACATCACCACCCCTCCCTCCTGAATCCACATCCACACCTTCAAGGGGCACCTCCAAAAGGAAAATCACAGCCCATAGGAATGACATAAGGCACAGGGAAATGCAATGGTGGGGCAGCAAGGGCAAAAACCCACTAAACTCTCTCAGCTTCCAAAAAAGAAGAAAAGGGGACGGCCTGACACCGTCCCTTCTCTTGTCATTGCTCCGAAGCGGCCATGCCTAGAATTTCGTCAGGACTGGCCTCCCTCACACCTTTAATTAAAACCTTGAAGTGGAGGGTTTTGCCAGCCAGGGGATGGTTGAAGTCCACTGTTACCTCCTCGTCGGTAACATCAGCGATTCTGAAGGGATACTGCTCTCCCTCAGGGGTTTCCATCATCATGGTATTACCCACCTCTAGAACGGTATCAGGAGGAAACTGGGAACGGGGTACACTGTAAATTGCCTCTTCCATTACAGGACCATAAGCATTTTCGGGGGTAAGAACTACTTCCAGCTCCTCTCCCTCCTCTCGTCCATCCAAGGCCTCTTCAAAAGCGGGCAGGACATTGCTCCGACCGAAATAGAAGATGAAGGGCCGCTGGGTCTCAAAAGTGGACTCCACCAGCTGGCCATCGTCCAGCCGAAGCTCGTAATCCAAGGTTACTACTGTGTTCTTGCCAATCTTCATCAAACACGCCTCCTAAGAAATTTCTTCGAACCTAAAAGATATCCTTCCCCTTGTCAAACAACAAAAACACCCACCACCTTCCCGTTGACTTGCCTATTTCAGGAGATTATAGAGAAGGTCACCTGGTGCCCCCGTAGCTCAGGAGGATAGAGCGACGGATTCCTAATCCGTAGGTCAGAGGTTCGAGTCCTCTCGGGGGCGCCAGAAAAATCAATAACTTAGAAAATCCGGCCCAACCCCAAGGAGACCTTTTCCCCACCTATTCCCCACCTCATGGAGTAAACTGAAAGAAAAAACGGCTGGGCAAATGGGTGTTTATCCTCTGGCCTTCTTGGGCGGATTTGAAGCTTGCCCCCGACGAGGTAGACCACGGCCACCGTATTTAAGGAGAAGAGGGTCCTCACCGGAGGGGAAAGGTACTCCTCCACCAAAGAGATCCATCCCTCACCTTCCACGGCCTTGAGAACTTCGGCTACCGCTCCCATTCAATCACCCCTTCATCTGGCTGGAAGGTGGAGGGGGGTCTCTTACCCCCTTCCCCTTTTTGGGTGCCGCCGGACTCCCCCACATGGTTGACACCATCATCACCCACAAGGGTAGGGATTTTAGCGTCATTAGCGTCACTAGCGTCATTTCCCTTATTTTTCAACAACTTACGAGGTGACGCTAAATTTCCGTTAGCGTCACTAGCGTCACCTTTAGCGTCACTCCTAACCCTTTGATTTTCCTTGCTTGTGACGCTGTGACGCTTGTGACGCTCATTTCTCCTATCTTGCGGGTGTGTTGTTATTCTGATTGTGCGGGCTTTCCCGGTTCTATGGGTCTCCCACTTTATGCCAGCCTCCTCCAAATTGGTTCGCAGTGTGTTCAGCTTTCTAACAAGGTGATGTGGGGTCGAGGGCCATAATTTTGAGTTTGCCACGCCGAGCTTCTCGGCCTCCTTGGTTAGAAGCTCATGTAGCTTAGAAGGGCTCTCCTCCCACTCTTCCCTGTCCTCCATAAAGGCCAGGAGAGCCTGGGCGACGGGGTGGCCGGCCAGCACTTCCTCGTTTTGTGCCCTGATGGAATCAGCATAGACGCTCAGGAAGTAGGGGCCTTCGATTCCCAGGGCTTCAGCGGCCGCATAGCCCCAGAGTGCCCAGTCGGCCATGCGGGGCAGGGCGGAAAGCTTGACGCCCGGCTTGATGGCCAGGGTGCTGGACAGGGCGTCCAGAACAGCGCCCAACAACCGGGGCTTGACGGCTTCAAACTCAGCCCACAGCTCCTCTTCGGTCCTTCGCTTCTCCCAGGGTATTCGGTCCAGGCGGACTAAGATAGAGCGATCAAGCAGGTCCGGCCTGGCGGAAGGCAGGTTGATTCCGTTGAGGACTACGGCCCGCCGGAAGTTGTAGACCACGTCTTCGTCGTCTGTGTAGAGCCTGCGCTTCTGATGCCCACCACCCGTCACGGCGCTGCACAGGCAATCGCTGGCCCAGGAAGGCAGTCTGTCCAGGTTATCGAAGACCATGACGGAGTGATGGGAAAGGGCCTGGACCATCTCACCTTCGTCCCTGGGCAGTCTGTGAAGTTCAACC
>JAJSAC010000050.1 GCA_024274915.1 Thermodesulfobacteriota bacterium
AGTTTAAAGCGATTTCTGAGATTGGGGAGTTGTCTTTTGGGAGAAGTGACAATGCCCCCTTGACTTATAGCCATAGGGGGTATACCTATTATTCAGAAAGTCGCGTTTGGAGCGGTTATACTGGGGGTGGTCTTGATGTTAGGGAGTGGCGACAAGCTTGGGAGGGAAAAGTCTGAGAAAGGCCATGAGCTCCATGCCCGAAGTCATGGGGCTCATGCAGGGAGGAGTCACCAAGCCCATTCTGGTCACGAACATCACCACCATAGGGTGATGGATCCAGGTCATGAGAACCACGGGGGACACGGGGACCATGGTCGCTCTGATCACCATGCCCATATGGTGGCCGACTTCAAACGAAGGTTTTGGGTCTCCCTAGTCCTCACTCTGCCTGTTCTCCTCCTTTCACCCCCCATTCAGAAGTTTTTGGGGTTGGTAGGGGTGGTTCGAATTCCAGGGGATGTCTATCTCTTGTTCGGCTTTTCTTCTCTGATCTTCTTTTATGGGGGGTACCCCTTCCTCAAGGGGCTACTGGATGAGCTGAGGGTTATAAAGCCAGGCATGATGACCCTTATCGCCGTGGCTATCACAGTGGCCTATGCCTACAGTGGTGCCGTGGTTTTTGGGCTACCTGGAAAGATGTTTTTCTGGGAACTGGCTACCCTCATCGACATCATGCTTTTAGGCCACTGGATTGAGATGAGGTCTATAATGGGTGCTTCTCGGGCGTTGGAGGAGTTGGCCAAGCTAATGCCCTCTCATGCCCATAAACTTATGCCCGATGGGAGCGTAGTCGACGTGCCCTTGGGCTCCCTGAGAGCAGGGGACAGGGTTTTGGTGAAGCCTGGGGAGAAGGTGCCGGCTGATGGGGTGGTGGTAGAGGGGGACAGCTCTGTAGATGAATCCATGCTCACGGGGGAGTCGAGGCCGGTTCATAAAGTGACGGGGGCAAAAGTGATAGGAGGGGCCATCAACGGCGAGGGGTCCCTCGTGGTGGAGATCCAGAGGACGGGGAAGGATTCTTTCCTCTCTCAAGTGATTGAGTTGGTGAAGGAAGCCCAGGAGAGTAAATCCAAGACCCAGGACCTGGCCAATCGGGCTGCTCTATGGCTCACCATCATCGCCCTCGTGGCCGGTGCCATCACCCTGGTGATTTGGTATGTTGTAATGAGCAAAGACCTCGCCTTTGCTTTGGAAAGGACGGTTACCGTCATGGTGATTACCTGCCCCCATGCCTTGGGATTGGCGGTACCTTTGGTGGTAGCTGTCTCCACCGCCATTGCGGCCAGACAAGGTCTTCTCATCAGGAACAGGGTGGCTTTTGAAAGGGCCAGAAATGTGCACGCTGTGATCTTTGACAAGACGGGGACTTTAACGGAGGGTAGGTTCGGGGTCACCGATGTTATTCCTTTAGCGCCAGACATAAGTGAGGATGAGGTCCTGAAGTATGCCGCCTCGGTGGAGGCCCATTCTGAGCATCCTATTGCCAAGGGCGTTCTCTCCTCAGCTCGTGAGACCCTCCCCGTGGAGGGTTTTACAGCCATTCCTGGCAAAGGTGCCCGGGGATTGGTGAATGGGAGGGAAGTGATGGTGGTGAGTCCGGGATATCTAAGAGAGAAGGGGATCGATTGGAACCATGAGAGGATTGGTGAGCTCTCATCCCAGGGGAAGACGGTGATTTTCGTTGTGATAGATGGGAGGCTGAAAGGTGCTGTGGCCCTGGCGGATATCATCAGGCCCGAGTCCAAAGAGGCTGTGGACAGGCTTAAAAGCATGGGGGTTAGGTGCATGATGCTTACGGGGGATAATTCTTTGGTGGCCAAGTGGGTGGCCCAAGAGCTGGGTTTGGATGAGTATTTTGCTGAGGTTCTTCCCCATGAGAAGGCCCGGAAGGTGAAGGAGATTCAGGAAAGGGGTCTGGTGGTGGCTATGACTGGTGACGGGGTGAACGATGCCCCAGCCCTGGCCCAGGCTGATGTGGGTATAGCAGTGGGTGCTGGCACCGATGTGGCGGTGGAGACTGCGGACGTTGTTTTGGTTCGGAGTAATCCCCTGGATGTGGCTTCTGTTATGAGGTTGGCCCGGGTCACTTACAAAAAGATGGTCCAGAATCTCCTATGGGCCACGGGGTACAACACCTTCGCCATCCCTCTTGCGGCGGGGGTTTTATATAAATACGGCGTTCTCTTGAGTCCGGCAGCCGGGGCGGTACTCATGTCCCTCAGCACCGTGATAGTTGCCGTCAACGCCAGGCTTTTGAGGTTGCAGTGAGTAGGAGAGAACGAAAAACGAATGGGAGAAGGAGGTAAAGAAATGAAGAACGCTATTGTGGCTGTATTGCTGAGCTTCGCTTTGGCTTTGGGTGTAGTGGGAGAAGGCATGGCTCGTATGAATCAGGGTGGGATGATGGGCCCGCAAAAGGGCATGATGCAGAAGAGTGCGGGGATTGCTGGACAGCAGAACCCGTGCATGATGAGCAGCATGCGGGGTATGATGGGCATGGGGCAGAGCATGATGGGTTCCGTGGGCTTTCATGGGATTTTTAAGAAGGCTATGAAGGTTGCAACGACCGACGATAAGAGGCAGGCCCTTTCGGCCCTGGAGAGGAAGGTTGCCTCTAAGTGTGCCGCTCTAATGGTGGAGATGATGCAGCAGAGGGATTTATGGCGGGAATATATGATGAAGGAAGGGTGCAGCTCTCAGAATACCCAGAAGCACTACCAGCTTATGCTCCAGGCCAGGGACAAGCTGGCCAAAGTGAGAATGAAGACCTTGGCAGATATTGAGAAGATCATAGGTAAAGAAGAGATGAGGGGGATCCTGGGCCAGGCTGGCATGATGGGCATGGGGCATAATTGATGTAAAGGTCAATTTCAGGGGATTGATGACTTCAATGGGGCCTGGCAATAAGCCAGGCCCCATGTTGTTTATAGCATCAGGTTTTCCACGATGAGAGCGCTGCCCATGCCTCCCCCCTGGCAGAGGGTGGCCAAGCCGTATTTGACGCCCCTTCTTTTCATCTCGTAGAGGAGGGTGACCACTATGCGGCATCCTGTGGCCCCCACGGGGTGGCCCAGGGAGATACCCGATCCGTTGACATTGGTGATCTTCCAGTCCAGTCCCAGGCCCTTGATGACGGCCAGGGCCTGGGCGGCGAAGGCCTCGTTGAGCTCGATGAGTCCTATGTCCTCTAGCTTCATCCCCGCCTTCTTCAAGGCTATCTTGGTGGCGGGGACTGGCCCCCATCCCATGATGCTGGGGTCCACTCCGGCTAAACCGCAGGCCACTATTCGGGCCATGGGTTCAATGCCCAGTTCTTGGGCCTTCTTTTCTGACATGATGACAGTACATGCGGCCCCGTCGCTGATGGCCGAGGCGTTGCCCGCCGTCACCGTTCCGCCCTTCTTGAAGACGGGGGACAGCTTGGCCAGACGTTCCAGGGTGGTGTCGGCCCTGGGGTGCTCATCGGTGTCGAAGGGGATGGGATCCCCTTTTCTCTGGGGAACCATGACGGGTACGATCTCCTCTTTGAATCTGCCCTCCTGGATGGCCTTGATGGCCCTCATGTGGCTGTCGTAGGCCAGTTTGTCTTGCTCTTCCCGGCTGACGTTGTGCTTTTCCGCCAGGTTCTCGGCAGTTACTCCCATGTGGTAGTTGTAAAAGGCGTCGATAAGCCCGTCGTAGAGGAGGGAATCCAGTACTTTGCCGTCTCCCAGGCGATAGCCGAAGCGGGCTTTTTTCAGGACATAGGGTATCTGGGTCATGGACTCCATGCCCCCGGCCACAATGATCTCGGCGTCTCCCGCCTTGATCTTCTGCATACCCGCCGTCATGGCCCTCATGGCCGAGGCGCACTGGTTGTTGAGGGTGAGGGAGGGGACCTCCACGGGGAGACCTGCCTTCAGAGTGGACTGGCGGGCCGGATTGGCCCTTTGGCCTGATTGAAAGATGTTCCCCATGAGGACTTCGTCCACCATGTCAGGATCTATGCCTGCCCTTTTTACTGCCCCTTTTATTACCAGGGCACCCAGCTCCACAGCGGAGACGTCTTTCAAGGCCCCCCCGAAGTCGCCAATGGCAGTCCTCACCGCGCTAACGATGACCACGTTTTCCATCTCCACCTCCTCGTGTTTTGAGTGGGGAGATTATAAAGGAGAGCTGGGTTTAAGGGAAGGAGAGCCCAGGGGATAGTATGCCATGGGTCACCAGGTGGTAGAAGGTATGGCTCACTTTTTCCACAGGGAGTTCCTGATGGGAGGGGAGCCAGTGAGCGGCCCAGTTGCACATACCCAGAATGGCCAGGGTGGCCGTGGATATGTCGGATAGACGGAAAATTCCCTCCTCTGCGCCCTCATGGAGTATCTCTTCCACTATTCGGATCATGAGGTTGCATTCTCGGTGGATGTGCCTTTGATGTTCCCCTTTAAGCTCTCGGCCTTCACTGACAAAGACCCGGAAGGCTTGGGGATGCTCGGAAAGAGTGGCTATGTAGGCATGAATAACCTCTTTGAGCTTTTGGGCGGGAGAAATGGGTCGTTTCATCACCTCTCTGAATTTGCGGATAAGGAGGGAACAGATGGTGTCGAAAATGGAAAAGAGCAATTCTTCTTTACTCTCCATGTGATAATAGAGGGTGGCCTTGTTGAGACCGGCTCGGTCGGCAATCTCCTGGACTGTCACGTTGGCGTACCCCTTTTCACTGAAAAGGGCGGTTGCAGCTTCCAGAATATGGTTGATTCTCTCTTTCTTCTTGTTTGGCTCCATCAAGGTTAAGCTCCTTTAAAGTTTGGACTCCTTTTTTGGAAGAAGGCTTCAAGGCCTTCCTGGAAGTCTTTGGTGGTACCAAGCCGGGCTATACTCCTCCTTTCCGCTTCTAGATGGTTCTCTAAATCAGGGAAGAGGGCCTTATTGATGAGTTCCTTGGACGCGGCCAGGGCTATGGGAGGGCCCTGGTTCAGTTGTCTGGCCAGTTCCATGGCCTTTTCTAATGTCTTACCTGGAGGGGCAACTTGGTTTATGAGTCCCAGTTCCAAGGCTTCTCGGGCCTTCACCATGCGGCCGGAGAAGATAAGTTCTGAAGCCTTCTTCAGACCTAGGATTCGACTCAGGATGAGGCTTCCTCCTCCGTCGGGTGACGCAGCGATCTTAATGTAGGCCATGTTGAAGGAGGCGTTCTCATCGGCCACGGCCAGATCGCAGGCCAAAACCAGGCTCATCCCTGCTCCACTGGCCACACCGTTGACAGCGGCTATGACGGGTTTGGGTGCCCTTCTTATGGAGGTTACGCACTGGTGAAGGGTGCCGGCCAGTTCCATTATATAGCTCCAACGCTCATGTTTTTGGTAAAATTCTTTGACGTCTCCTCCTGCACAAAACCCTTTGCCTTCACCTGTTATCACAATGGTTTTTATCTCTTGTTTTCTCTCTAGATGCACCAGTATGGCATAAAGCTTTTTTGCAAGGGAGGTGTTAAGAGCGTTCAGGGACTGTGGTCTGTTGAGAGTGACTAGGGCAGTTCCTTCTTGTTCTTCCAAAATGACCTCTTCCATTCTGTCTGTCCTTTCTCTTTTTCCTGTTCTCCCTTCGGTATATGTAAATCTTATGAAAAGTTTTACCGAATTACAACCTGGAGTCAGTTCTTTATGTATTTTTGCCAATCTTTGTGCTATAAAGTACACTCATGAATGAGTTAAAACTCCTTTCTCCTCAAGGGATGCTCGGTTACGGTTATCCAGAGGAGTCTCTTAGAAAGGGCATTGAGGCTTCTCCCCACATGATAGGGGTAGATAGTGGTTCCACCGATGCTGGTCCCTATCGGTTGGGTTCTGGTAGACCAACGGTGCCGAGGGAGGCAGTGAAGAGGGACCTTTCCCTCATGCTTTGGGGGGCTATGGAGCTAGGGGTTCCTCTTCTGGTGGGTTCGGCGGGGGGAGCAGGGGCTAAAGAGCACGTAGAATGGGTCTTGGGGATCCTGGACGAGGTGGTTCAGGAGCGGGGTGAAAGGGTATCCCTGGCGGTTGTCTGGTCTGACGTGGATAAGGACTGGCTGCTGGAAAAGTTGAGGAGAGGTGATGTAAAACCTTTGGGGCCAGTGGAGCCCTTGAAATCTGGGGATGTGAGAAGGTCCAGGCGGATAGTGGCCGTAATGGGGGTGGCCCCTTATATTGAGGCCTTGGAAGCTGGCGCCCAGGTGGTCGTTGCGGGTAGGTCCAACGACCCTGCCATTTTTGCCTCCTATGCTCTGTGGAAAGGATTCCCTCCGGGTCTGGCCTTTCATCTGGGGAAGATCCTGGAGTGCGGTGCTATGGCATCGGTGCCAGGGAGCGCCTCCGACTCTATGTTGGGCGTTCTGAGAAGGGATCGGTTCTTGGTGGAGCCCCTCAATCCCGCCAGGAGATGCACGGAGGTTTCAGTGGCGGCCCACACCCTTTACGAAAAGTCTGATCCTATCCACATTCCTGGTCCTGAGGGGGTGTTGAACTTGGAAGGAGTCACCTTCCACCAGCTGGACGAACGGAGGGTGGAGGTCAGGGGATCGGCCTTCGAGCCTGCCCGTGAGTGTTGGATTAAACTGGAGGGGGCTTGTCAGGAGGCCTATCGGTCCATTTTTATTGCCGGTATTCGAGACCCCATTATGATCTCCAGGGTGGAAGAGTGGCGGGAAGCCACAGAGAAGGCTTTAAGGGATTATTATGGTTCTGGGGAATGGCAGGTCCTCTTTCATATTTACGGCAAGGACGGGGTTATGGGTCCCCTGGAGCCTGTCAGAGAGGTCACCTCCCACGAGTGGGGGCTGGTCTTCGAAGCCGTGGCCCCTACCCAGGAAAGGGCTCAGGCCATTTGTTCTTTTGCTCGCTCCTTTCTCATGCATTACCATTACAAAGGGAGAAAAGCCACTGCAGGGAATCTGGCCCTCCTGTATTCGCCTTCGGACATTCCCATGGGACCTGTCTATTCCTTCAACATCCACCACCTGGTGAGGGTGGAAGACCCAATGGAGCCCTTCAGAATAGAGTTCTTGGAGATGGGCTGAAGAGCTCAGAGTCCCAGGCTCTGGGCTATGAGGATGACATGGATGGGGGTGCGGGGTGGGCACTTCTCCAGGATGGTGAGTATATTGCAGATCCTTCTGGGTGAAGAACAGTCGGCACAGAATCCCGTATTGGCACAGGGGGTGTCGAAGCCCAGCCTTTTGGCGTTCATGGGGGCGGCGTACTCTTTGATCCTCTGGATGGCTGCGGAGACGTCGGGGACTATCTTGTTTGCTCCCGCCACTACCACCACCTTCTCGGGTCCGAAGGCCATGGCACTCACCCTGTTTCCAGTGCCATCCATGTTTACTAGCTTTCCGTCTAGGGTTACAGCATTGGTGGATGTGAGGAAAAGCTGGCAAGTCTGTTGCTGGCGAAGGATTTCCATTCTTTCTTGGGGGGAGAGATGGGGCAGGCCATGGTTGAGGAGGGTCTTACCCGAGCCCTCCAGGGCCCTGTAAATCCCCAGTTGGGCCAGTGTTAGGGACCCCCCGAAGCCGATGCTCTGGACCTCTTCACAGGTCTCCAGTATGTGGTCAATGGCAGTGGGTAGATCTGGAAAGACGCGGGTGTGGAAACCGTTCTTCTCCAGGGCTTGGGCACATCTTTCTGCCCGTTTTTGGAGAAACCATTGGTATAGCACCTCAACCTTCCCCATGGTTGTCTTTCCCCCTTTTTTTCTCCAAGATTAAGGGTGCGAAGGAAGGATGGCAAGGGGGTAGGTAGTGCAGAGGCTCAGGCTGGTGGATCTGGCGGAAGTTATAAGGAGCAAGAATGCAGGTCCCTTTGAACTCACCTTCGATATCATCTTTCCCGATATGGAAACCTTCGAGGGGGTGAGATCTTCAGAGATCATAACCCGGGAGTTGGTGGCCCGTCTCTATGGTGTGCCCTTGGAGCATGTTCTCCATCTGGTTTTTGTTCCCGCTGCCAGGGCTGTGAAGGCTACCATAGTGAGACCTGTCCCTTCGGGAGGGATTGGGGATGCCGATGTTTACGGTGCCCAGCAACACGTACCTTGGTTGGAGGTGGAGGTCCCTTTACCAGAGCCAGAGGATGAGGAAGTAGAGGGTTAGCACCATAGAGACCCTGATGCCCTGGGTGCATAGGATGATGGTTATAGCCAGTTTGGGGGGATAAAGGGCCAGATAGCGGGGTAGAGCCATTCTTAGACTCCTAAAGGGTGTTCCCACGGCGTTTCCCAAAACCATGGCCAGGAGGGCCTCTTTGGGGGTTACCAGGCCGGCCTTAAGGAGTCCCCCTGCTACGGCTGCACCTCCAGCGATGTGAAGGGTATGAGCTGCAGTGATGGCTAGGGCTTGAGGGGGGAGACCGGGGAAGCGGATGTATGAGGCCAAGCTTTGCTGAAAACTTTGGAAAAAGCCCCTGTTCACCAGATAGAACACCAATCCCATAACGGGACCTGCGATGATGAGGATTCTGAAGGTCACTTTAGCGGCGTCCAGAGAGGCTTTCCTGAGGACTTGGTGGATAGTGGGCTCCGGTTTTTCCCCTCCGTTCTCTGCTACCCCATTGGAAACGGGGGGAAAGGTGAAGCGGCCTATGCCCATGGCCACCATCATGAGTCCCAGACTGGCGGTGATTTGGGTTCCCAGGTAGGCCAGTCCTACCCAACCAGTGAGGGGGTATACGATTCCCACGAGGAGTGGGACGAAGGATAAGAAGAGGGGAAGATTGAGGAGCATGGATGCCAAAACCACTTGCCTGGGTGTTAGTTCTTGCTCCCGGTAATGGAGGGAGAGGAGGGCGTCTCCAGCGAACCCTGAGACCAGCGCCGTGATGAGGGCGCCTTCGCAGCACAAGGGAAGGTGTGCCTTCCTCAAAATGGGTCGGGTGAAGTAGCGGAAAAAACGGGTCCAACCCTTCTCTTCCAGGACTTTCCCTAGGATCACACCTCCAAAGACCATGAGGGCTACTTTGGCCAGAGTGGTGACGTAGAGATGAAGGGAGAGGTCCATAGTTTCTCCTATAGCTCCAGGGCCCTTCTCACCAGGAGCCGGGCGCACTCCTGGATCACTTCTTTTTGGTAAAAGGTGACCAGTTCATCTTGGTGGATGGCTTGAAAGACCATTTCTTCGGCTTTTTCAGTGGATCTCTTCACCTTCTCGACCAGTTTTAGTGCCTCATCCCGGGATTTCTGGAAGATTCTGCTCACCTCTTCCCCCCCAAAATACCGGAGGTGTCCCAAAATTAAGATGGTTGGGCTTAGCGCCCTCAACTTTTCTATAGATTCCAGGTATAGTTCCAGGCTTTGAAAGAAGAGGGGAAAGTGTTTGCCCTGGGAAGAGTAGTAGCCCATGGAGTCGGAGACAAAGAGGATGCCTTCTCCTTCCCAGAAAAGGGTGCAGGAGCCCGGGCTGTGGCCTGGAGTGGGCAGTATTTGGATACCGGGTGGAAGAGAGTCTTGGTCCAGGGAAAGGATAGAGGGAAAGTTCTGCCAAGGGATCTCTTTTCCTTCTCCGTGCTCCTTTAGCACCTTGGTGAAAAATCGGTCGGTTTGCCTATAGCTTTCTATCACCTTCTCCTTGGATAAAAGCTGGACCGTTTCGGTGGTACCCCAGACATCCAAGGTGGGTAGTGCCCTTTTTAAAGGGGGGACTCCCAAAACGTGGTCGTTGTGTTCGTGGAGGAGGATTAAGGCTTGGGGTGGAGCCAGTCCTAGTTCTTTCATCTGTTTTAAAGCGGTAGGAGCGACGGCTGACACCCCTCCTTCTACCAGGATGGGAGGGTCTGTGGCTAGCCAAAACAAGGGAAAGTACTTAGAGCCCAGGGCCACGCATCGAGGTGTTAGGTGTAAAGGTGTTTTTATGAGCACGGGTCTCCAACCTCCATCTTGTTTTGAAAACGATTCTAGTGTAGTCTTCCATGGGAAACAATGGATATGAGACCACTCTTTGCAAGGAGGAAGGGATGAAGAGAGTAGGCAAGGTCCTTTTGCTGGCAATGGCAGCCCTTTTGATAACGGCGTGTACCGAGACTACCACCAATGTGCAAACAGGAGGACCAACCGTTCAGGAAGCCCTCACCTATCAGGGACCTAAGGCTAGGATTGCGGTGGCAAGTTTCAAGTGTAAGGCGGCCCAGTGCGGAGGCCAGATTGGTGATGGTCTAGCAGATATGCTTGCTACGGCCCTCTTTCGTACAGGGCGTTTTGTTGTTCTGGAAAGGGGCGAGGGGTTTGAAGAGGTCAAGAAAGAATTGGAGCTAGCCCAGTCGGAATATGTGAATCAACGCAAGGCTGCCCAGAAAGGACAAATCGAATCTGCCGATGTTTTGGTGGTTGGGGCCATCACCGCCTTTGAACCTAACTACACAGGTGGTGGCGGTGCTGTGGGTGGCCTTTTTGGCACCGTGCTAGGCGGGGTGGGGGCCAAGATGAAGAATGCCTATATCGCGGCCGACCTCCGTTTGGTGGATGTGAGGACAGGTAGGGTTATCAACGCCACCACTGTGGAAGGGAAGGCTACAAGCTGGGGTATTGGTGGCGGTCTTGGGGCCAGGGTGAGCAGCCATGTCTTTTTGGGTGGAGCCCTGGGCGCTTACAAGAACACCCCTATGGAGAAGGCTATCCGGGTCATGCTTCAGAACGCTGTGAATGCGATAGCCCAGATGGTTCCCCAGACCTACTACCGTTACGGCGAAACGGGTCAGCCCGTTGGTGCTTCTGCTCCTGCCGCTGTTTCCAGCCCTACCGCTGGGTATGTGAGCTTTCCCCAGGTGAGAGTGATGCATGTAGTGAGAACGGCCAATGTGAGATCGGGTCCAGGGACCAATCATTCCATCGTTACCAAGGTGACAGCGGGCACTGTACTGAAGGCTATGGGTAGGCAGGGGAGCTGGTACCAGGTCACCCTGCCCGATGGCAGGATTGGGTGGATCTACGGCACTTTGGTGAGTGAATAGCCCTAGATACCGCTTGGGGGGACCTTTTCGCGGTTCCCCCTTTTTGTCAGGCCCTTTAAGGTTGACAGTGAAACCTTTGGAAATTATAGCACCCTCTGCCTCTTGGAAGTGGCTGGTGGCTGGTGCTGCCCCCGGACTTCAAATCCGGTGAGCCTCCCAAAAGGGGGCTGGTGGGTTCGATTCCCACCCACTTCCGCCAGGCTCTCTTTTCTGCGTTGTAACTTTCCCTCTGTTGTTGTACTACTTCTCTAGTAGTTTCATCCCTTCTGGAGGCATTGGTTTGCCTGAAAGAGTGGTTATGGCCGGAGGAGGCACAGGGGGCCATCTCTTCCCTGCTATTGCTGTGGCCAGGGAGTTGGAGGATATGGTGCCTGCAGTGGAGGTCCATTTCATTGGCACTTTCCATGGTATCGAGGCCAGGATACTGCCCAGGGAAGGTTTTCCCCTACATGTGGTTGAGGCCGAGGGGTTTCGGGGGAGAGGTCTCAGGAGAGGAGTGGCCCTCCTCAAACTGATTGTGGGTTTCCGTCAGTCTCTGAGGATCCTGAGAGTGGTGCGGCCTCGATGGGTACTGGGTGTGGGGGGGTATGCTTCTTTACCAGCGGGATTGGCCGCCGTGGCCCTTAGAATTCCCCTTTTTCTCCACGAACAGAATGCTGTGCCTGGGTTGGCCAACAGGGTGTTGTCTCGTTGGGCCCGGGAAGTTTTCCTCTCCTATCCCAGGACTAAAGGACTTTCTCAAAGGGCTCGAACGAGGGTGACGGGCAATCCCGTGAGGAGGGAACTTGCAGGGGTCTCCAGGGACCCCGCTTTTTTTGGTATTGGCCGGGACAAGAGGGTGGTCCTGGTCTTCGGAGGCAGCCAGGGGGCCAAGTCCATAAATAGAGCTTTGATGGGAGACTTGGGACTTTTCGAGGAACATAGGGAGAGGATGGCCTTCATTCACCAAGTGGGTGAGGGTATGGTGGAGGAAGTGAAAGAGACCTATGAGAGGGTAGGCCTGGAGGCCCATGTGACTCCTTTCATTCATGAGATGGGGAAGGCCTATGCTACGGCCCATCTGGTGGTGTGCAGGGCTGGTGCCACAACCCTGGCGGAGGTGACGGTGTTGGGGAAACCGTCCATTCTCATTCCCTTTCCCCATGCTGTGGGTGACCACCAGCTTCACAACGCCAGGGCCTTGGAGGCGGCTGGTGCCGCCCTGGTCATAACAGAGTTGGAGTTTGAACCGGGCCTTTTAGGTGGTAAAATACTAAGTCTTCTCTTCGATGACAGTGGGTTGGAGGCCATGGGTATGGAAGCTAGAAAGCTGGGCAAACCCCGTGCAGCTAGGGCGATAGCTGAGCGGTGTTGGGAGGTGGTGGGTGCTGGAGGGTAGAGTACATTTTGTTGGTATGGGAGGAGTGGGCATGAGTGCTCTGGCTCGCATACTCCTCTCCATGGGAGTAGAGGTGAGTGGCTCCGATATCCAACGGAATGTGCTCTTAGACCAGTTGGAGGAGTTAGGGGCCAGGGTTTTCATGGGCCACAGGGCAGAGCAGGTGGGTGATGCTCGATTAGTGGTCTACTCCACGGCCATAAAGGAGGACAATCCTGAGCTGGTAGAGGCTAGGAGGAGGGATGTCCCCGTGGTGCACAGGGGGGAGATGCTGGCCAGGATCATGGCTGAAAAGGAAGGGGTGGCTGTGGCTGGCTCCCATGGCAAGACCACCACCTCGGCCATGGTGGCGGCCATTCTCATAGAGGCCGGTTGGGAGCCCACAGTGTTGGTGGGAGGACGTCTTCTATCCATGGATACCAATGCCCTTTTAGGAAAGGGTAGGTTGATTGTAGCTGAAGCCGATGAGAGTGATGGGTCTTTTCTCAAGCTGTTTCCCCATTACGCCGTGGTCACCAACGTGGACATGGAGCACTTGGACCATTACGGAGACTTTCCCACTTTGGTGGAGGCGTTCCGAACTTTTCTCGGCCACGTTCAGGATTTGGCCCTCGTCTGTTGGGATGACCCTGTACTGAAGGGGATGGTTGGGAAAGGTCGGGTCACCTATGGTTTCTCCCCTGGGGCTTATTACAGGGTTGTGGATGTGAAAAAGGAAGGAGATGGCCAGTCTTTCACTTGCCTCAGGGGAGGAGAAGAGCTTGGCAGGGTGAGGATTCGTCTTCCCGGTCAACATAACACCCTTAACGCATTGGCCGCTTTGGCCCTTTCTTTGGAGATGGGAGTGAAGTGGGAGGAGGGCGTGGAGGCCTTGGCCACTTTCTCTGGGGTTGATAGGAGGCTCACTCCCAAAGGGGAAGTGAAAGGGGTATTGGTAGTGGATGATTATGGTCACCATCCAACGGAAATAAAGTGTACTCTCCAGGCGGCCAGGCAGGAGTGGCCCCACAGGAGGATGGTGGTGGTCTTCCAGCCCCACAGGTACTCCCGAACCAAAGCTCTCCTGGAGTCTTTCTGGGAGTCTTTCCATGGGACGGAGGAGCTGGTGGTTATGGAAATCTACTCTGCAGGGGAGAGTCCCAATGGAGTGACGGGGATGGATCTCTGGCAGGGGGTGAAGGAAAAAAGCTGTCCTAGAGCCCTCTTTCTACCTACCAGGGAGGAAGTGGTGGGACATCTGGTGAGGACCCTTCGAGAGGGAGATCTCCTCATCACTCTGGGAGCGGGGGACGTGTGGAAGGTGGGAAGGGAAGTGTTGCGGGCTTTGGAGGAGAGGTGAAAGGGGTTTTGGAGAGAGGCGTACTCCTGGGACAATACACCACTTTCAGGATAGGAGGTCCTGCAAGATATCTGGCTACCCCCTCTTCCATTGAAGAGTTGGTCCGGTTGGAGAAGTGGGCAGGGAAAGAAGGGGTTCCTTTATTGCTTTTGGGAGGTGGGTCCAATCTTCTGGTGGGGGAGGGGGGATTTCCTGGGCTGGTTGTACTCACCAGGGGGTTGATGGAAGTGGAGGTTGATGGGGACAGGATAAGGGCCCAGGGGGGGGTTTTCCTGGGGCTTCTCTCCGCCCTTGCCATGAAGTACAGGCTGTCAGGTCTGGAACCTCTGGGGGGAATACCTGGTACTTTGGGTGGAGCCTTAACTATGAACGCGGGGGCGTTTGATCGGACCTTGGGTGAGCTGGTGGAGGCGGTGGAGGTCCTGGTGGATGGGAGGGTGGAAGTCCTCAGAGGAGAGGAGGTGGATTGGGGCTACCGGACTTCTTCTCTCAAAGGGTCCACAGTGGTGGGGGCTACCCTTAGATTGGTCCCCGGGGATAGGGATAAGATCCGAGGGGAGATGGTCCGTTTCGCTAGGTTGAGGCGTCAGAAGCAGCCTTTGGATTTCCCTTCTGCGGGCTCTGTTTTTAGAAACCCGCCAGGTCACAGTGCGGGGGTGCTCATAGAGGAGGTGGGTTTGAAGGGGGCTAGGGTGGGGGATGCCATGGTTTCTCCCCTCCATGCCAATTTTATTGTCAACCTGGGCCGGGCCAAGGCCCAGGATGTGAGGGCACTGATAGAGATGGTGAAGGGGAGGGTGTGGGAGAGGTTTTCCATTTCTCTGGAGGAGGAGATAATCTATGCGGGAGTGTTTTAGTTTGGAGAAGATGAGGGTTGCGTTGCTGCTGGGGGGGCCTTCCTCTGAGAGGGAGGTGTCTCTTAAAACTGGTGGGGCAGTGGCCTTGGCCTTGAGAAAAAAAGGCCTGCACGTGGTGGAATTGGATGTGGGGGAGAATCTATCAAAGCTAGTGGAAGATCTGAAAAGGGTGGAACCCCAGATAGTCTTCATTGCCCTTCACGGTGCTTTTGGGGAGGACGGAGTGATCCAGGGAGTATTGGAGTATCTGGGCCTTCCTTACACAGGGTCTGGGGTGTTGGCCAGTGCCCTGGCCATGAACAAGGTGGCTTCCAAGCGCCTCTTCTCTTATCACGGGATCCCCGTGCCCCGATATACCATCTTTCGCAGGGAAGGCTGGACCCTTCCCGGGGAGGTGCCTCTGGAGGAACTCACCTATCCCTTGGTGGTTAAGCCTGCTGCCGAAGGATCTACCATTGGGGTGAGCATAGTGGAGGAGGGAGAGGGATTGGAGGGGGCCTTAAGGGATGCCTACAAGTACGGAGACACGGTGCTGGTGGAGGAATTTATAGAGGGCAGGGAGATTACTGTAGGCATCCTGGGAGATGAGCCTCTCCCAGTTATAGAGATCATACCAGAGACGGGATTCTACGATTATCGGTCCAAGTATACACCGGGACTCACCAGATACGAGGTTCCTGCCAATCTGCCCAGGGATACTGCCCTACTGGTCCAGGACATGGCCCTTTTGGCCCATAGGGCTTTGGGTTGTAAAGACGTTTCCAGGGTAGATTTTCGTCTTTCGGAGGACGGGATCCCCTATGTTCTAGAGGTAAACACTATTCCCGGCATGACAGAAACCAGTCTCTTGCCCAAGGCTGCTGCAGCGGCTGGTATATCTTTTGAAGAACTGGTATTGCGTATCTTGGAGTCGGCTTTGAAGAAGTGAGGAGGTGGGGTGGTGCTCTTGATAGAGCTGGATGAGGACCTGACCAGGGGTGCGGTCTTAAAGGTAGTGGGTGTGGGAGGCGCTGGAGGCAACGCTGTGGACAACATGATAGAGCATGGCCTCCAAGGTGTGGAGTTTGTGGCCATAAACACCGACGTTCAAGCCCTGAGCCGCTGCAAGGCTCCCGTGAAGGTCCATATAGGATCCAGTATAACCCGGGGGTTGGGGGCGGGGGCCAATCCTGATGTGGGACGCAAGGCGGCTGAGGAGGATGGGGACAGGATAAAGGAAGCCCTTGCAGGGGCCGACATGGTCTTTGTCACGGCGGGGATGGGAGGTGGTACAGGAACTGGTGCCGCTCCTGTAGTGGCCAAAGTTGCCAGAGAATTGGGGGCGCTGACCGTGGCTGTGGTGACCAGGCCTTTTCTCTTTGAGGGTAAGCAGAGGATGCGAAACGCCGAGGATGGGTTGAGGGAGCTCAGAGCCTGTGTGGATACCATCTTAACTATTCCCAACGAGAAGCTCTTTGAGGTGGTAGACGAAAAGACGGGTTTTAAGGAGGCCTTCAGGATAGCCGATGACGTGCTGCGTCAGGGCGTTCAGGGCATCTCCGACATCATAACTGTTCCGGGATTAGTGAATGTGGACTTTGCCGATGTGAAGACCGTTATGGAGGGCCAGGGGTTGGCTCTCATGGGTACCGCTTCGGCCATGGGAGAAGAGCGGGCGAGGAAGGCGGCTCTGGGGGCCGTTTCCAGTCCCCTTTTGGAGGATGTGAAGGTGGAGGGGGCCCGGGGTGTGCTCATCAATATTACCGGGGGCTTGGCCCTAACTCTCGTCGAAGTGAGGGAAGCGGCTAGGGTGGTCTATGAGGCGGCTCACGAGGATGCCAACATCATTTTTGGGGCGGTTATTGATGACAGGGTGGGGGAAGAGGTGAGGGTGACAGTGATAGCTACCGGTTTTGACGAGGTACGGGAAGAGTTGGAACTTACTCCGCCCGAGGAGGTCAAGCTTAAACCTCAGAGGAGGGATTTGCCTGCTGAGCCTCCTCAGCCTGTTCAGGAGGAGATTGATCTAGAGGAATATGGGGATCTGCCTCCTATGCTGAGGAGGATGTTGGAGAAAGAGAGCCGTTGATCTGTAGGGCTCTGGCTTCCAGGTGGGACGAGCTTCTGGCTTTGGAGGAGGGTGAGAAGCTCTGCACCAGGGGTTGGGATCTCTCCTTGCTCCTTTATTTTCCCAATCTCTACCGGGTGGGCATGGCCAATATGGGCTTCCAAAGCGTTTACCGTATGGCCAACACCATGTCGGGTGTGGCTTGTGACCGCTGCTTCCTTCCAGATCCCTCTTTACAGCCTCCTTTGGATAAGGGAGAAGAACTGGTCTCCATGGAACTGAAACAGACCCCCAGAGAGTTCCATATTCTGGCTTTTTCTGTCAGTTTCGAGTTGGACCTCCTAAATGTGGTGCGTCTCCTGCTGTGGTCCAAGGTGCCACCCCTGGCTCGGGAGAGGGGGGGAAACGATCCCCTGGTGATCTTTGGTGGAATAGTGCCTTCAGCCAATCCTGAGCCCTTTGCTCCCATGGCCGATGTGGTGGTGGTGGGTGAAGGGGAGGAGACCTTTCCTTCCTTGTTGAGAGTTCTCTTGGATGAGGGGGGAACCAGGAACCCCGGGCTTTTTCGGCGCCTGGCCCAGATTCCTGGGGTGTATGTACCTCATCTTTACGAACCACGTTTCGATGCCTTCGGCCGCTTCGTCTCTGTGGAGGCCCAGGCCGACGTTCCTTTGCCGGTGACCTGGAGTTTTTGGCGGGGCTTTGCCGAAGAGGGGAATACGGTTTCCCTGGTGACACCTGAGAGTTCATTTTCTAGAGCCTATCTAGTGGAGGTGAGCCGGGGGTGTCCTCATCTTTGTAAGTTTTGTCTATCTTCCCATATATGCCGGCCTTTAAGGGTGGTGAGTCGGAGGAGACTTCTGGGTTATCTGGAGGCCCCCTATGGCAGGCTGGGATTTGTGGGAACCTCTCTCTCCCATCATCCTCACCTGGCGGAGGCGGTGGAGGGGGCTGTGGCCAAGGGGAAGGGTGTTACCTTCTCTTCCCTCCGGGTAGATTCACCCCTTCCCATTCTCAAAGTGGTCTCTCAGGAAAGTGGGAGGGTCACCTTTGGGATAGAGGCTGCCACGGAAAGGCTCAGAGGAGGGATTGGAAAGCCCTTTCCCCAGGACTTCATTATGGAGAGGCTGCTCTACTGTGTTGAGAACGGGGCAGAGGTGTTAAAATTTTATTTCATGGTAGGCCTTCCGGGTGAGACGGACGAAGACCTGGAAGCCCTGGTGGCTTTTCCCAAAAAGCTCCTTCACCTTTGCAAGAAACTTGGGCTTTCTCGGCCCCGTGTCCACATCAGTCTTGCTCCCTTCGTGCCCAAGCCCCATACCCCTTTTCAGTGGTGTGTCATGGAGACCCGGGATAGCTTAAAGGAGAAGATGCGTAGAGTAGAGACAGGCCTTCGGGGGGCTAGAGGGGTCACGGTGACTTGGGAAGGCCCCAAGTGGTCCCTTCTTCAGGGTCTAATATCCAGGGGCGACAGAAAGGTGGGAGAGGCCCTTGTCCGCGCGTGGACCTCTTTTGAAGGCAATTGGTCTCGTGCCCTGAAGTTTTATAACGTGAGCCCAGACTACTACCTTCACCGTGAGAGAACACGGGAAGAGCCTTTTCCTTGGGAAATAGTGGACACAGGATGGAAGAGGGAGGTTCTCTTCTCCAGGGGGGTTTCTTCTAGGAAATGAACTCCCAACCTTTCTAGAGAGGGTTTAAGGGATAGCCATTGGTCTTCTTCTATGTGGAAAGTGAGGGAGTTGAGCTCAATGGTTCTCTTGATGGGGAGAATCAACACTTTCAGGTGAGCCTTTTCTAGGGTTTTCCCCAGTCTTTTGGCCCCTTTTCCGTCGCTCAGGGAGGCCGCTGCCAGGTATAGGGTACCTTTCATAGTCAGTTTCCACGGAGGGGTTCCTGTGATTTTTCTTACCACCGAAGCCTTCGTGGCAACGGTGGATGGGGTGGCCTCCACCATCACCCTCCACAGGGTGATGGTAGTTTTTCTCCTTCTTTCCTGAAAAGATATTCCTCGGAGTGAAAGGCTCTTTTTCACTTGCTGGGGCTTCTTACCGGGAAAGAGGACTACCAGGATCTTTCCCTTGGGGAGGGTTTTCATGCTGTCGGGGATTTCCCCATCCCACCTCTCGGCGGATGGAGTTTTTTGGAGCGATGTGGGTGGAGCGAGCTTTGGTGAGGTGGGGGGCTGGTGGTGTGGGATTCGAATCTCCGCTTCCCTTATCTCAGGGCCTTCGCTATTTCTGGGGGGTTTGAGGAAGGTTGAAATGGCAAGTAAAATGAGAAGCCCCACCACCAGGAAAAGTAAGCGGGACTTTCTCTTGGGTTCGTCTTCTACCACTATTCTACGGGGAATGTCCGTCCTCAGGTTTATCCCGTGGAGGAGTCTCCTCAATCAACCCTCTCCTTCTTCCCCCTTGCTTTTTTCTATAATCTTTTGGGCCAGGTGGGGAGGAACCTCTTCATAGTGGGAGAATTCCATGGAGTAGGTTCCCCTTCCCCCTGTGATGGACCGAAGTTCAGGGGCGTAACGGAGAATTTCGGCAAGGGGCACTTGGGCCCTGATGATCTGATTTTTGCCTTTGGCCTCTACTCCTAGGATTTTGCCCCTTTTGGCGTTGAGGTCACCTATCACATCACCTACACAGTCGTCAGGGGATATCACTTCGAGGGTCATGATGGGTTCAAGCAATACGGGGTTGGCTTGGGCCACTGCCTTTTTGAAAGCGAGGGATCCGGCGATCTGGAAGGCTAGGTCCGAGGAGTCCACGGGGTGGAAGGAGCCGTCGTAGAGGACCACTTTCACGTCTACTACGGGGTAACCTGCTAGCACACCTTCCTGCATGGCTCCCCTGATCCCTTTCTCTACTGAAGGAATATACTGACGAGGAATGGCACCCCCTACAATGCGATCTTCAAACTCAAATCCTGATCCCCGGGGCAATGGCTCTATCTCGATCCACACGTCTCCGTACTGGCCCCTACCGCCCGTCTGCTTCTTGTACCGTCCCTGCATCTTCACTTTCTTCTTGACAGTCTCTTTGTAGGGAACCTTGGGGGTCTGGAGTTCCACCTCTACTCCGTATTTCCTCTTGAGCCTTTCCACGATGGTTTCCAGGTGTAGTTGACCCAGTCCAGAGATGATGAGTTCTTTAGTCTGCTCATCCCTTTTCACCTTGAGCCCGGGGTCCTCTTCCATAAGCCTCTGGAGGGCAGCGCTGATCTTCTCTTCATCGCTTCTGCTCTTGGCTTGGATAGCGAAGGAGAGGATTGGCTCGGGAAAGGGGATGGGGGGGAAGAGGAAAGGCGCATCAGGAGCACACAGAGTGTCTCCTGTGCCGGTCTCTTTCAGCTTTGCCACGGCCCCTATGTCCCCGGCTATCACTTTGTCCGTGGGCTTCTGTTCTTTTCCTGCCATAAAGAAGGGTTTGCCTACCCGTTCTTTGGTTTCCTTAGAGGAATTGTATACTGTGGAGTCTCCTTCCAAGACGCCCGAGAAGACCTTGAACAGGGTGATCTTTCCCGCATAAGGGTCAGAGATGGTTTTGAAGACTAAGGCGGCCAAGGGTTCATCCATGGAGCACTTTCTCTCTTCTTCCTCTCCCGTGCTGGGATTTACACCCTTGACAGGTGGCCTTTCCTGGGGCGATGGGAGGATCTCCACCATGGTTTCCATGAGGGAATGGACGCCTTTGTTTAAAAGGGCCGAGCCTATCAGGACGGGGAAGACCTTTTCCTCTTTTACCCCCTGGGCAAGGGCTTCCATGAGCTCTTTTTGGGAGAGTTCTTCTCCTTCTAGGTACTTTTCCATTAGGTCATCGTTGGTTTCGGCGATATCCTCGATCAGGGTGTTATGAGCCTCCTCAACGGCGTCTTTGACTTCGTCGGGTACTTCTACTACCTCGGTGAATTTTCCCTCTTCTCCTTCATAGACGAGGGTTTTTTTTGTCAGGAGCTCCACCACCCCTGCGAAATCATCTCCCTTGCCTAGGGGGTAAGTGAGAAGAATGGGTTTTACCCCTAGCTCGTCCTTTATTTCTTCTAGGACCTTCTCCAGCTCTGCCTGGCTACGGTCCATCTCATTGATGAAGAAGATCCGGGGTATGCCCAGCTCCTTTGCAGAGTTCCAGAGTTTCTCCGTTTGCACTTTGAGTCCATCCACGGCGCTCACCAAGAAGATGGCCCCATCTATGACTCTGAGGCAGCCAATGGTGTCAGAGATGAAATTGGCGTAACCTGGAGTATCAATCAGGTTCACCTTTTTATTTTTGTAAGAGAAGGAGGCCACGGCAGCATTAATAGAACAGCCTCTTCGATGCTCATCGGGATCGTAGTCCATTACGGTGTTCCCGTCTGTCACCTTGCCTAGACGATTTGTTACTCCTGCATTGAAGAGAATGGCCTCGGCCAGAGTGGTCTTTCCTGCCCCGCCATCGGATAGGAGGCCGATGTTCCTGATTTGATGGATTCCATACTCCTTCATAGCCGACTCCTTTCTTCTCAGCCTTTGTGTGGATGGAAGCGAAAAACCTTGGGAAAACTAACAGATTTTGGGGAGAGGGTCAAGAAAAGGAGGGGGAAGAGGGGCTATAGAAGGCTGGTTACCACCCTTCCCTTATTCTATGGGCTAGGAGGGGAGGAAGTCCCCTTTCTCTAATTTTGTTGGAGGTGATTTCGGCCGGATAGGCGAGTCTTTCCAACCTTACCTCTTCTCCTTTCAGTATTACGCAGCAGGCCCTTGGGTCTCCGTCTCTGGGTTGCCCCACGCTCCCCACGTTCACCAGGTACCGGGCTCCCTCTTCCAGTCTAAAGGGGAAAGGTACAGTCTCTATTTCACCTTCCTTCAATCGGAAGGCTTCTGGTATGTGGCTGTGGCCCACCATGATCACCTTTTCAGAACTGTTTTCTAGGGCTATCCGAGCTGAGTATTCGTCCACAACGTAGAACCATTCCTGAGGCATCAGGGGGGAGGCGTGGACCAGGAGGATATCCCCTTCGAGGTGAAGGGTGAGGGGGAGGGAGGCAAGATACTCCTTTTGGGTGTCATTGAGCTTATTTCGAGTCCAATACACCGCTGCCTGGGCTATTGAGTTGAAGTCTAAAATGGAAGTCTTTCCTACTACCCCCCAGTCGTGGTTTCCCGCCACCACTCCTGTACACCTCTTGCGAACTTCCTCTACGCATAACTCCGGATCTGGACCGTATCCCACTATATCTCCCAGGCAGTAGATTTCTTCTATTGCCTGGGCGCTCAGCTTTTCTAAGGTTTTTCCTAAAGCCTCCCAATTGGAGTGGATGTCGGATATAAAGGCTTTCTCCTCCATGATACGGGATTTGGACCATCTTTTTTCGGTAAAGGCAAGAATTCGAAGGGAAAGTTGACACATTCTCTGTCTATGGGATAAGAGAGGGTTGAAAACCACTAGGCAGGTCAGTAAGGGAGGGGGCATGGGGAAAAAGGAGCAGCCGAGGGGGGAATTGCAGGCTTTCCTGGGAAAGGGCACCCAGTTTAAGGGAATTCTGATCTTTGACGGGGTGGTCAGGCTGGAAGGGAATATGGAGGGTGAGATCTCGTCAGAAGGCCACCTCATTGTTGGCAGGGAGGCCGAGGTGAAGGCCGAGGTTAAAGTGGGTTCTATCCAGGTGGCGGGCACCGTGATAGGAAACATCACGGCCCAGGAGAAGGTGGAGATCTTGGCAACAGGCAAGGTCCAAGGGGATATTGTAACTCCCAAGCTGGCCATCGAAGAGGGAGCCCTCTTTACGGGCCATTGCCAGATGGAGTCTGAGGTGGCTGGGAGCAGGGTGATACCCATGGAAAAGGGCGCATCTGAAAGTTAAAAATGCATTTCCTGTTTAGTGGATTTTCCAGCCTTGACATTCAAATTTTTTTTGTGCTACTCACCGCCAGGAATTTGAGAAATAAATAACAGGTTACGGGGTGAACCATGGTAAATCTGGATTATACGCTATTCATCCAGATGGTGAATTTTATTGTTCTCGTCATTCTCATGAATTTTCTCATATTCAAACCTATCTTGAAGATCTTGGACGAGCGGAGGGGAAATATCGATGGTGCCATGGCCGAGGCCCGCCGTCTTATGGAAGAGGCGGAAAGGCTTATGGAGGAGTACAACAAGAAGGTTTTGGAAGTCCGGCAGCAGGCCCTTCAGATAGTGAATGAAGGGAGAGTCCAGGCCGTGGAAGAGCAAAGGAAGGCCTTGGCCAAGGCAAGAGAAGAGGCGGAGGCCCAGATTAAAACCCTCAGGGAGCGTATAGAACATGAGCAGGAAGAAGCTTCCACCGCCCTTAAGAGGATGGTTCAGGCTTTGTCCATAAGCATTGCTGAGAGGCTCCTGGGCAGGGCTATAGGGGCCAAGGAGGATGCAAAGTGGGAGTCGTAAGGATGGGGGTTTGGGGCAGGGTTTTTACAGTTCTTCTCTTGGTTCTCTTGTGGACGGGGCTGGTTTGGGCTAGTGGAGGTGAGGGAGGGGAGCACCACGTCAGTTTCATGATGGAGGCTTTCCGGGTTATCAATTTTGTCGTTTTTGCTTTCTTGCTTTACAAGTTCGTTGGCCAGCCTGTGAAAAACTACTTCAAAGAAAGGGTCCATACGATAGAGCTGGCCCTAAAAGAGGCCAGGGAGACCAGAGAAGAGGCTGAGAAGAGGGCCCAGGAGTACGCTGCTAAATTGAAGAATGCTGAAGTAGAACTGAAAGATATGCTCTACCAAGCAGAGAGGGAGCGGGACGAGCAGATGCGCCGTATCCGGGAGGAGACGGAGAAGATGGTCCAGAGGATCCGGGAACAGGCTGAGGCGGCGGCTAACCTGGAGGTTAAGAAGGCTCGTCTGGAACTCCAGAGGGAAGCAGCTGAGTTGGCTGTGAACATGGCGGAAGGCCTTATCAAAGAGAACTTTACCGATGAGGATCAGCAGCGACTCCTCTCGGAGTACGCTACCAAAATCAAAGGGGTACACTGATGAGCAGAGCTTTAGCCAGGAGATACGCCAAGGCCCTTGTTGAGAATTTGATGGAGCATAAGGAGGACTTTGAAGATGCCCTGGCCCAGCTTAGAAGGGTTTCGGATATTCTCAGAGCCAACCCTAAACTGTACCGGTATCTTTCCCAGCCCGTTGTTCCTAGAAGGAACCGTTTGGAGATGGGAAAGATACTGGTAGGGGACTTGGGCCTATCTCCAAGAATAAAGAACTTCGTGCTCGTTTTGGTGGAGAAGGAGAGGGTGCCCCTCTTAGATATCATTGTTGAGGAGTTCAGGAAACTGGCCGACGAGGCCTTGGGTCAGGTGAGGGGAAAGGTGAGGACTGCCAGACCTTTGTCCTCCAAAGAATTGGAGGTTTTGAGCAAGAGCTTTCAGGACCTGGTGGGGAAAAAGGTGGTCTTGGAGGTTGAGGAGGACCCCTCCATCATTGGTGGTGTGGTCACTCTTCTGGGGGGAGTGGTCTTCGATGGCAGTATAAAAGGCAATCTAGAGCAGATTAGAGAGAAGCTTATAGAGGGGTGAAGGGTATGCAGATCAGGGCGGAAGAGATCAGCGCAATTTTAAAGGAGCGGATTGAAGAGTTTGAAAGGGGAGTAGAACTGGCCGAGGAGGGTATTGTCACCTATGTGGGTGACAGGATCGCCAGGGTCTACGGCCTGGACAATGTCATGTATTCGGAGTTGGTGGAGTTTTCCCATGGTGTTTATGGTATGGCCTTCAACCTGGAAGAGGACAGCGTGGGTATCGTCATCCTCGGTGACGACGTGTACATCAAGGAGGGGGATAGGGTCAAGAGGACCAAGAGGATCGTCCAGGTTCCCGTGGGTGAAAGTCTCATCGGTAGAGTGGTGAATCCTCTAGGTCAGCCCATCGATGGCCTGGGCCCCATTGAGGCCACGGAGTTTGCCCCTGTGGAAAGGATAGCTCCAGGTGTTGTTGACCGGCAACCCGTTTGCGAGCCTCTTCAGACGGGACTCAAGGCCATCGATGCCATGATCCCCATTGGGAGGGGACAGAGGGAGCTCATTATCGGCGACAGGCAGACGGGGAAGACGGCCATAGCCATTGACGCCATCATCAACCAGAAGGACACGGACGTCTATTGTATCTACGTGGCCATTGGTCAGAAGCGGTCTTTGGTGGCTCAGATAGTGGAGAGACTCCGGCAGCACGGGGCCATGGACTATACCATTGTGGTGGCGGCCACGGCCAGTGAGCCTGCCCCTTTGCTTTATCTGGCTCCGTATGCTGGATGCGCCATGGGAGAATGGTTCAGGGACAGGGGTAAACACGCTCTCATCATCTACGATGATCTCACTAAACAAGCCCAGGCTTACAGGGAGATGTCCCTTCTCCTGAGGCGTCCTCCGGGCCGTGAAGCCTATCCCGGTGATATCTTCTATCTCCACTCCAGGCTCCTGGAGAGAGCGGCCAAGCTCAATGAGGAGCTCGGTGGGGGTTCTCTCACGGCCCTTCCCATCATTGAGACCCAGGCGGGTGACGTCTCTGCTTACATTCCCACCAACGTTATCTCCATTACAGACGGCCAGATATACCTGGAAACAGACCTATTCTACGCTGGTGTGAGGCCCGCCATTTCGGTGGGTCTCTCCGTGTCCCGGGTGGGAGGTGCTGCCCAAATTAAAGCCATGAAGCAGGTGGCTGGTATGCTCAGGCTGGATCTGGCCCAGTACAGGGAGATGGAGGCCTTTGCCCAGTTTGCTAGTGAGCTGGACGAGTCGACGAGGAAACTCCTCATCAGGGGTGAGCGGATGGTGGAGATCCTGAAGCAGGACCAGTACCAGCCCATGCCCGTGGAGGAGCAGATTGCAGTGATCTTTGTGGGGGTCAACGGTTATTTGGATGATCTCCCCGTGGATGCATGTCGCCGATTCGAGTCTGAATTCATCCAGTATCTCAAGAGCTCCCATCCTGACGTCCTTCAGGAGATTAGGGATAAGAAGGAGATCTCCCCTGATATGGAAGGGAAGATGAGGAAAGCCGCGGAAGAATTCAAGAAGATCTTTGTGGTGTAGGAGACGGTCATGAGTGGCAACCTCCGGGATATGAGGCGGAAGATCGCCAGTATCAAGAGTACCCAGAAGATCACCAACACCATGAAGCTGGTGGCGGCGGCAAAGTTTCGCCGGGCCCAGAACGATATACTCCTTTTGAGGCCTTATGCTTATAAAATGCACGAGATGGCTTCTTCCTTGGCGCTGAGGGCCAATCCCGAGCTTCACCCCCTCTTGGCCAAAAAGGAGGAGGGCAGGATTCTTCTGGTGGTGGTCACTTCCGATAGGGGACTGTGTGGGGGCTTTAACGCCAATATTCTGCATCGGGCCGAAAGATTTGTTCAGGAAAAAGGGGTTGAGGGACGGGAAGTTTTTCTCGTTACCGTAGGGCGCAAAGTCAGGGATCATTTCAAGAGGAGGCCAGAGTATCAGGTGGTCAGGGTGTTCACCGACTTCTTTATGAAGAAAGTGGACTACAGCGATGCGGCTATGCTGGCGGAGTTGGTTACGGCGGAGTTTGTCAATGGTAAGTATGACGCCGTTTATGTCATATACAACGAGTTCAAGTCGGCCATCCGGCAGGAAGTCACGGTGGAGAGGCTTTTACCTATTGAGCCCATGGAGGTGAGGGAAAAAGAGGTGGTTGTGGACTTTATTTACGAGCCTTCTCCCCAAGAGATCCTGAACGAGCTTCTGCCTCTTCACTTCAAGACCCAAGTCTACAGGGTTTTCCTTGAGTCATATTCCAGTGAGCAGGGTGCCAGGATGACCGCCATGGATAATGCTACCAAGAACGCTGAGGAGATGATCGATACCCTTACATTGAAGTACAATAAGGCCAGGCAAGCCTCCATCACCGAGGAGATCCTAGAGGTGGTGGCTGGGGCTGAGGCCTTGACCTAAAAGGTTGATGGGGAGGAATGCCATGGAAAAGAGCGTAGGGCATGTGGTTCAGGTCATGGGAAACGTGGTGGACGTGGAGTTTGAGCCAGGTAGGCTCCCCGCCCTCTACAATGCCCTGGAGCTTAAAGAAAAGGATGAGACTCAGGGGATAGATTTCGACCTCATTCTGGAAGTGGAGCAGCATCTGGGTAACAACAGGGTGAGGTGTGTGGCCATGGGACCCACTGAGGGCTTGGTGAGAGGTATGGAGGTTACAGACACGGGAGCGCCTATCAGGACCCCTGTGGGTCGTGGCGTCTTGGGCAGGGTCCTCAACGTGTTGGGCCAGCCCGTGGACAAAGGAGGGGATGTGGAGGCCGAGGAGTATTGGCCCATCCTGAGGCCCGCTCCCTCTTTTGAGGAGCAGGCCACCAGCACCGAGATCTTGGAGACGGGTATCAAAGTGATAGATCTGCTGGAGCCCTATTGTAAAGGTGGAAAGACGGGACTCTTTGGCGGTGCTGGAGTGGGTAAGACAGTGATTATCATGGAGCTCATCCGGAACATCGCCATTGAGCACGGCGGTGTCTCTGTCTTTATCGGTGCCGGTGAAAGGACCAGAGAAGGGACGGATCTGTGGCTGGAAACCCAGCACGCTGGGGTTCTGGATAAGACGGCCCTAATCTATGGGCAGATGACGGAGCCTCCCGGTTGCCGCTTCCGTGTCTCTCACACGGGTCTCACCGTGGCCGAGTATTTCCGTGATGTGGAAGGCCAGGACGTCCTGGTATTCATCGACAACATCTTCCGTTTCGCCCAAGCGGGTTCTGAGGTTTCCGCCCTCCTGGGACGTATGCCTTCAGCCGTGGGTTACCAGCCTACCCTGGCTACGGACATCGCCCAGCTCCAGGAGAGGATCACCTCTACCAAGAAGGGTTCCATTACCGCTGTGCAGGCTGTGTATGTACCCGCCGACGACCTGACAGACCCTGCTCCTGCTACCACCTTTGCCCACCTGGATGCCACTACCGTTCTCTCCAGGCAGATCGCTGAGTTGGGCATCTACCCGGCTGTGGATCCCCTGGACTCCACTTCCCGTATCTTGGACCCCAAGATCGTGGGTGAGGAGCATTACACGGTGGCCCGAAGGGTCCAGCAGATCCTCCAGAGGTACAAGGAGCTTCAGGAAATCATTGCTATCTTGGGTATGGAGGAGCTCTCAGAAGAGGACAAGGTCGTCGTCAATAGGGCCCGTCGTATCCAGAGGTTCCTCTCCCAGCCCTTCTTCGTGGCTGAACAGTTCACGGGTAGGCCTGGTCGTTACGTCTCCCTGGAAGATACTGTGAAGAGTTTTAAAGCCCTGGCGGATGGTGAGTATGACGACTTGCCAGAGGCGGCCTTCTATATGGTTGGTACTATAGAGGAGGCTGTAAAGAAGGCCCAGGAAATGGAGAAGGGGGTCTGAAGTATGGCAGAGAAGGCCCTAAAGCTGGAGATAGTCACTCCCCAGCGCTTGGCCTTTTCCCAGGAGGTGGCGGTGGTGACCGTTCCTGGTGGGGAGGGGGAGTTTGGTGTTCTGCCAGGCCATACTCCATTTCTCACCACTGTTAGACCTGGAAGGTTGGTCTATGAGTTCGGGGGAAAAAGGGAAGCCATGGCCATTGGGTGGGGCTACGCTGAGGTGGGTCCTTCCAGGGTGCTCATCCTCACCGAGATGGCCAAGAGGCCGGGTGAGATTGACAGAGACGAGGTCAGGCGGGAATACGAGGAGATCTTTCAGCGCCTCCACGGTGAAGTCACTCCTGAAGAGAGGGAGGCCTTGTCCAAAAGATTGGAAAGGGTTAAAGCCCAGTTGAAGGTCCTTGAATCGGCTTAGAGAGGATAGAGGTGACAGGGCCATCTCCCGATGGGGTTGGCCCTTTTTCTGTCAAGGTAGATTTTCTATCCTAGGCATCTTTATGAATTTCCAGACGGCGCTGTTATGCTCAGCCAGGGTTCTGGAAAAGTGGTGGGTACCGTCTCCTTTGGACACAAAATAGAGGTAGTTCACATGCGCCGGGTTTACAGCTGCCTTTATGGCGTCAAGGCCCGGGTTGCATATGGGTCCTGGCGGCAATCCCTGGTGTCGATAGGTGTTGTAAGGTGAATTTAAAGCGAGGTCCTTTTTGCTCAATGGGAGTTTTTCTCTACCGTATGTGAGTTTTATGGCGTAAATCACTGTGGGGTCGGCTTGGAGCCTCATCCCCCTCTTTAGCCGGTTGTGGTAGACGGCGGAAATCAGGGGCATCTCGTCCTTCACAAAGGTTTCCTTTTGGATGATTGATGCCAGAATCACTGCGTCGTAGAGGGTGAAACCCATTTCACGGCATTTTGCTTCTAATGTGGGGGGGACCCTATCCCAGAAGGTGTAAATCATCTTTTCCACCACCCGTTGGGGCGGGGAGTTTCTGGGAAATCGATAGGTTTCGGGGAAAAGGAAGCCTTCGGCGGTTTTTCCCGGCACTTTCATCTTCTTGAGGAGGAGGGGATTGGTGGCGGCGTTGAGGAAGTCTTCCTCTCGGGACAGGATGCCCGCTCGGACCATGAGGTGGGCGATGTCGAACATATCCAGCCCTTCCCAAATCACCACCCTTCGCAGGTAGATCTTCCCTTTCACTAAGGTTTCCGTCAAGGTTTTGATGGAGTGGCCGGTGGAGATCATGTACTCACCTGCTTTGAGGTCTTTGGAGTGGCCGGTGAGTTTCAGGTACAGGCGAAAAATAAAGGGGTTTACCTTGACCCCCTTTTTGTCCAACTTTTTAAGGAAGCTTTTCAGGGATTCTCCTTTTTCCAGGACCACCAGGGCCGAGGCGTTTTCCCTTCCCAGGGGCATGTTTAGGGAGTAGAAGTAGCCCAACAGGGTATAGAGGACCAGAGTGGCTAGGAGCACACCTATAGCCAGACCTATGATGTAGGTTTTTTCTTCCTTGGGGACCATGGGCTATCTCCTGGGTTTAAAGGTGAGTTTTATGGGCACTCCCTCCAGGCCCAGGTTTTCTGCCAGGACCTTTTCCAGGTAGCGTTTGAAAGTGGGAGGGACTTTCTGGGGCATGTTGGTGAAGAGGAGGAAATGGGGGGCCCCCGAGGAGGCTTGGGTGCCGTAGTAGATTTTGAGTCTCTTGCCTTCCACGGTGGGGGCGTACCGGGCCATGGCCTTCTCCAAGGCTTTGTTAAGGTTGCTTGTGGTGATTTGGGCCGTGAATTTGCGGTTCAGAGAAGCGACTTCGTCCAAGATTTGGGTGATGCCTTCACCCGTCAATGCCGAGGTGTATACAGGCTCGAAGGGTGGCAGAAAATGGAACTTTACCCTGAGGAGGGCTTCTAGTCTCTTTTGGTCCTGGTGGGTAAGGAGGTCAGCCTTGCTGATGGCTATGAGGCAGACCTTTTTCTCCCTTTCGATGAGCCCGGCTATCTTCTGATCCTGGGTTGTGGGCCCTTCCTGAGCGTCTATGAGCAGAAGACAAATGTGGGCTTTTTGGATGCTCTTTACCGTTCTAGTGATGGAATAGGCTTCTAGAGGGGAGTCTACTCGAGCTTTTCTCCTGAGCCCGGCCGTGTCTATAAGGATAAACTTCTTGCCTTTGTAGGTGAGGGTCACCTCTATGGCGTCTCGGGTGGTTCCCGGGGTTTCGCTCACCACTACCCTTTCCTCACCCAGCAACCGGTTTAGGAGACTGGACTTTCCCACGTTAGGCCGCCCCACAATGGCTAAAGGGATGGCTCCATCCTTTTGAGGTGGGGCTTCGTCTCGGCCCTCCAGTTGGGAGAAGAGACTTTCCATAAGATCGTGGATGCCTTTTTTCTGTAAGACGGAGATGGGATAGAGGTTTTCCTCTCCCAACTCGTAGAAAGCTGTGGCTTCTTCTTCCCATCGGCTGCTGTCCACTTTGTTGACAGCCACCAGGTAAGGTTTCCCGCTCCTTTTAAGAAGGGTATGGATCTCTTTGTCCAAGGGATGGACTCCGTCCCTCACATCTACCATGAAGATACATATGTCCGCTTCCTCAACGGCCCTTTGGGCTTGACGCTGTATCTCTGGTCCTAAATGGGATTCCTCAAGTCCCATTCCCCCTGTGTCGATAATGACGGCCATCTTTCCCTCCCAGGTGATCTCTTCCTCCACTCGGTCTATTGTCACTCCAGGGACAGGTGCTATGACGGCCTTTCTCTTTTTGGCCAGCAGATTGAAAAGACTGGACTTTCCTACGTTGGGCCGCCCCACGATGGCGATTTTAGGGAGCGCCATAGCTCTTCTCCAGTTTCTCCCTCTTCACCCTGTCCAGTAGGCCATTGATAAATTTGTAGGCCTTGCTAGAGGAGTACTTTTTAGCCAGTTCTATGGCTTCGTCTATGGCCACTGCCGGCGGTACCGTGGGGTCATAGAGCATCTCGTAGAGGGCGAGTTTCAGTATCGCCTTGTCCACCAAATCTATCCTTTCCTTTCGCCATTTGCTGTACTCTTCAACGATTTTTTCCAGCTCTCTATCCTTTCCTTTCGCTCCTTTGTGAATCTCCAAGGCCTTTCCCTTTACAGGCAGGGAGATCGCTCCCTCCTGGAGAAGCTCAAGGGTTTCCTCCAGGGGGGGATTTTCCTGGAATTGGTCCTGAAATATTAAGGCCAAGGCCAGTTCCCTGGCTTTGCTACTGTCTTTTGGCTTCATTTCATGAGGGAAGCTTTTTTAGAAGATTGGCCATCTCCAAAGCTGCTAAAGCAGCGTCGCCTCCCTTGTTGCCCATCTTAGTTCCTGCCCTCTCTACGGCTTGTTCTATGGTGTCGGCGGTGATGACACCATAAATCACGGGAACCCCTGTCTCCAGACTCACTTGGGCTATTCCTTTGGCCACCTCTGAGCTGACATACTCGAAATGGGGTGTAGCGCCCCGGATGACGGCGGAGAGACATATCACTCCGTGGAACTTCCCACTGGAAGCCAGTTTCTTAGCCATCAGAGGCACCTCGAAAGCTCCGGGTACCTTTACCAAGGTGATGTCTTCTTGGGCTACTCCGTGACGCAGTAGCTGGTCCAGAGCGCCCTCTACCAGCTTGGCGGTGATAAAGTCATTAAACCGGCTCACCACCAGGGCAAACTTTAGCCCTTCTCCTCTCAGTTCTCCTTCCCATGTCTGCATGGTTCCGCTCCTAAAGGGCCTATATATGACATAGATAGTGGCCCATTTTCTGTTTTTTGGCGGCTAGATACTCTCTGTTACATTCGGAGGGGGGGATTTCAATGGGAACCCTCTCCACCACTTCCAGTCCATACCCCTTCAAGCCTACAATCTTCCTGGGGTTGTTGGTGAGGAGACGAATCTTCTTCACCCCCAGATCCACCAGGATCTGGGCTCCCAATCCGTAGTCTCTGAGGTCAGGTGGGAAGCCCAGCTTTTCGTTAGCTTCCACTGTGTCTAAGCCCTCATCCTGTAGGTGGTAGGCTTTGATCTTGTTTCCCAAGCCGATGCCTCTCCCTTCTTGGGAGAGATAAACCACTACACCTCGACCCTCTCGGGCGATCATTTCCATGGCCTTGTGGAGTTGAGCGCCGCAGTCGCACCTTTTGGAATGAAAGACGTCTCCTGTGAGGCACTGGGAGTGCATCCTCACCAAGACGGGTTTATCAGTGTCTACGTCTCCCATGACTAAGGCCACGTGGGTGAAGTTGTCTATGTGGTTATCGTAGGCGATGATCTTAAAGTCCCCAAAATCTGTGGGTAGGTCGGCCTCAGAGATCCTGTACACAAGGAACTCTTTCTGAAGTCTGTAGTGGATGAGATCAGCTATGGTAATGATTTTAAGTCCGTGTTTTCTGGCGAACTCCATGAGCTGAGGCACTCTGGCCATAGTACCGTCGTCGTTCATAATTTCGCAGATGACCCCTGCTGGATGAAGTCCTGCCAGGCGGGATAGGTCCACAGAGCCTTCCGTATGGCCTGCCCTTCTCAAGACCCCCCCCTTCCTGGCCCTAAGGGGGAAGACGTGGCCAGGTCTCACGAGGTCTTCTGGCTTGGTGTCGGGGTTGATGGCCACTTTAATGGTGTGGGCCCGGTCGGCTGCGGATATGCCTGTGGTTATGCCGTGGCGGGCATCCACAGAGACGGTGAAGGCGGTTCCATAGGGGGTGCCGTTGTCCTGGGGGGCCATGAGGGGTAGCTGGAGTTGTTCAACCCTTTCTGGAGTGAGGGCCAGGCAGATGAGACCCCTACCATATTTGGCCATGAAATTTATGGCTTCGGGGGTCACCTTTTCTGCAGCCAGGACCAGGTCTCCTTCGTTCTCCCGATCCTCATCGTCCACCATTATCACCATCTTTCCCACTCGGATATCTTCGATGGCCTCATCTATGGTGTTGAAGCGATAGCCTTCCATCTCTTTGCTCCCGTTTTTGATGGGAGTTAAATATAACCGCCTCAGGACGATGTCAACTGAAGGGGTTTTTCCCCGTTCTTGCCCCTGAGAGTCTCAGGGTATATTCTCTTTCAAAAACGTCTGGAGGTATGATGATGAATAAAAGTTGGGTGGCTGTGCTGGTCATCCTCTTGTTCTTCTCTTTAACCATACCGGTCCATGCCTTGAAGGTTCTGAGGGGTAGAGACTTCTATGACTATGTTGAGGTGAGGAAGGACAGGATAGTGGCTCCTCCTGGGGAGAGTGTCCACTGGGTACTGGTCTGGAATCATAGGAGACTCAACGCTGCCATCTTTGACATTCCTCCTCTCCTGGAGTGCAAGGGGGCAACCATCAGTCTTGAACCCCAACCCAACTTTTATCGTGGCCAGGAGGGCTGGAGGCTTTTTATTAAACGCAAAGGTTATATTAAGGTGGTGGTAAACAACCCGGGGATTAAGGGCCAGTGTTTAGTGACCATTCCCTGTAAGAGCTATGATGGTCAGCTCAGGGATATCATACCCCTCAAGATTTGGTTGATAGAAGGAAATCAATGATGGGGACGGTATCCGTTGTGGGTCTGGGGCGGGTGGGTACTGCCCTGGCCGTGGCCCTTAAAGAGAAGGGCTATATCGTCCAAAGCTTGGTGGATAAGGATGTTCAAGCTTTAGAAAGGGCCCAGCTCCTTCTCGGCGGTGGGGTATCAGCTTCTCCGTCCTTGGATGAAGTGGTGCTTGCCGAGACCTTTCTGATAACGGTGAAGGATGATACCATTTCTCAAGTGGCACCTATTCTTCGTTCTCGCTTTCCTCAGTCCCTTTTGGTTCACACCAGTGGCCTCCACCCTTCCCATATTTTGGGTAATGGGCCCCGTTTGGCCATGCATCCTCTCCAGAGCTTCGCCAGCGTGAAGGAGGCCTTGGAAAACCTTCCTGCTTCCCTTTTTTCTCTGGAAGGTGACACCAGAGGGTTGGAGTGGGGCAGAAAGGTGGTGGAGAGTTTTGGAGGCCAATTCATGGAGTTGGAGGCATCCCAGAAACCCCTTTATCACTTGGCTGCTTGCATCGCTTCTAACTATCTCATCACCCTTCTTCACGAAGCCCTTGGGGCCATGACTGCGGCGGGAATGGATAGGGAGAAGGTTCTGAGAGGGCTTGTGGCTCTTATGAGAAGTACTTTGAGAAACGCTGAGAACCTGGGAGTTCCCCAGGCCCTTACTGGCCCTATGGTGAGGGGCGACGTGGGGACCATAAAGGGTCATCTCCAGGCTCTAGTGGGCCATGAGAGTTTGAAGGAGTTCTATACCTTCCTGGGTAGAAAGACCTTAGAGATGATAAGGGAAGGGGGTCTCACTACTTCCCCCGAGTCTCTGGCGGCCATGGAGGCTCTTATCAACATGGAGAGTAGCCGCAGTGGGGACAGGTAACACAACCTTCCCCTGGAATGAGTAGGTAGCCGCATTCTGGACACAGCCCTCCGTGGCCTGAGGATTCTGTTCTTTGCCATCCTTGGGTTAGTTTCAGGTGTCTCACGATGGCTTTGGCTATAGCATCTGGACAGGAAAGGACCTGTTCCCCTTCGTCCCAAGAGGGCAGGGGACATCGGATTCCCTGGAGTTGTTTCAGTAAGGCTTCGACAGCGATGCCCGACCTCAATGCCAGGGAGATCAATCGGCTGGTGGCTTCTAACTGGGAGGCGGCACAGCCTCCTGTCTTTCCCATTTGGGAGAAGACCTCGCACAATCCGTAGCGGTCTTCGTTTATCGTGACGTAAAGATTACCGCAGCCCGTCCGAATTTTCCAAGTGGCCCCCCGGGTCACTTGGGGCCTGGGGCGGGGTTTGAGGCTCACTTCTTCCCTTCCCACAGAGATCACTTGGTCCCTGCTCCTGTCCCTGAATACCGTGATGCCTTTGCAACCCAGTTGGTAGGCCAGAAGGTAGACCTCTTCTACGTCTTGGGGAGTGGCATCGTGGGGTAGGTTGACAGTTTTGGAGACAGCATTATCGGTGAAGGTTTGGAAGGCTGCCTGCATTTCTACGTGGTCTTGGGGTGGAATTTCATAGGCCGTGGCCAAGGCCTTCTTGAGTTGGGGAGCTATGTCCAGGTTCTGGGCATTGCCTTCTTCCAAGACCCTCTTCCAGCCTTCTGGTTCCAGCTCTCCCAGTATTTCCTTGACCGTGGGGTGGATGTATTCCATGGTCTCTTCCATCATGCGCCGGCGGTAGGCCAGGGCAAAGAGGGGTTCGATGCCGCTGGCCACCCCGGCTATGAGGCTGATGGTGCCCGTTGGAGCCAGGGTGGTGGTGGTGGCGTTTCTTATACCTTTACTCCTTATCTCTGCTGCCAGGGCTTCCCAGTCCAGGTGGGGTGCTTGGTGAGCGTGGAGAAACTCTAAGAGGTGTTTTTGATTGTAGATGCTTTCGGTGTAGAGAGGGAAGGGGCCCCTTTCCAAGGCTAGTTCTATAGAAGCTTTCTTGGAGTGGTACTGGATGAAAGCCATAATCTTTTTTGCGAGATCCCGGGCTTGGGCACTGGCGTAGGGTATACCCAGCTTTATGAGGAGGTCCGCGAACCCCATTATTCCCAGGCCGATCTTTCTGGTGAGAAGGGTCTTCTCCTTTATAGCGGGAAGGGGGTATACGTTTACTTCTATTACATTGTCCAGAAACCTTACCCCCTTGATCACGGTTTCTTGCAGGAGCTCCCAGTCCAAGGAGCCGTCCTTAAACATAGCGGCCAGGTTTATGGAGCCCAGAACGCAGCTCTCATGGGGTAAGAGGGGTTGCTCGCCACAAGGGTTGGTACTTTCTATCTCTCCTAAGGTGGGGGTGGGGTTGTACCGGTTAACCCGATCTATAAACAGGAACCCCGGGTCTCCCCCTCTCCAAGCCATACGGCAGGCCAAGGCGAGGATTTCTCGAGCAGGGACTGTTTTGATCTTCTGGCCGCTTCTTGGGTTCACCAGGGTCCACTCTTTACCTTCCTCTAAAGCCTCCATGAATGGGTCACTAATGGCTACAGAAAGGTTGAAGTTGGTGAGGTGCCCCGGTCTCTCTTTGGCCCTTATGAATTGGAGGATATCGGGATGTCTTACAGATAGAACGGCCATGTTGGCTCCCCGGCGCTTGCCTCCCTGCTTAATCTCCTCGGTGGCTGCATCGAAAACCTTTATGAAAGAAATGGGGCCGCTGGAAACACCTGTTGTGGACTTCACCACATCTCCTCTAGGCCGAAGTTTCGAGAAGGAGAAACCTGTGCCTCCTCCGCTTTTGTGGATAATGGCGGCTTCCTTTAAGGCTTGGAAGATGGATTCCATGGAGTCCTCTATGGGTAGCACAAAACAGGCGGCTAGCTGTCCTAGTTCCGTACCGGCGTTCATTAGGCATGGACTGTTGGGCAGGAAATAAAGTTGTTCCATCATGCGATAGAACCCTTTCTCCCATCTCTCAGCCTCTTTGGTTGAGCCTCCAAATAGTCTTTCCGCCTGGGCAATGGTCCTGGCCACCCTTTGAAAAAGCTCTTGGGGGGATTCCTTCACCCCTCCTTTTTCATCTTTTAACAGGTATCTTTTCTCCAGTATCTTTATTGCCTGGGGGGTGAGATTCATGTTTCTTCCCCTCTTCCCATTTTTCTACATTCTTTACCCTCTTTTTCATAAAGGCTCTTTTCTTTCAACTGGCAAGAGTGGATTGGAGGGGGGACGGACCCAAAAGATCCGCCCCCTGGAGGAGCAGGGTTTTACTCTTCTACCTGGACAGAGATCTGCTTGGGTTTCACTTCCTCTTTTTTGGGAAGGATGAGGGTGAGGATCCCATTTTTCAGCGTGGCCTTTATTCTTTCTCTGTCTACCGTTTGGGGGAGGGAAAAGGTTCTCTGGAAGGCACCATATACCCTTTCAGCTCTCAAGAAGTTTTCTGTTTTGGCTTCCCTTTCCGCCTTCTTTTCGCCCCGGAGGATGAGGGTGTCATCTTCTACTTTGACGTCCAGGTCCTTCTGGTCTATGCCGGGAAGTTCAGCCTTGAGGACTATCTCGTTCTCAGTTTCATAGATGTCCACGGGGGGATACCAGGAAGCCTGCCTCCACTCTTCTTTCTCCCTTCCCATGAGGTCTTCAAAGATTCTGTCCATCTGGCTACGCAATAGGTTTAGCTCTCTGAATGGGTCCCATCTCACGATAGCCATGTTCCACCTCCTCTTTTCTTTTCTTCCATATAAATAATCTTTAGCTAATCATTGTCAAGATATCTAATAAAATCATAGTCAAATATGCTACGGCCCTGGGACAGGATTGACAGGTCGGCTTCGGGAATCTTATCATCGCCACCGGCAAAGGGAGGGGCCCTCAAAGGTTGCGAGGCTTTTGGGGTAAAGGGGAGGATGATAGTAGTTATCATTCCAGCCAGATACGGCTCTACCCGATTTCCGGGCAAGCCTTTGGTGGCTATCTGTGGCCGGCCCATGGTCCAGCATGTCTACGAGAGGGTGGCCCAGGCCCAGGGAGTGGACAGAGTCGTGGTGGCCACCGATGATGAGCGTATTTTGGATGCAGTGGCGGCTTTTGGGGGAGAGGCTCTTCTTACTTCTCCTCACTGCCTGTCAGGAACGGATAGGGTGGCAGAGGTGGCCCGGAAGGTGGCTGCCCTGGCCTATATTAATGTCCAGGGTGACGAACCCCTTATCCATCCCCAGGCGGTTTCCATGGTAGCTAGGGCTTTGAGGGAAGGGGAGGGAATGGTGACCCTCAAAACCCCGCTAGAAGACAGGTATGAGTTGATGAGCCCCCATGTGGTAAAGGTAGTGACGGACAAGGAAGGTTATGCCCTCTATTTTTCCCGTTCTCCCATTCCTTATCCCAGGGACGGGAGGGGGAATAGAACGGATCTGAGGGGCTATTTTAAGCACGTGGGTGTTTACGGTTATTCCAGAGAGACCCTCCTCACCTTAGCTACCTGGCCGCCCAGTTTTCTTGAAAAGGTAGAGGGGCTGGAGCAACTTAGGGCTTTGGAGGGCGGGGTAAAGATAAGGGTGTTGGAGACAGAGTACAAGGCGGTTGGGGTGGATGTGCCCGAGGATGTGGCTCGGGTGGAAGCTATCTTAAAGGGGGAAGGGCAGTGAGGACTAAGTATATCTTTGTTACCGGTGGGGTGCTTTCATCTCTAGGTAAAGGAATAGCTTCAGCCTCCATAGGGGCTCTCCTTGAGGCCAGGGGGTTTAGGGTCACTTTTCTGAAATTTGATCCTTATATCAATGTGGATCCTGGTACCATGAATCCTTTTCAGCACGGCGAGGTCTATGTCACCGAAGACGGGGCTGAGACAGATCTGGATCTGGGGCATTATGAACGCTTCACCCAGGTGAAGCTCACCAGGGACAACAATGTGACCACGGGACGTATCTATTATTCTGTGATTATCAAGGAGAGGCGAGGTGAATTTCTGGGTGGCACTGTTCAGGTGATTCCCCACATCACCAACGAGATAAAAAGTTCTATAAGGAAAGTGGCCAGGGATGTGGATGTTGTTATAGTGGAAGTTGGGGGAACTGTAGGTGACATTGAAGGACTACCTTTTTTGGAGGCCATACGCCAGTTTGGTTTGGAGGAGGGGAGTGAGAACGTTCTCTATGTTCACCTTACCCTCGTTCCCTACATAGAAACAGCAGGGGAGTTGAAGACCAAGCCCACCCAACATAGCGTTAAGGAGCTAAGAGCCATTGGAATTCAACCCGATGTTCTCCTATGCAGAACCAACCGCTTTATTCCTAAAGAGATAAAGGCCAAGATATCCCTTTTCTGTAACGTTGAAGAAAGGGCCGTGATCACGGCAAAAGATGTGGATGTCATCTATGAGATACCCCTTGTGTTCCACAAGGAGGCCTTGGGCGACATCATTGTGGAGAAGCTGGGACTTCCTAAAAGGGACGTGGAACTTGGAACTTGGGAAGAGGTGGTGTCCAGAATGAGGTGTGCCCAGGGCGAGGTGGAGATAGGGATTGTTGGTAAGTACGCTAACCTTAGGGATTCTTATAAAAGCCTGGTGGAAGCTCTTCACCATGGGGGGCTCCATCACACTCTTAGGGTCAAGATTAGGTGGGTGGATGCTGAAGAATTGGAAAAAGGGGATGAATCCCTTCTGGAGGGGTTGGACGGGATGATTGTGCCGGGCGGTTTTGGTTCCAGGGGCGTGGAGGGAAAGATTAACGCCATCACTTACGCCAGGGAAGAAGGCGTGCCCTTTTTAGGTATATGTCTGGGTATGCAGTGTGCGGTTGTGGAGTTTGCCAGAAATGTGTGCGGTCTAGAAGGGGCCAACAGCACGGAGTTCGATCCTGATACCCCCCATCCCGTCATTCACCTTTCTCCGGAACAGGAGGGCGTGGTAGATAAAGGCGGTACTATGAGATTGGGGGCCTATCCATGCCTCTTGAGGAAAGATACCCTTTCTTATCAGGCCTACGGTGCGGAAGAGATAGTGGAGCGCCACCGCCATCGGTATGAGTTTAACAACGAATATAGAGAAGTGTTTAAAGAAAAGGGAATGGTGGTGGCGGGTGTCTATCCCAATAGGGATCTGGTGGAGATCGTGGAAGTGAGGGATCACCCTTGGTTTGTGGGTGTTCAGTTCCATCCTGAGTTTAAGTCCAAGCCTTTCAAGCCCCATCCCCTCTTCAGGGAATTGGTGGAGAAGGCCTGGGAGAGGAGGACCCGTGACAAGGAGGGTTAAGATAGGAAAAGTGACCATAGGCCCTGGGGAACCTTTAGTTTTAATTGCGGGCCCGTGTGTCATCGAGAGCCAGGACCTTCTTTTTAGGGTGGCAGAGGTTTTGGTAGAGATTGAGGCAAGACTGGGTATACCGGTGGTCTTCAAAGCTTCTTATGACAAGGCCAACAGGACTTCTTTCCGATCTTTTAGAGGCCCCGGTCTCCTCATGGGGCTGGAGATGCTGTCCAAGGTGAAGGAGAGGTTTGGGTTGCCTATTCTTTCCGATGTCCACAAAGAGAGTGAGGTTGAGCCTGCCGCTGAGATTCTAGACGCTCTTCAGATCCCTGCCTTTCTCTGTCGCCAGACGGATCTTATAATGACTGCCGCTGAGACCAATAAACCCATTAACGTGAAGAAGGGCCAGTTTATGGCACCATGGGACATGGCTTATGTGGTGGAGAAGATTGCTTCTACGGGCAATCGCAAGGTGCTTCTCACGGAGAGGGGCACTACATTTGGTTATAACAATCTAGTGGTGGATTTTCGTTCCCTTCCCATCATGGCTTCCCTGGATTGTCCGGTGGTCTTTGATGCCACCCATTCTGTTCAACTACCTGGAGGAGGGAAGGGCGCCTCTTCGGGACAGCGGGAGTTTGTGGAATCGTTAGCTAGGGCGGCAGTGGCCGTTGGATGCGACGCCCTCTTTTTGGAGGTCCATCCTTCTCCGGATAAGGCGCTGTCTGATGGGGCCAACATGGTTCCCTTGGAGGGGCTTTCTCCCATGTTGGAAAGAGTTCTCAGGATAGCCAAGGCGGTGAGGAATGAGTGAGGACAAGATCCTTGGGGTGGCTCGTAGGGTTATAGCCATAGAAGGGGAGGCCGTCCAAGCCCTCTTGGATCGTATAGACGCCTCTTTCATAGAGGCTGTTAGGATCCTTTACCATTGTAAAGGTCGGGTGGTTGTGACTGGTATGGGCAAGTCTGGGATTATAGGACGCAAGATTTCAGCCACCATGGCTAGCACGGGTACGCCTTCCATTTTTCTCCACCCAGCTGAAGGGAGTCACGGGGATTTGGGAATGGTGGTGAAGGGGGATGTGATACTGGCTGTCTCTTATAGTGGGGAAACACCAGAGATTTTGGCCCTGCTCCCGGTGATAAAGAGATTAGCCCTTCCCCTCATCTCTTTAACGGGGAAACTTACCTCTACCTTGGCCCGAAAGAGCGACGTTGCTTTAGATGTGTCCGTAGCTAAGGAGGCTTCCTTCCTTGAAATGGCTCCTACAGCCAGCACTACAGCAACTCTTGCCATGGGAGACGCTCTGGCTGTGGCCCTTTTAGAGATGAGAGGTTTCTCTGAGGAGGATTTTGCCCTCCTTCATCCAGGGGGGATCATAGGTAAAAAACTCCTCCTGAGGGTGGAGGATCTCATGCACACGGGAGAGGAGTTGCCCATGGTTTCCGTACGTACCTCAATGAAGGACGTAATCCTGGAAATTTCTTCCAAAAGGCTGGGTATCACTACCGTGGTGGACGATGGGGGAGAACTCCGGGGTGTCATTACTGACGGGGACCTAAGGAGAATTCTAGAGAGGCATGGCAAATCCTTCTTCGAGCTGAGGGCCGGAGAAGTGATGACCAAGAATCCCAAAACCATTGACGGAGATGCCCTGGCGGCTAAGGCATTGCAAAGAATGGAGTTATACTCCATAACCGCTTTGGTGGTTCCTGATAAATCTGGCAAACCTCAGGGAATCATCCATCTCCATGATCTTTTGAAGGCGGGCATAGTTTAAAACGAAAGCTCACACCAGTTCTACAGAGTTTATTCTACTTTTTTGGCTTTTCTGTTCCTTTCGTATTGGCAAAAAGCCCCTATTTCTAGGTATAAACACCTATTGATTTGAATTTTCTGTTGACCATTGATAAAAACCAGGTTTTATACTTAAACTTGTATTAACCCTAGGGGAAGGATGCTCGATTTTGGCAAGCCCGGTTTTAAGACACTATTTCCCCGAGAAAGGAGGTGGGAACATGATGGTAAGAGGACCACCCTTTTAGCAGATGTAATGAGTAAGTGAGGCAATTCAATGTTAGGAAGGTAGGGAACCGATTAAAAATTGTAGCTTTAAAAACAAAGATTTTTGAGGGAGGTAAGCAATGGCTAGATTAGATGTAAGGCATGAAGTCAACATCCCTGTGGTGGTCAATTCTAGTGAAAGCGAAGTGAGAAGGTTTGATATAACTGCCAAGAACCTAGATCTGATAGGAATAACTCTGCAGGGAAGTGTTCCTCTGGCTGAAGATTCTTTTGTAAAAGTTAAGGTTAAGCTCCTAGATGAGGTGGTGGAATTGAAGGGTAGGATTGCCAGAAAGGAAAACGGGAGTCTGTACGTGAAGTTTGTGGATCTGGATGATCGAAGTAGGGCACATCTCTGGAAGTTTATAAGGAGCGAACAGATAAGTATAGATAGATGCCCATTCTGTGACGGGGAGGTATTTCCAGGTCAAGAAGTGTGCGGCGAATGTGGTATGTATGTCGATGTCCACAAGGAAAGGTTCATAGAAGAATTTGAAGCTAAGAGGGTATCCGTTTTAGTTGGAAGGATAGACGAGGTCACGGAAGAATTCAACAGGGCTATGGAAGACGCTGAACTAAGGCTGTATAAGAAGGAGGATGAGTTAGAACTTCTCAAAGACCTAAGATCTGTGATAAAGAGAGTGTGTGATATTTGTAGAGATCTGGAGGAAGCAGTTGGTTTAAGAAGCGATTTTGTTAAGAACAGAAGAAGGGTTTTTCAAGAAAGAACAGATCGCTTCTTCTCCAAAAGCTATTTTGGCAGCCATGCGAGGGTATGGCCTAAGGGCTATCCCGGAGACTATGAGATACTGGAAAACACCTATAGGAATATCCCCCTCTCTACCGGGATAGGGTACATCTTGGACATGTACTACCTTTCAACTACCTTGGCCAACGCTGTTAGGGGAAGACTTGCCACCCTTAGGGAGCTGTTGAGGTTAGAGCTGGAGAGTAGAAGAGAGCCTAGGGTTTTGGATATAGCGTGCGGTTCTTCTAGGGAATTGTTTGAGCTCGCTCCAGAAATAGGAAAGTCTGGTGCCAGAATCACTTGCATAGACTTCGACTCGGAGGCTCTTGACTATTCTCTAGGTAGACTGTCCTATACTAACGTGGTGGATCAAATTGATTTCAGGAAGTATAATGCCCTCAAGATGATAAGCCACTCTAGAAACTTGAGCGAGTTTGGTTCTCAAGATGTGATATACAGCACGGGTCTGTTCGACTATTTGGGTAACGACATTTTGGTGAAGATGATCAACGCTCTCTACAATTTGCTTAATCCTGGAGGTAAGCTCATCGTTTCCTTTAAAGATTGCAATAGATACAGAACTCAGGTGTATCATTGGCTTGTCAACTGGGATGGTTTTTTGCAGAGGACAGGTGAAGAAATACACAGAGTGATAAGGCAGGCAGGTATACCTCAGGACAGCTTCTCGATTGTGAGGGAAAGCACCGGGGTGATAGTGTTCTATGTGATAAGCAAATGAATGCATAATGGGGTTCTACACAGCGCTGGCTTTGGCCGGTGCCCTATAGGGTATCGGCCTTCTCTTCTTTATGGCCTTTGTTTCTTGACATAAGCTGTCGTTTGATTTACTACTCGATAAGTATTACCTATGAGGGAGTAGGTGGCGGTTGTCTAAAAAAGAGTTCATAGAAAGTGAAATAGTTAAACTTAGAAAACAATGGATAAACATTGCGATAATTCTTGCTATATTTGTTTATTTGTTTCTTTCCCTCCTTGACCGCATCATTGCCCCTAGTGATGTAGGATACTTGCTTGCAGTGAGAGTCTCAATATCAAGTATCCTTGCACTGTTACTTCTCTTGAATATGAAGACTGACAAGAGGATCCAATACTTCATAGTTATTGCAGGATCTGCGTTGTGCGCAACTGCAGTAGAAGCCATGATAATGAAGCTAGGAGGACACACATCTGCTTATTATGCTGGTTTAGGTTTGTTCGCTATAGGTGTTTTAGGCTTTATACCTTTAGGTTTATCTGTAGCTTTGTTAATAGTTTTTATTGTATATGCTATATACCTTGTGCCTATATTTCTCTATGATCACATCGTGAATTGGGGCATCTTCCTTAGTAATAACGCTTTCCTTATTTCTACTTTCATCGTAGCCCTTGTATGGAGATATCTCAACCAAAAGAGATTGATAGGAGAGCTCAGCTTACAGTACGATCTCAACCAGGAAAGAGAAAAGTTAAGGCAATATTCCGATGAGCTAGAGAAACTGGTGGAACAGCGGACTAGAGAGCTCAATAAATCTGAAAGAATGCTTAGGTCTATGTTCGATTATGCCAATGACGGAATATTGATAATGGATTCTGAAGGAAAGATAGTAGATGTCAACAAAAGGGCTTGTGAAATTTACGGATTTACCAAAGAGGCTTTGGTAGGGACCAGCATTCATCTCCTGGAAGCCAAGGGGGATAGGACGTTGTGGGGGGAGCGCTTTAAGCGCCTTTTAAAGGGAGAATCTCTCCTTTTCGAAACAACCCATTACAGAAAAGATGGCTCCAGTGTGATCTTGGAGGTGAGTGCTAATGCCGTGGAGATAGAGGAAGGTGTGCTTATTCAGGCATTTATAAGAGATATCACAGAGAAGAAAAAGATCCAGGAGCAGCTCCTCCACTCTCAAAAGATGGAGTCTGTTGTGGTGATGGCGGGAGGATTGGCTCATGATTTTAATAACATGCTGTCCATCATCCTTGGTTATACGGAGCTGGCGCTCACTGATGAGGATTTGGGGCTAGAGACTAGGCAAAAACTGGCTAGGGTAGAAAAGTCCGCTAGATCTGCTTCTCAGTTGGTTAGAAAGCTTTTGAGGTTCTCAAGAAAGGACAAAAGAGGCGAACTTCGGCCCTTCAATTTAAACCACGTTATCCAAGAGACCTTGGATCTGGTGGGCAGGAATTTACCTGCCAACATAGAAGTAAAAACTGCTCTCTGCGAAGAAGTTCCCATCGTTGAAGGGGACATAAGCGACATTGAGCAAGTTATAATAAACCTTGTGTTAAATGCCAAGGATGCCATGCCCAATGGAGGACAGATTGTTGTCAAAACAGAGATCGGCGAGCTTCCTCTCGAGATCATTGAGGTGGAAAAGCTGAAGAAAGGGAAATATGTCCACTTAAGTGTTTCGGATACAGGTACAGGCATTCCCCCTGAGATCATTTCCCGTATTTTTGAGCCCTTTTTTACCACCAAGGAAAAGGGAGTGGGAACGGGTCTGGGGTTGGCCATGGTTTACGGCATCGTGAAGGACCACTTTGGGCACATCACCGTTGAGAGTGACCAAGGGAAAGGAGCCACTTTTCATGTCTATTTACCCTTGATTACTGAGGTTTCTCCTTCCAGTCTGGACGACCTTTCGGAGAGGAGGAGTGGTGGAGAAAACATCCTGGTAGTGGATGATGATCCACTGGCTCTGGAGCTTATAAAGGAGGTGCTTCAGGGTAGGGGATACAATGTGATAGCCACTGATAAGCCTCTTCTTGGGGTGAAGCTTTTTAAAAGCAATTTGAGAAAGATAGACTTGGTGATCACGGATCTTGCCATGCCCTTCATGGACGGGGAGAAGCTTTTGAAGACCATAAAAGAGATGGAGCCAGGGGCTAAGTTTCTGGTGATCAGTGGATTTTTGGAAGAGTACAAAAGTTTGGAGGCTGATGGGATCTTGAGGAAACCCTTTGATCCAATAGATCTCCTAAGCATGGTCAGGGAGATCTTAGATTGAGGTGAGGTAGTTTCTCTACTTGATTACGGCTACCTCTATCCCTCTCTTTTTCCGGAGTAAGTTGACCACCACGTCACCATGGTATCTTCTTAGTGAAAGATCTACTGATGTCTCTTCCACGGCTAGGCCTTTGATGTGGACCTCTTCAAGGAAAGGGGGAAGGATAGGGTGGCGCAGGAGAATCTGGTTTTCTTTGAAGGTGATCCCTAGGCAGGCTTGCAAGAGCATGAATATCGCGCCTGCTGCCCACGCTTGGGGGTTACAGGCTACTGGATAGGGGGTTGGGCCTTCCTTTGCCCTTTTGGGGAAACCACAAAAGAGCTCTGGTAGGCGATTAAAGGGGCAGAAAATACTGGCTTCGAAGAGGCCCCTGAGGATTTTTAAAAGAGCTTCTTTGAAACCGTATTGGCTCAACCCCAAGGCTATGATGGCATTGTCGTGGGGCCAGACAGAACCGTTGTGGTAGGACAAGGGGTTGTAAAGGGCCTCAGTGGAGGCCAAGGTCCTGATACCCCATCCTGTAAAAAGGGTTTTGCTGAAGAGGGTTTCCACTAGGCTTTTGGCATGCTTCTCCGAGGCTATTCCAGAAAAAAGGGTGTGCCCTGCATTGGATGTTCTCACTCTGCAAGGCCTCTTTTCACCATCAAGGGCCAGGACATAGCAACCCAGATCTTGATCCCAAAAGGCTTTGAGGAACTCTTCTGCTAGTGTCCTTGCCTCTTTTTCCAGTCTTTGGGCTTTCTCTCCCATTCCTAAGGCCCTAGTCAGGTGAGCTGCGTGGAGCTTGGCTTGGTAGACATAACCCTGAACCTCCACCAGAGCTATGGGGGGGAGGGCAGGGGAACCGTCGCTGTGCATGACGCTATCGTAGGAATCTTTCCATCCTTTGTTTATAAGCCCGTTAGGGGAGGGTCTATATTCTACGAAGCCGTCTTTGTCTCGGTCTCCATAATGGTCAATCCACTGGAGGGCCAGTTCTATGTGGGGCCAGAGGTTGCTGATGAACTCCAGGTCTCTGATCCTCTGATAGTAGGCTCCGGCTAGTGTTATAAAAAGAGGGGTGGCATCCACGCTCCCGTAATACCTGCCAAAAGGGATTTCCCCTGTAGCTGCCATCTCTCCAAGGCGTATCTCGTGGACGATCTTTCCAGGCTCAGCATCTTCATCGGGATTTTCCTCTCGGGCCTGGGTAGTGGCCAAGTAGTTCAGCACCCCTCTGGCAATGTAGGGGTTGATCCAGAGACACTCTAGTGCAGTGATGATTCCATCTCTGCCAAAAACAGTGCTGAACCAAGGAATGCCTGCATAGGGGTAGAGCCCATGGGGGGTTTGGGTGAGCATCATGAAAATATCGCTGTATGAGCGGTCCAACCACGCATTGAACTCTTCGTTGGAAGTGGTAATAAGGCAGGTGTCTCTTCTGAGTGCTTTAAGGGATTGCCTTAATTTTGAGAGGGCATTTTTGAAAGAGGTGGACGGGGTTGTTTCTAACTGGTTTTCTTCATCCTTGCACATCACGCCGATAAAGAGAGTTGTCTTTTCTCTGGGCTTAAGATGGACGTGGAAAATGGCGTAGTTAGGGCCTAACTCCATGGGTTGGGGCGTGAAGGATAGAATGGTCTCTCGGAGCACTCCGTCTAATCCCAAGTATCTCAGGGCCACTTGGTCTCCGCTCACAATCTCCTGAAGGGTCTTTCCCCTCTTCTTTCTTGCGGTTCCTCTCACTTCAAAAATGTCTGCGAAGTCTCCCTCGAAAAGGATGGAGAAAGGTAGATGAATCTCCTGGACAGAATAGTTTTCGATCACTATCTCTTCGTAGTGTCCTCTTTGGAAGAGGAGTTTGCTTCGGCGGATATGGAGGACGCCTCTTGGTAGGAATAGCTCTTTTCCCAAGAAGATATCGGGATTGGTCATATCCACGGTGAGCAAGAGGTTGTCTCCTCTGACAGCTGAGCTGAGGAGAAAGGGACGAGTGTCGCATAGGACAAACTCTAAGCGGGAGAGGAAACGGGTTCCTTGGTGATAAAACCCTTCCTCTCCCAATCCCTCTTGTACAATATCACCGTAGCGGTTGAAGACGGCGAAAGAATCCCCGTGCTTGAGGACCAAATAGTCCTCAAGGGACCGGGGTGTTGTGGCCAGTATGTAATATCTATAGGGGTGTAGTACGCACTCTCTGAGCATTATACCGCCTTAAGAAGTGGTTTCTCTCTTCCTCCTGTCAGCTTCTCGTAGATTTTGAGATAGTCCTTGGCCATTCTGGAGACCGTGAAACGGTTCTCAAAGGCCCTTCGGCAACTGGCACGATCGATTTTCTCCACTTTTTCCACCGCTTCTGCGGCTTGGTTCATGCTTTCTACTATAAAACCTGTTACTCCCGAATCAATAATTTCCGGCACTGAGCCATTTCTCCAAGCCACAACGGGGGTGCCGCAAGCCATGGCTTCTATCATCACAAGCCCGAAAGGTTCAGGCCAGTCAATGGGGAAGAGAAGGGCATGGGCTTCACCCAAGAACTTGTTCTTCTCTTTCTCCCCGATTTCACCGATAAATTCTACCCAAGGGCTTTGCAGCAGGGGTTTTATCACATCTTCGAAGTAGTCTTTGTCGGCTCTGTCTACCTTGGCAGCTATGAGGAGTTTCATCCCCACCATTTCAGCGATTTTTATGGCTCGGTCGGGTCTCTTTTCGGGGGATATTCTGCCCAGGAAAGCCAGGTACTTGCCGGGTTTTGGGTGAAAACTATAAAGGCCTTCAGGCAGGCCGTGATAAACGTTCCCTACCCAGTTGAGCCATGGGAGCGGTCTTCTTTGGGCGTAGGATATGGAAACTACGGGCATATCCCTGAACTCTCGATAAAGGGCCTTATGGTCTTCTATGTCCAGCCTTCCATGAAGGGTGGTTATATGGGGAGTGGGGCATCTTCTGAAAAGGGGGTAGTGGATGTAATCGATGTTGAAGTGGATGATGTCAAAGCTGTGGGCTTTCTTGAAGACTTTTTCCACCATGAGTACATGGTGAGCTGAAGGATCTTTGCAACAGGAAGATAGCCTGAAGGCTTCTGAACAGAGAGGGATGAGCTTTGCTTGGGTCTTGGAGTCTCCACTGGCGAAGAGGGTAACGTCGTGGTCTCGCTTCACCAGCTCTTCAGTCAAGTAAGATACAACCCTTTCAGTACCTCCATAAAGCTTGGGTGGGACGCTCTCGTAGAGAGGGGAAACCATAGCAATTCTCATGGCCTGCCCTCCTTTTAACTGGTTTTTTTGATTTATTCCAACAATAAATTCTGGGTCCGTCCATGGGAAATGGCAAGGGGGGATAAGGCCTATTTTTTACTGCAGTTTCCTGGTGCTTAGGTCTTGATGTAGTTCGCTGTGGCTTTACATTTTTTGCTTGTTATGCGCTTACCTTTGTTCTGTTGAGTGCGTTTATAGCTTGATCTATGGAGGTTAGTTTTATGAGCTCTATGGCTTTTTTCTGTATTCTCTTGTATGACTTATATACTTCTAGGGATGGCTGTGGATTACCGTAAATGCGCCAGCCTTTTATGGCTGTGGGCTTGACCTGTTGCTGTTCCATGTACCCCAGGACGTCCTTGAGAGGAATACCCAGTATGATGCCAGATTCGGGTGGAATGGAGTTGATAAGTTTACATCTTTCTCTTAGGGCCTTTAGAAAATTGCTTATAGAATCAGTTGGGTATCCTATTCTATTGAAAAATCTTTTAACGTCCTCTCGCTCTAGGAGCCTTTTCAGGGATTCTGGGTTGTAGAACAAGATTAACTCTCTGTTTTCTCCTTTGATTAGCGATATATATCTTAGGGGATATAAGCGCTGCATGATATTGTGCTTGCTATTTTCCCATGTGATTAGGCTTAGTCTTCCTTCTCTCTGTTCACTTGTGATACTAATAGTTGACGCCGGTTTTACTCCAGCTAGAGTCGGAGCTAAGAGGTATATAAGCTTCAATAGGGTGGTATCTGTCTTATGGGTCAGTTGTGTTTTTTGGGTTTTTCCCCCTTTCTTTTTGCTCCAGATATACCACCCCTCATTTTCTAGTACCATCCAGGTGTCGGCGTCTATTTTTATTACGTCTCGGGCTCTTTTGTGCTGCATTAATTTTTTGAGGTTCATCTCCTTCACCACCTGGTCTTTGTATCTAAATTTATTCTTCTAGAAGCAAAGTGCAAGGTACAGGTTCGCAGCTTCCTTATAGTCTTTCAAGCTGAGAAAGTCCTCTTTCTGTATACATATGCTTGCTACCTTTGTGTGGTTTGGATCTGTGATAATAGGCACATCTGTTTCGCGCATTTTGGAGATAAGATTTTGGTATTTTTTCTGTGTTGATTTTTTGGACTTTTCTCTTTATGTAGTGAACTTTCCAGCTCATATTTCGAGAAGTATGGTGCCAAGATGTCTATCTCTTTGAGAAACAGCATGGCCAGTTCTGGATCGAACTGTTTACCTTTTTGCCTCTCAACTTCCTTCATGGTTTCTTCTATGGTTAGTGCTTTCCTGTAGGGTCTGTCTGATAGCATTGCGTCTATTGCATCTGCCACTGCGATTATTCTGGATCCTAGGGGAATTTCAGGTCCTTTTAGGTTTTTTGGATAGCCTTTTCCGTCGTATCTTTCATGGTGATGTAGTACGTATATGCTTATTCTCTCAAATCCTCTTAATTTGCAGAGTATTTTGTACCCTGTTACAGGGTGTTCTTTCATTCTTTCGAACTCCTGAGGGCTGAGCTTCCTCTGTTTTAGTAAGATAAAATCTGGTAAGGCTACTTTGCCGATGTCGTGTAGGTGACCTGCCAGGTGGATATTTTCGACCTCATGATAGCTCAATCCCAGCAACTCCGCTATCTTTTGGCTGGCGTTTCCCACTCGAATAGAATGCCCATAGGTGTAGTGATCTCGCATGTCTATTATAGAGCCTATGGCCTCCACTAGATCATGAGCATCGTAGAGGATGGGGTCTTGTCTAGAGAGCTCAATATTTTTTTCTTTCTCGGTTAGCCCCATTTACCTTCTCCTTCTTGTAGTTTAGCTTTGTTCTTTTTAGGGTTATACTGGGCGCTTATTGCAGCGACTTCTAGTCTTCCATTGCTCAAATGCTCTTATTATATTGCCTAGGCTTCTTCTAGAGAATATGAGAGGGACTCCCTCTTTCTTTGCTTGATTTTTTAGGCTTTTCAGAGTATTGTGGTTTAGGTAATCACATAGGGCCAGAATGAGATCCACCTTCTTTGGAATTCTCTTTCTTCTTTCCTCTGCTGTTTTCCTTCCCGACAAGTGGTATATTTCCTTGATGCCTCTTTTCTGGAGCTCTTTCTTTATGCTTTCTATGTAGTCTCCACCTATGATAAGTATGCTCATGTTATGCCTCCTATGTGCTTTGTTCTTAGTTTGTCTATCACCTGAGCCATGGGCATTCTTTTTATAATAAGTTCTGTGGTTCTTTGCTGCGCTTCTTTGTAGAGTTTGTAAACTTTTAATGATTTGTTGGGGTTCCCATACATCTTCCATCCTCTGACGATGCCTACACTATCTTTGGCGAGGCTCATGTAGCCTTTGACATCCTTGAGTGGGATGCCCAGGACAATCCCGATCTCAGGGGGGAGAATGCCGCTCATCTTGCACCTTTTCTTGAGTCTCCTAAGACCGTTTCTAGTGAGTCTAAGGGATATCTTGGGTGCTGATAAAAGGTAGAAATGTCTCTTTCTACTCCCTTTTACTGAGGATTATCCAGGTATCCGTTTCTACCTTTATTACGTCTTCGGCAGCGCTGTGCTGCACCAGCTCTTTGATGTTCATGTACTCCTCCAAGTGATTAATTTGGTTAACTTTTTTCAATATGACTCCCGGGGCCCTTTATAAGTTAGCCTTAACTAACTTTTCCTGTATTGGATAGGGGAGTGAGTCTACCACCCACTCCCCGGAGGTAGGCAGGTTAGAAGTTTACCTGCATTCTAGTGCCAAGGACCCATATAGTGTCGGCATCGTCGTTGCCGTTGGGATTCCATACCACCTGGAGATCAGGGCTGAACTCCAGCTTGCCGTCAAAGAAAGAGAGTTTATAGTAAACTTCCAGGTGATATTCGTTTTCCATGTCTATGTCTCCCGGGTCTTTATAATAGTCGTAGTACACTTCTCGATAGAGCTTTTCGGCTTCATCGTCTACTATGACTCCGCCAAAGGCCACTCCCAGCATATCGTTGTCTCGTCCCCAGTGCACTCCCTCTACCTGGAAACCCAGGCTGTAGGCGCCTTTGATGGGTACTGTGTCCACTGATTCGTCGGTTGCGGAGCCTGCTACTACGTTGTTGTCCATGACGCCGCCTCTTACGAAGAAGGTGATACCTTTGTAGATCTTTTGGTCGAAGGAGAAGCCTACTCCCCAGTTGGTGTTGTCGTCGTCCACCCGGGACCAGACCTTCTTTCCTTTGCCCACCTTTTCCAGGTCGTCTACATCTAGGTGGTCCTTGGCGTTTACCCAGGCATAGAAGCGGTAGTTACCAGGGTAGCCTAGAAGGGTGGGCTTAAGGTCCAGTTCCAAGATGCCGAAGCCATCGTCGAAGATGTCCTCCCAGTCTCCTTCGGCCTCGGCCCATCCCAGGCTCACATCCAGCCACTCTAAGGGACTCCAGGTGAGTCGGACCCCCGGGCCGTTGTCGTCAGGCCACTCTACGGCTAGGTTGTTGACAAAACCTGAGGACAGAAACTGGGCTGTCTCGTCGTTGGCCACTTCGTTGGCGTCGAAGTAATTGGTGAGATCTACCTTGCCTAATGTGAGCATCAGACTTCCACCTTTGCCCAGATTTACCTCCTGTTCATACCACGCTTCCGTCACTTCGGCGGCTGTATCTCCTGGGGCATCATCGTTGAACCCTGATATGGTAGGGGCTTCTTCGTCTATTCCCTCGCCGTTACCGCCTTCTATGAGGAGGTAGGCTGTGCCATGTTCCCAGATCCGGGCCGTAACCTCCAGGTCATAGGAGAAGGTGGCATCTTGAACGTCTCCCTCATGATCGTTGTCGTCGTTGTCGATGGTTCCCTGGCCCACAAAGGTGACGTCGGCTCCTATGGAGATAGTTCCCAGGGCCTCTTCCAGCTTCCTCAGGTGTTCGGCTTTTTCGCTGATTTCTTCCTTGATTTCCCTAGCCTCTTCTACAGATGCTTTCAGTTCGTTCTGCTTCGCTTCATACTCTTGTACCCTTTTCTCTAAAGTGTCCACCTTGGCTTTGAGAGCCTGGATGGTTTGGATGAGTTGTTGAAGCTGGGCTTTATCTATCTCTGTTGCCCTCACAGCGCTGGCCATAAAGATGAAGCAGAGCAAAGCGAGCATTGAAATCCGTCTCTTCATAATACCTTTTCCTCCCTTCTTCTGGATATTGTCAGTTTTCACAGTTTTTAGAATGTCTCCTTTCTTCATTTCCCACCTCCCTTCTCTTTTGGTTAACCCAGACCTAAAAGTCTGCCTCCTTGATAGATCAGCACTGCCAGTAGCCAACCCAGAAAGAGACTGTAGCCTACAGCAAATCCAGTCCATTTCCAGGAGTTGGTCTCCCTCTTGATCACTCCGATGGTGGCGATGCAAGGGATGTAGACCAGGCTCATAACCATAAAGGCATAAGCTGTTAGGGGTGAGAAGTGTTGTGCTACCATAGCTCCTAGCTTTTCTTCTTCTGTTCCGTAGAGGGTGCCCAGGGTGCCTACCACCACTTCCTTAGCCAGGATACCGAAGAAGAGAGCCACGGCCGCCTGCCAGAAGCCGAAGCCAGCAGGTTTAAAAATGGGGGCTAGCAGGGTACCCAGACGGCCGACAATACTGTGCTGGCTGGCGTACTCTACGCCCAGGGGGAAGCTGGCCAGAAACCAGATGAGGACCACTGTGCCAAAGATGATGGTTCCAGCTTTCTTCACAAAGATCATACTTCTATGCCAGGTGTTAAAGAGGACACTTTTCCAGGTGGGCATGCGATATGGGGGCAATTCCATGACCAGGGGGGAAGGTTCTCCCTTGAAAAAGAGGGTCTTGAACAACCGGGCTAGAGCTATGGCCAGGACTACCCCCAACAGATACAAGGAAAAGATTACGGTCCCTTGATGAGCCGAAAAGAGGGCTCCGGCAAAGAGAACATAGATGGGCAGCCTGGCGGAGCAGGACATGAGGGGGTTCACCAGGATGGTGATGATGCGGTCTTTGGGGTTCTCCAGGGTTCGGGTGGCCATGATGGCTGGAACATTGCAGCCAAAGCCCAGAACCATGGGAATAAAGGATTTCCCATGAAGCCCCATGGCGTGCATGAGCCTGTCCATGACAAATGCTCCCCGGGCCATGTAGCCTGTCTCCTCCATGATGGAGATGGCCAGGAAGAGGAAGAAGATATTGGGCAGAAATACCAGCACTGATCCCACGCCCCCGATGATGCCATCCTGAAGTAAGGAGGCCAGCCAGGCTGGGCCGTGAGTTGTTTGTATGAGCAAGGCTACTTTGTCTCCAAGAAGGCCGAAGAAGCTGTCTATGTAGTCTAGAAAGATACCACCCACATCGAAGGTTAGCTTGAAGGTGAGCCACATCAAAAAGAGGAAGATGGGCAGTCCCAGGAAGCGGTTGGTTACGATACGATCTATCTTGTCTGACAAAGAGAGTCTTTGGTCCAGATCCCATCTTCTTTTCACAAACTCGCCCATCAAGCCTTTTATGTAGCCGAAGCGCTTTTCTACCAGAGCTGTTTCCAGGTCGTACCCTATTTCCTGTTCCAGTTCTTCCTGAAGGAGAGTGAGACGAGAGAGGACACCCTCACCGGGGGAATTTGTTCCACTTATGTGGGCTAGGTATTCCTGATCCCCTTCCAGTAGCTTTATGGCCAGCCACCTTGTGGGGTATCTCTGGGGTAGGCTTTTGGCTTCTTTTATGGCTTTTTCCAGTGCCATTATGGCCCCTTCCACCTTTTCACCGTACCTTAATGGACAGGGTGAAGGTTCTCCCTTCTTAGCCAGTTCCAGGGCCAGCACCTCTTTGAGCTTCTCTATCCCTATACCCTTGGTGGCTACGGTGGGTATGATGGGTACCCCCAGCACCCTGGAAAGGCCTTCCGTGTCTATATCCATTCCTTTAGCCCTGGCTTCATCCATCATATTAAAGACCAAAACCAACCTGCTCACACCCAATTCCATGAGTTGCAGCGGCAAGTAGAGGTTCCTCTCAAAGTTAGAGACATCTAACACTACAGCCACTAAAGAAGGCCGTTCCTTGAGGAGGAAATCCCTGGCTATACGCTCGTCTATGGAATTGGCTGTAAGGCTGTAAATTCCGGGCAGGTCTACTATGGTCACTTCCTTTCCATCCCCTAGCCTTGTCTTTCCCTCTTTCCTCTCCACGGTTACTCCTGGCCAGTTCCCCACCTTCTGTCTTGCCCCGGTGAGGGCATTGAACACCGTGGTCTTGCCAGAGTTAGGGTTTCCGGCCAGGGCTATAATGGGCACTCTGTTACTCATTCTTCCTTCCTCCTTTTCATCCCGTTGTTAGAAACAAAGATCTTGAAGGCCATTCCTCGTCCGATTCCTACCCTGGAGCCCTTGACGCTCAGAATAACGGGGCCACCATTGGCCAACACTACCTCTACTTCTTCACCTGGATAGAGTCCCATGGCTTCCAGGCGCCTTTTGATGCCCATGCCTCCTGCTATCTCTTTGATCACCACCCTTTCTCCCTGTTGGCACATAGCCAGTGGCCACATATTCACTTCACCTCCACCTGGACCAGTTTGGCCTCTTCTTTTCTTAAAGAGAGATGGAAACCCTTTAGTCTGAAGGACACAGGATCACCTAAAGGGGCCACCCTTTCCACCTCCAGCTCGGCTCCGGGAACCAATCCCATGACCAACATCTTCTTCTTTAATGACGGATCTCCTTTTACCGCTTTTACTACAGCTTTTTCCCCCACTTTCAGTTGGTCTAAAGTCTTCACCTTTTCACCTCCTGTCGTATCACTAACGCATGGTGGTGGTTCTCCTGTTTCTGCGTATCTTTTGAAATGCGAGAGCCACTTGGGCTCTCTCTCTTTGTCGGGGAAGCTCTCTACGAACTCCACGAATCTCACCAGCCTCTCCAGGGTATTGGGGCTTATGTAGTGCTCCATCTTGCAGGCATCCTGTTCGGCGGTCTGGGCATCTATGCCTAAGATCCTGTGGAGAAATCTGAAGAGGGTTTGATGGCGGTGGTATATCTCTTGGGCCAGGGCCATGCCTTTGGGGGCCAGTTCCAAGTATCCATAGTGTTCATGCTTTACTAATCCCTTTTTCACTAACCCTTTGACGGCTGCTACCACACTAGGTTTCTTCACTCCGAGGAACTCAGCCACCTCTTTCACTCTGGCCTGTCCCCGTTCCAGGGTGAGGACCAAAATGGCCTCCAGGTAGTCCTGGGCGCTGTGGGATAAGGTTTCCATATCTTCCCTCCCTTTTTGTTAGATTTGACTAACAAATAATTAAAGACTTGTCAAGGGGCTTGGAAAGGGATAAATTTTAGATCCGTTCTGCACCTATGGTCCTTGAGGAAGAGAAGATGACGGTGTCCAAAGAGCTTCTGGAGATCCTTGCTTGCCCCAAGTGCAAGGGGGACTTGGAGTATGTGAGCGACGACAGGGGTGAAGTTCTTATTTGTCGTCCGTGTGCCTTGGTGTATTTGGTCAAGGAAGGCATCCCTGTGATGCTGATAGAAGAGGCTCTTTCTTTAGAGAAGTGGGAGACTGGGGAGACTGTCTAAGTTTTTCCTTCCCTTGACACGTGACTGAGGTGGGAGTATTAATTAAATTGGTTATTTGTGGCTCTTTGACAAAGGGATATGGGGGTAGAGTAAAGGGTGAGGGGGCTGGGATCGCCATAAAGCATGGAGGGTTTGATCCTGGCTCAGCGCGAACGCTGGCGGCGTGCCTAACACATGCAAGTCGAGGGGCAGCAGGCCAA
>JAJSAC010000051.1 GCA_024274915.1 Thermodesulfobacteriota bacterium
ACCCATTCCAGCAAAGTCCCCACCCGTTCCAGGATCCAGGCGAAACTGGATACTTTCCACAAGAACCGGTGGATACTTTCCCCTGGAATCAGTGGGGACTTTGAACTGGAATCACTGGGGAGTTTCAACTGGAGCAGGCATGTAGCAAAAACGTTTGCTATTGCCGCAAAGAATGCGGGATTTGATATAACCAACGAGGAAGAGATTCAGGAATTTGTACAGCTTTATAACATGCAACTTGCCAAATTAAAAGGAGATAGAAGTAAATCGTCCAGCACCAAATCTAAAAAGCGCAAGGTAGGAAGAAATGATCCTTGCCCATGCGGTAGCGGTAAGAAGTACAAGAAATGTTGTGGCCGATTATATTAAAGCGGTGTCTTCTTGATCTGATTTACAAGTATTACAGGACATGGCCGATGAGAAAAGCGGATAGGCGACTCTAGTCTTCCTCCTTGCAATCCCTCCCAGATCGTAATACACATATAACAAACAGGAAGAGAGGTTTAAGATGCTGGCTGTGAGGCTACCCAAGGAGATAGAGGACCGTTTATCAAGGCTCGCCAGGGAGACAGGGCGGACCAAGAGCTACTATGTCCGGGAGGCCCTCCTCCGTTATCTTGACGACCTGGAAGATGCCTACCTGGCCGAGGCTGCTTATGAGCGGTTCCTTGCCTCCAGGGAAGAGGCCGTTCCTATAGAGGAAGTGGAGAGAAACCTTGGCCTGGAGGATTGAGTTTACTCCCGAGGCCGAAAAGCAACTGGCAAAGCTGGACAAAGAGAGTGCCAAGCGAATAACCAGGTTTCTTAGGGAGAGGGTGGCTTCTCTAAATGATCCCAGGTCTCTTGGAGAGCCATTGAAGGGCAGGCTGCGGGAGTTTTGGCGTTACAGGGTAGGAGACTACCGGATTTTGTGCCGTGTAGAGGGGGGAAGGCTTCTTGTCCTGGTGGTGAGGATAGGGCACCGCCGAGACGTTTATAGGTAACTCCTTAACCTTTCTCCTCAATCCTCAGCTTTACCCCTTTCCCCTGGCCGTACCCTGAGGGGAAAACCTCAAGTGCAATGAGGGACAGTGCCCAATCAATCATTGGGGTATCCCAGCCTTGAGCAATACAGGGTTCAAAAACTCAAGCTGGTGGCTTGAAATGAAGGGAGCAGTACTTTTTTCTTACCTGGAAGGTTCTGGGCAATGGGCTTAAACTTCATGGTAAAAAGTAGGAGGTTTAGGAATTTCAGGGGGAGGTGGAACCATGGAAGTGGCCATTGGACATGTGACCCTGGAAGTGGTTAGGGGCAATATCGCGAAGCAGGAGGGGTTTGAAGCCATCGTGAATGCCGCCAACGCCTGGCTCCGTCACGGCGGTGGCGTGGCGGGGGCCATCCACCGGGCGGCGGGTCCCGGTCTTGAGGAGGAGTGCCGCCCCCTGGCCCCTATTAAACCCGGCCAAGCGGTCATCACCGGTGGCCACAATCTGCCCAATCCCTATGTCATCCATGTCCTGGGTCCCGTCTACGGGGTGGATGACAAGCCTGCCCAGAAGCTGGCTGACTGTTATAAAAGCGCTCTGAGACTGGCCGATGAGAAGGGCCTAAAGTCTGTAGCCTTCCCCGCTATATCAACAGGTGCCTTCGGTTACCCTATGGAGGAAGCGGCCGAGGTGGCCTTCAAAACCATTCTTGACACTATTCCCCAGCTCAAGAGAGTGAAACGTGTCAGGATGGTCCTTTACCGGAAGAAAGACCTAAAAATCCACGAGAGGGTGTTGAAGAGGGTTTTGGGGGAAAGGGGCTGAGACCATGGGCTCCAGCCCCTTTCCTTATTTGTTTGTGGGTCCCAGCTTGTTCCATGGTACCTTTTTATAACCCCGGGGTGGTTCAAATCGGCTTGGGGGGATTTTCTCTTCTTTCAACGTCAGGGCCCTGGTGATGGTGTTGTTTCGGTAGTCTACCAATTTCAGGACCAAGCCCTGATGGGTGAGGTTGCGGAACTCTGGAGAGCTTTCCAACTTGAAAATGCCCAACTCCTTGTCTTCTGGGAAGGCCTCTTCCACCAGCTTTCTGAACCTCTTTTCAGCATGGGGAGAAAAGGGCCGGATGTTACGGGTGATCCAGAGCTTCATTACCTTTTCACCGTTCAGGTCTATCTCGAAGGTCTGGCATGGCTGACCCAAGAGGGTCTCTTCCCCTACCTTTTTAACAGTCACTTTGGGCTTCTTGCCAATGCCCATCATCTTTTCTACATGGGCTCTGTTTTTAGGTGTCAGGCTTGCCAGCCAGGCCTTCACCTTTTGGTGGGATTCTTTGATCTTCTGAGCCATCTCTTGGGCCGTTGCTTGAGCGTAAGTCCTTTTCCAAGGGTCGGTCTGGATTATGAGCCCTTTCTCGGCGTCTATGATGGTAACTCCATAAGGCGTCACCGAAGCGAAGCGGCCTTCTTGGTAGTAGTTAGTGATCTTTATGGGCGACATGCCAGGTTTTACCGTTTCTGAAATCAGGATCCATCCTCCCCAGGCGGATGGGGCTAGGGCCATGGTGAGGAACAGTGCGAGTAGTTGGAGGTGTAATTTCCGCATATTTACTCTCCTTTTCTAAGTTCTTTTTTTCTTTTATACTTGTTTTAGGGGACAATGGCAAAAGAGGGGAGGATGTGGATAGGGGCCTGAGGTGGAAGCCGGTTATATGGTTTCTTTTGTTTTTTCTGGGGCTTTCTTTGGGTTGTTCCTCTTATGACTGGACCTTTCCCAATGGGATAGAAGGCTACCGTTTGTCCAAGCTCATCAAGGGCAGGGCAGCCCTCAGAGAGATCACAGACTTCACGGCAAGAAGATCAAGGCTTTGAAGGGAGCCATCGCTGTCTATGTGGGTAATGGTGGAAAGGCTATGGTATGGGTTTCTCTGGCTCCTTCCGACAAGGTAGCCTTCCAACAGGTAGAGGTGATGATGGAGAAGATGGAACAGGGCAGCCCGTTCCATAATTTCACCCTGGATAAGGTGGGCTGTCTCTTGGTTTATCATTTTTTAGGCCTGGGTCAGGAGCACTATCTCTTTGCCCAGGACGATTCGGTCTACTGGATTTCTGCTCCCATGGGGGATGGGGTGGCCTTCCTCAGGGTTTTTGCCCGGAAAGGGTGTCCCCTCAGCCCTTAATAACCCCCAAGGGGCGAAGCTTCACCACCAATTTTGCTATGCCCGCTTTGTGGACCACCTCCACCACGTCGTCTACGTCTTTGTAGGCCATAGGCATTTCTTCCACCAGGGTGGCTTTGCTGGAAGCCCGGGCGTAGATGCCGTATTTGTCAATTTCCTCCTGGATAGACTTGCCCCTGAGGGCCCTTTTTGCTGCTTGGCGGGAGAGGAGCCTTCCTGCCCCATGGCAAGTGGAACCAAAGGTCTCTTCCATGGCCTTTAGGGTACCTGCTAGGACGTAGGAGGCCCGTCCCATGTCACCGGGGATAATGACAGGTTGCCCCGTCTCCCTATAATGGGGAGGCAGTTCGGGGTGTCCCGGTGGGAAGGCCCGGGTGGCTCCTTTTCTGTGGACGGCCAGGCGGAGCCTTTCTCCGTTTACTGTGTGCTCTTCTATTTTGACGATGTTGTGGGCCACGTCGTAGACCTGCCTCATTCCCAGGGCCTGGGGGCTTTTGCCGAAGACTTTGGAGAAGGCTTGGCGAGTCCAGTGGGCCAGACATTGGCGATTGGCCCAGGCGTAATTAGCGGCGCAGGCCATGGCTGCCAGGTAGTTTTGTCCTTCCTGGGAATTGTAAGGTGCACAGGCTAGCTGCCGATCGGGGACTTGGATCTGGTACCTCTGGAGAGCCCGTTCCATGACCTTGAGGAAGTCGGTGCATACCTGATGGCCGAAACCCCGGGAGCCCGAATGGATCATGACGGTGATCTGACCCTGCTCTAGGCCCATAACCGAAGCCAGCCTTTCGTTGAAGACCTGCTCTACCACCTGGACTTCCAAGAAATGGTTGCCCGATCCCAAGGTGCCCAGTTGATCTTTACCTCGTTCCTGGGCCTTGCTGCTCACCAGGCTGGGGTCGGCTCCCGGTATGGATCCCCGGGACTCAGTGTTGTCCAGATCATCGGACCAGCCGTAGCCCTGCTCCACGGCCCAGGCCGCTCCCTTGCGAAGGACCTCTTTGTACTGGCCTCCCTTGATCTTGAGGGGTCCTCGAGAGCCCACCCCCGTGGGCACCGTGGCAAAGAGGGTGTCGATGAGTTCCTCCAGGCGGCTTTCCAGGTCTTCGAGGGTGAGATTTGTTCTTAGAAGTCTTACGCCGCAGTTGATGTCGAACCCTACGCCGCCAGGGGTGATGACCCCTTCCTGGGAAATGTTGGTGGCCACCACCCCTCCGATGGGCAGACCGTAGCCGTAGTGGATGTCGGGCATGGCCAGGGAAGCCTTGACAATGCCTGGGAGGGTGGCAGCGTTGGCCACCTGATCTATGCATTGATCTTTTTCAATTTCCTTTAGCATGGATTCCTTAGTGTAGATGATGCCTGGCGCCCTCATGCCCGGTTTGTAGCCTTTGGGCACCATCCAGCGATAGTCGTCTATCTTTTTCAACGTGGCCATGGTGTCCCTCCTTTACATTTATACGTCTAGCACCACTCGGGCTTTGTAGCCCTGGGGGCTCCTTTCTATCCGGGCCTGGTGGAGAGTGGCGGCCTTCACCAGGGTCTTGATGGGGTGCTTCCCTTTCTGGAACCTTTCACCTAAGCAATGTGCTTTTATGTAGTGGGGCTCCAGTTTTTCAATTACACAGTCTTTGAAGAGCCAGTCCCGGGCGTCTTGGAGAAAAACCAGTTCGTTGAGCCAGCTCACCAGGAGGTCTATCCAGTCTTCCCCCTGGGCCTCCACGGTAACCTCTTCTTGGAGTGCTATCTTGTCCAGGTCGGTGATGAGGTCGAAGAGGCCTCTCAGGGCGTTGCGGAATACCTCTTCCAGTGTGGCTCCGTAAATCTCCAGCCCCGTATCTGCGGTGGTGTCAAATGTCTGGAATCCCTTTGTCATTTCCACCTCCGTATTCATCACCATAGGCCTTTCTCAGCTGTTGTCCATGGCTATTTTTCTTATGATGTGGGCTAGGGTAGGGTTTTAAGAGGAAGTGGTTTCTCTGTGCTTCTCTTTGTGTTGCAGGATTTTATAGGTGGTCGGGGGAGGGGCTTCCCCCTCCCCCATTTGGGGTTTCAGTTCAAGTCGAAACACACCAGCTTGATTTCTGTCATCTCTTCTATGGCATAGCTGGGACCTTCCCGGCCAATGCCACTCTCCTTCATGCCCCCGTAGGGCATGAGGTCAACCCGAAAGGTGGGTACATCGTTGATGATGATCCCTCCAGCTTCCACCTCTTTAGCGGCCTGCCAGGCTTTGTAGAGGTTTTGGGTGTAGATGCCCGCCTGAAGGCCATAGACCGAATCGTTTGTGAGTTCGATGGCTTCATCAAAGGTGGAGTAGGGGTTGATGAGGACCACGGGACCAAAGGCTTCTCCTGTGAAGAGCTGGGCGTTCTTGGGGCAATGGGTGACCACGGCGGGGGTCATCGTGGCTCCGCCCACCTCGCCGCCGCACAAGAGCTTGGCACCGGAGGCTACGGCCTCGTCTATCCACTCTTTCACCCTCTGGGCCTCTTTGGGCTCGATCATGGGACCCACCTGGGTCTCTTCCAGGAGCTGGTTGCCCACCTTCAGGGCCTTCACCTCTTCCACGTAGCGCTCTACGAAGGTGTCGAAAATACTCTCGTGGACAAAAATGCGCTGGACGGAGATACACACCTGGCCTGCCAGGGCGTAGGCCCCCAGGACTACCCTGGGGAAGGCTTTGTCCAACTGGGCGTCTTCGCAGATGATTACAGCCGAGTTGGAGCCCAGCTCCATGGTGGCCCGCTTGTAGCCCTTCTTCTTCATGATCTCTTTGCCCACGTCTCTGGAACCGGTAAAGGTGACCATCTTCACCCTCTCGTCTTCCACCAGGGTGTCGCCCACCTCTCCCCCTGGGCCGGTGATCACCTGGAAGGCTAGGGGTGGTACCCCTGCCTCTAAGAAGATCTCGCCCATAAGTACGTCAGCTAAGGGGGTGACAGAAGCGGGTTTCAGAATAACGCTGTTTCCCGCTGCCAAAGCCGGGGCGATCTTGTGCATGGCCAGGTTCACGGGAAAGTTGAAGGGGGTGATGGCCACGATGACCCCTAGGGGCACTCTCAGGTAGAGGCCCATCTTGCCTCCCCCAGTGGGTGCACCGTCGAAGCGGACCTCTTCCCCGGCCAGCCTTTTGGCTTCCTCGGCGGAGAGGGTGAGGGTCTGGATGGCCCTGGTAATCTCTCCCCTGGCCTCGTTTATGGTTTTGCCCACCTCCTTGCTTACCAGCTGGGCCATCTCCTCCTTACGGGATTCCATGATCCGAGCGGCCTTTTGGAGAATGGCGAACCGGTCATAGGCGGTGAGTTTTTTCATCTCCCGAAAGCCTTCTTGGGCGGCTTCGATGGCTTTGAGGGCATCTTCTCTGGTTCCCCGGGGCACGGTATCGATCAGGGAGTTGTCATAGGGGTTGAGGACTTCTATAGCCCTGTCTCTTTCTACCCATTCCCCTGCCAAGAGCATCTTCATAGTGCCACCTCCCTAAGGTTTTTTGGCCTCTTTACCCTTACTATATCAAGGAAGAGGTGATTTCCACTAACAATTTGACACTTCTGGGAGTAGGCTGCTATAAATCCCCTGCCCTTGAGGTCTGACTACTGTGTTTAGGGGAGGTAGATCATGGGACTTAACGTTGTCCAAAAGATACTTAAGGAACATTTAGTGGAGGGGGAACTGGTTCCTGGTAAAGAAATGGCCATCAAGATAGACCAGACCCTTTACCAGGATGCCACGGGCACCATGGCGGCCATGGAATTTGAGGCCATGGGGGTTCCTAGGGTCAAGACTGAGTTCTCCATCATTTATATCGATCACAAGACCATCCAGATGGGATTTGAAGACGCGGACGACCATACCTATCTTAGGACCTTCGCTGCCAGGTACGGTGTCCATTACTCCAAACCCGGCAATGGAATTTGCCACCAGGTGCATCTGGAACGCTTCGGCAAGCCTGGCAAAACCCTCTTGGGTTCCGATTCCCATACCCCCACGGGGGGCGGAATAGGGATGATTGCCATAGGTGCTGGTGGTTTGGACGTCTCTGCTGCCATGGCGGGGCTCCCCTTTTATCTTACCTGTCCCAGGGTGTACGGTGTCCATCTCACGGGTAAACTGCCCAAGTGGGTCTCCGCCAAGGATGTGATCCTCAAGCTTCTCTCTATCCTTACCACCAAGGGCAACGTGGGCTGGATGGTGGAATACTTCGGCCCCGGGGTGAAGACCCTGAGCGTGCCCGAGAGGGCCACTATCACAAACATGGGGGCTGAGTTGGGTGTCACCACTTCTGTCTTCCCCTCAGATGAGATTACAAAGGAGTTCCTCAGGGCCCAAGGTAGGGAGGAGGACTGGGTGGAACTTCTCCCCGATCCCGATGCCCAGTACGACAAGGTGATAGAGATCAACTTGTCTGAGCTGGAGCCTATGGTGGCCCTACCCCACAGTCCTGACAATGTGGTGACTGTTAGGGAAGTGGAAGGCAAGCTGGTGGACCAGGTATGCATCGGCTCCTGTACTAATTCTTCTTACAGAGACCTCATGGTGGTGGCCCGGGTGGCCAAGGCCTGGGTAGACAAATATGGCAAGGGCTTTGCCCCCCATCTAGACGTGGTGGTGGGTCCAGGTTCCAAGCAGGTTGTACGTCAGATAGACCAGGAAGGGGCCTTAGACGCCCTTTTGGACGCGGGGATCAGGCTTGAGGAAAACGCTTGCGGTTTCTGTATTGGTATGGGCCAGGCTCCCAAGAACAACGCAGTGTCCGTCAGAACCAACAACAGGAACTTCTACGGCCGTTCTGGTACCCTCAGTGCGGGGATCTATCTGGTGAGTCCTGAGACGGCCGTGGCCTGTGCTTTGACGGGTGTCATCACCGATCCTAGAGACCTGGAGAGCAAGTATGGACTGGAGTATCCCGATTTGAAGCTGCCCGACAGGTTTGTTATTGACGACAAGATGGTTCTTCCTCCTGTCGAAGACCCCAGTACTGTGGAGGTTTACCGGGGTCCCAACATCGTTCCTCCCGAGCCCAGCGAACCCCTGCCTCAGGATATCGAGGGTGAGGTGACCATCAAAGTGGGTGACAAGATCACCACGGACCACATCATGCCCGCTGGCCAGCGTCTCAAGTACCGCTCCAACGTACCCAAATACGCCGAATTTGTGTTCGAATCGGTAGACTCCACCTTTTCCAAGAGGGCGCTGGAGAATAAGAAGAAGGGCGTTCATAATGTTATCGTTGGTGGTGAGTCTTACGGACAGGGATCCAGTCGCGAGCATGCTGCCCTGTGCCCCATGTATTTGGGTGTGAAGGCCGTTGTGGCCAAGACCATAGAGAGGATCCACAGGGGTAACCTCATCAACTTTGGGATTCTACCCCTCTACTTTGAGAATCCGGACGATTATGACAGGATAGACCAGGGGGACAAGATCTCCATGCCAGATGCCAGGAAGGCCCTCTTGGAGAATACGGGTAGGCTGGTTATGAAGAATGAGACCAAGGGTATCGAAATTCCTCTCACTTTCAATCTCTCCGATAGGGAGCGTAAAATTGTTCTTTTAGGAGGTATGCTCAACGTGGCAAAAGAGTATGGAGGTAAGAGCTTCCGGGAAATAGAAATCGAAGAATAGAACAAGGGTAAAATTTACAATAACCAGATTTTATTTTGGGCCGGAAAGCATGTTTTCCGGCCCGGTTCTTTGTGAAAGGCCTTGTTTAAGGGGTTTAATCCTATGTCTTGTTCTCTTGACATTTGAATTTGTGTATACTATCTCTATCTCTGCCAATAAAACAGCGGAGGTGGGGTATGTCAAAACTAAAGGAGAAATTGGCCTCTAAGATCCCGGCTGCCAGGGAGCGCTATCGTAAGTTGGTGAAGGAGTACGGGAGCGTGGTCATCGACCAGGTGACGGTGGCTCAGGTGGCCGGTGGAATGAGGGGGATTAAGTGCCTTCTCACTGACATCTCTTATCTGGATCCTTACGAGGGAATCCGTTTCCGTGGTTATACTATTCCTGAAGTGATGGAAAAGCTACCCAAAAGGGAAGGTGCTGAGGTTCCCCTGGTGGGTGGTTTTTACTATCTCTTGTTGACAGGGGATCTCCCTACCATGGAGGAGGCTGAGGACGTGGAGGCCGAATGGAAGGCCAGGGGGCAGGTGCCCCAGTACGTATGGGATGTGCTCCGTGCCCAGCCCAGGGATACTCATCCCATGACCATGTTTGCCGAGGCCGTGCTGTCCATGCAGAGGGAGTCTGTCTTTGCAAAGAGATATGCTGAGGGGATGAGAAGAGAAGAGTATTGGGATGCTATGTATGAAGACGCCATGAACATGCTGGCCAAGTTGCCCACCGTAGCCGCTTACATCTATAGAATGAAGTACAAGGGGGACACTCCCATCGCTCCCGCTCCCGATCTTGATTGGGGCTCCAACTTTGCTTACATGATGGGTGTGCCGGATCCTGCTTATAGGGAGTTGATGAAGCTATATTTCATTCTCCACAGTGACCACGAAAGTGGCAATGTGAGTGCTCACACTGCTCATCTGGTGGCTTCGGCCTTGTCCGATATCTATTATGCCTGGTGCGCTGGTCTCTGTGGATTGGCCGGTCCCCTCCATGGTTTGGCCAATCAGGAGTGCCTGGGATGGATTTTGGGTGTGATGGAGCACTTTGGTGGGGTGCCCACTAAGGAGCAGATGGAGCAGTATGCTTGGGATACCCTCAATGCAGGTCGTGTGATCCCTGGTTACGGCCATGCGGTGCTCAGACAGACAGATCCCAGGTATACGTCTCAGAGGGAGTTTGCCCTGAAGCACTGTCCGGATGACCCGGTGTTCAAAACGGTGAGCACCGCCTATGAGGTGATACCTGAAGTGCTTAAGAAGCATGGTAAAGCCAAGAATCCCTGGCCTAACGTGGATGCCCATTCTGGTGTCCTCCAGTATCACTATGGCGTCAAAGAGTTTGATTTCTATACTGTTCTCTTTGGCATTGGCCGTGCCCTGGGTATCAGCGCTAACGTCATTTGGGATAGGGCTGTTGGTCAGCCCATCGAGAGGCCCAAGTCCATCACTACGGATATGCTGGAAGACATGGCCAAGAAGGGCAAAGGAGAGGGTTAGTGATTTTGGTCTGATTTGGATTGGAGGGGTGCTTCGGCACCCCTTTTGTTTTTATTTTTGAGGAGGGTTTTTTTAACCATTGAATTTAGTAGTGGATTCTATCAGATATTCGTTTCATTTTATTGACAATTTGACCTCGTTCATTTAATAACAAGTACAAAATTTGAAGAGAGGGGGCGAGCTATGGACAAAAAACCAACGATAATTTGGACAAAGACGGATGAGGCACCTTATTTAGCATCATTCTCTTTGCTTCCCATCATTGAACAGTACGTGAAGGCTGCCGATATCGGTGTGGTAGTGAAGGATATCTCCCTTGCCGGCAGGACTATGGCTGCTTTTCCCGAGTATTTGGGAGAGGGTCAGAGGGTTCCTGATGACCTCGCAGAATTGGGAGAGCTTGTTAATCGACCCGATTCAAACATCATTAAACTGCCCAATATAAGTGCCACAGTGCCCCAGCTGAAGGACACCATAGCAGAGCTTAGAAAGAAGGGTTACATGGTGCCTGAGTACCCTGAGGAGCCCAAAACGGAGGAAGAGAAGAAGATCAAAGAGAGATACGCCGAGGTTTTGGGGAGCGCTGTTAACCCCGTCATCAGACAGGGCAACAACATTCGTAGCGTGCCTCCCCCAGTGAAGGAGTCGGCCAAGAAGCACCCCAACCTCATGGGATTGCCCCTTAAAGAGTGGCCCAAAGATTCCAGGTGCCATGTCTCTTATATGAGTCACGGTGATTTTTACGAGAATGAGAAGTCTGTGACTCTTGAAAAGGATACAACGGTAAAGATTGAGTTTGTGGACGAGAGTGGTAACGTAACGGTTCTTAAAGAGGTGCCTGTTACAGAAGGGGAGATCCTGGATGGTACCTTCATGGACGTGAAGGCCCTCCAGGAGTTCTTTGAGGAACAATTGGAGGATGCCAAGAGGGGAGGTGTCCTATTCTCTCTTCACTTGAAGGCTACCATGATGAAGGTTTCCGATCCTCCCATCTTCGGGTACGCCGTTAAGGCCTATCTGAAGGATGTCTTTGAGAAGCACGGAAAGGTTTTCGAAGAGATTGGGGTTAATCCCAACAACGGCCTCGGGGACCTCTTCGATAAGCTTCAGAAGCTGCCCGAGGACAAAAGGAAGGAGATTGAGGCCGATATTAAGGCGGCCTTTGAGAAGAACCCTGACCTCTTCATGGTGGATTCTGACAGGGGCATCACCAACCTCCATGCTCCCAACCTGGTCATCATTGACGCCTCCATGCCTGTCATCGTCAGGGACGGCGGCAGGGCCTGGGGTCCCGATGGTAAGCTCCACGATGCCAAGGCTGTCATTCCCGACAGATCCTATGCCAAGGCCTACGAAGAGATCATAGAGGATTGCAAGAAGAACGGTGCCTTCGACAGGACCACTATGGGTACCGTCATCAATATTGGTCTCATGGCTATGAAGGCTGAGGAGTATGGTTCCCACGACAAGACCTTCCAGGCCCCTGCCAATGGGGTCTTCAGGGTGGTGGACGGTGACGGTAATGTCCTCATGGAGCACAAGGTGGAGAAGGACGACATCTGGAGGGCGTGCCAGGTTAGAGATATAGCCATCAAAGACTGGGTGAAGCTGGCTGTGGAGGTTGGTAAATCCAAGGGCTACCCTGTGGTCTTCTGGCTGGACGAGAACAGGGCCCATCACGCCGAGCAGATCAAAAAGGTGAAGAGGTACCTTCAGGACCATGACACAGAGGGTCTGGAGATCCATATCATGAGCCCTGCCGAGGCCATGAAGTTCACCTGCCAGCAGGTGAGGAAGGGTGGGAACGCCATCGCCGTTACGGGCAACGTTCTCAGGGACTACCTCACCGACCTCTTCCCCATTCTGGAGGTGGGCACCAGTGCCAAAATGCTCTCCGTGGTGCCCCTTCTGGCGGGAGGCATCTTGGTGGAAGCCGGTGCTGGCGGTTCCGCCCCCAAGCATGTGCAGCAGTTGCTTAAGGAGGGTCACCTCAGGTGGGACTCCCTGGCAGAATTCACGGCTGTGGCGGCATCTGTGGAGCATATTGCCAAGAAGTATGATCACAAGGGTGCCAAGGTGATGTTGGATGCTATAAACTACGGCATCACCGAGGTCCTCAACAACGGCAAGTGGCCTTCCAGGAAGGTGGGTGAGCTGGATACCCGGGGCGAGCACTACTACTTTGCCCTCTACTGGGCTAAGGCCCTGGCCGAGCAGAACGAGGATGCCGAGCTTAAGGCTAAGTTCGCTGGGGTTTACGAGCAGCTGGCGGAGAACGAAGCCAAAATCAACGAGGAACTTTTGGCCGCCCAGGGGCGTCCTGTAGATATAGATGGATATTACTTCCCTGATGAAGAGAAGGCGAAAAGGGAGATGCGACCCAGTCCCACGTTCAATGCGATCATAGACTCGATTTAAGTGAATATTAATGCTTAAGAAGTGCGGGGCCGGAGTATTTCCGGCCCCTTTTTATTAGGTTGAGAGGTTATGGTTGTATGGTGGGAGCGCTCTTCTTTTTCATCGATTGAGGGTTGTTTTCTGAGGGGAGTATTACAAAAAGGGTTTGGTCTTTTCCTGGGTAGGGGGAGCTTGACATGGGTTTTGCAAAAGTGATACCTTTCACCCGCTTAAAACGGATTGGTTTGGTGGTGTATTGCGGATGGGGGTTCTTTGTTAGGGGGTTAAGCTTCTTTAAAGAAGCAGTTCAACCACTGTAAATCTGGGGAGGGTATGGCAGGGTTTTACCAGGTTCCTGATTGGGGCAAACCCATTACTGTGGGGCATGGGAAACTGATCGTTTCCGATACTCCATGGGGTGGATGATCGGGAGTTCCAAGCCAGGGGCTGGGTTTGGGCCCGGCTCCGAGTTTAAAAAATGATGGAGGTGCGTGATGGCACGTAAAAAGATAACGGTGGTGGGTGCAGGCCATGTGGGTGAGCACGTAGCCTGGTTCTGCGCCATGAAGGAGCTGGGCGACGTGGTGTTGATTGACATCATTGAGGGTATGCCCCAGGGTAAGGCCCTGGACATGTCCCAAGCCGTCACTCTTGAGGGTTGGGATTCCAGAGTAGTGGGTACCAATGACTATGCCGATACCGCTGACTCCGACGTGGTGGTGATCACCGCTGGTCTTCCCAGGAAGCCTGGTATGAGCCGTGAGGACCTTTTGGACGCCAATGCCAAGATCGTCAAGAGTGTCTCCGAGCAGGTGGCCAAGTACTCCCCCAATGCCACCATCATAACTGTTACCAACCCCTTGGATGCCATGACTTATCTCTGCCAGAAGGTGACAGGATTCCCCTACAACAGGGTTTTTGGACAGGCTGGCAATCTAGACTCTGCCCGTTTCCGCTGCTTCATCGCCATGGAACTCAACTGCTCCGTGGAAGATGTCCAGGCCATGGTCCTGGGTGGCCACGGTGACTCTATGGTGCCCCTCAGGAGCTGCACCAATGTGAGTGGTATACCCATCACCCAGCTCATCCCCGATGATAGGCTGGAAGCCATCATCCAGAGGACTCGGGTGGGCGGGGGCGAGATTGTGAAGCTTCTCAAGACGGGTTCCGCCTATTATGCCCCTGCCCTGGGTACTGTAGAGATGGTGGAAGCCGTTCTCTTGGATAAGAAACGTATCATGCCCTGTTCTGCTTACTGCCAGGGTGAATATGGCATCAGTGACATCTACGTGGGTGTACCCATTATAGTGGGTGCCAATGGCGTTGAGAAAATCGTGGAGGTTCAGCTCACCGACGACGAGCTGGCGGCTCTCCAAAAGTCTGCCAACGCTGTGAAGGAAACAGTAGAAACCATGAAGAAGTTGGGTTATTAACCTCTAGGGGGGGCTGAAAGCCCCCCCAATCCTTTGTAAGGGGATGGTGGCATGAGAGAGGTAAATGTTTCTGAGATTACACAGGCTGTTAAGAAGCTTTGTATGGATGCCAACTATTACCTTCCCGAAGATGTCTACAGCGCTCTGCAGGAGGCCCTAAAAAAAGAGAAATCTCCCGTTGGTAAATCCGTTTTGGAGCAGATTATCAGGAACGCCGATATAGCCAGGGAGGAGAAGGTTGCCATCTGTCAGGATTGCGGCCTGGCCGTCATTTTTATGGAGATCGGCCAGAATGTGAAGTTTGTGGGTGGCGATCTGAAAGAGGCCCTCTTCGAGGGAGTGCGCCAGGGTTATAGAGAGGGTTACTTGAGGAAGTCTACCTGTCATCCTTTTACCAGGGCCAATGTGGGGGATAATACTCCTCCGGTCATTCACTATGATATAGTGCCTGGTGACAAAGTGAGGATCGTGCTTGCCCCCAAAGGTGGTGGTAGCGAGAACATGTCCCGGGTGATGATGCTCAAGCCCGCCGATGGCCTGGAGGGGGTGAAGGACTATGTGGTCCAGAGGTGTAGCGAGTCTGGTGGAAATCCCTGTCCCCCCGTTATTGTGGGTGTAGGTGTGGGAGGTACCTTTGAGCGTTCAGCTTTCTTGGCCAAAAAGGCCCTCCTCAGGCCTCTAGGTAGGCCCAATCCTGATCTGGAGTTGGCGGCAGCGGAACAGGAGATGCTGGAAAGGATCAACAAGCTGGGCATGGGTCCCATGGGTTGGGGCGGTACTGTATATGCATTGGCCGTGCACTTTGAGATGGAACCCTGCCATATTGCCAGTTTGCCCTGTGCTGTGAATATAAACTGCCACGCCGCCAGGCATAAAGAAATAACCATTTAAACAGTGCAATGGATGTAAGGAGGCTGTCATGGCTGAGGATTACATTAGATTAACCACTCCGCTGACCGATGAGGGCGTGGAAAAACTCAAGATAGGGGACAGAGTGCTGTTGAATGGCGTCATCTACACGGGGAGGGACGCGGCCCATAAGCGGATGGTGGAGGCCTTGGACAAAGGAGAGGACCTTCCCTTTGATATTAAAGGGGCCGTTATTTACTTTGTGGGCCCTGCTCCTGCCAAGCCTGGATGGTCAATAGGCTCCGCCGGTCCTACTACCAGCTACAGAATGGATCCTTACTCTCCTAGACTTATTGCTTTGGGTTTGAAGGGTATGATTGGAAAGGGTGGTCGTTCTCAAGAGGTCATTGATGCGTGTGTCAAGTATAAGTGCGTTTACTTCGGTGCCATTGGTGGTGCCGGTGCTCTCTTGGCCAAAAGCATAAAGAAGGCCGAGATCATTGCCTATGAGGATCTGGGGCCTGAGGCTGTAAGACAGTTGGAGGTGGAAGACTTCCCTGTTATCGTGGTCAATGACGTTTATGGGAACGATCTTGAGAAGGAGGGCAGAAAGCAGTATGAAGTGAGAGATTAGCCTTTAGGGTTTGAAATACTTGGGGGGTCTGCTATTCGACCCCCTCCAAAAGTTTTAGAGGAGGTTTGGGGTATGCTGGAGAAGCCCAGTGTTATTAAGCGTTACCGTTTGCACGTCGGAACCATTGCTTGGATCCTCCACAGGGCGACGGGACTCTTGCTGGTTCTCTACCTTATGCTCCACATTTGGGTTATACATCACGTTTCCCAAGGCCCTGCCGGCTTCAATAAAGTGATGAAAGCTGTACAGTCTCCTCTATTTCTCTTTCTGGAGATCGGATTGCTGGGATGCGTACTTTATCACGCTTTCAACGGACTGAGAATCATTATCGTGGAGTTTTCCAGGGAAGGGGTAGAGGCTCATAAACAGATTTTTGCGGCTATGATGGCGGTGGCCGTCTTCCTCTTCCTGGTAGGTGGTGTTCCGATGTTTATCCATTTTCTGCACGTTTTAGCAGGATAGGGGAGGTGAGCCTATGAAGTTTCCCAGAACATCAGGTGGCTTTTACGCATGGCTCTTTCAAAGGCTAACGGGTATTTTGCTGGTGATTTTGCTCATTATTCATTTTGCCATCACCCACAATCTACCCAAGGGTGGTGAGGTGACCTATGCCTTGGTAGCCCCCAGGCTGGCTACAGCCACCTGGAAGGTTTTTGATCTCACCTTTTTGGTGTGCGCCCTGTTCCACGGCCTCAACGGCGTGTGGATGGTGGTCCAGGACTACGTCCACAGCGAAACGGCCCAGGCCTGGATCTTCTATGCCCTTTGCACCCTGGGGCTGGTTCTGTTGGTGCTAGGCGCCATCACCGTCATACCTTTCAAAGCTTAAAGTCAGGGGGTGGTGAACATGGGCAAGTTTGAAGGATACAGAGGAACCTTCCGCTGCGTGGATAATCGGTGGTTGGGCACCGATGAGGCTAAGGAGCTCCACGAGGTGGAAGGTGTGGAGTTACATAACGTTCATGAGCACGATGCCGTAATCGTTGGCGCTGGCCTGGCTGGTATGTATGCCGCCTTAGAGGTCAAGAAGGCAGGGTTTGATGTGGCTGTTCTCACTAAGGTTTTCCCCACCAGGTCCCACTCGGGGGCGGCCCAGGGAGGCATCGCCGCTGCTCTGGCCAATCTGGAAGAGGATCACATCGAGTGGCACTTCTACGACACTGTTAAGGGCTCTGACTTTTTGGGTGATCAGGATGCCATTGAGCTTATGGTGAGGGAAGCTCCTCTCGTCATCTTCGAGTACGAGCACATGGGCGTACCCTTCTCCAGGACTCCTGAGGGCAAGATCATGCAGAGATACTTCGGAGGACACGTCAAGGATTTTGGTAGGGGGAAACCTGTGCTGAGGGCCTGCATGGCTGCCGACAGGACGGGGCACGTCCTCCTTCACACCCTATGGGAGCAGTGTGTCAAGCTTGGAGTGAGGTTCTATTCCGAGTACTACGTTCTCTCCCTCATCATCACCGATGGTCACTGCCAGGGTGTGGTGGCCTGGGACCTCATAAACGGCGGCATCCATGTTTTCCACGCCAAGGCCACCTGCTTTGCCACGGGTGGGTACGGCAGGGCCTACAAAATCACCACCAACTCCCACGCCAACACCGCCGACGGCGTGGCCATGGTTTTGGAGGCTGGTCTGCCCTTGGAGGACATGGAGTTTGTCCAGTTTCATCCCACGGGCATTGCCAAGCAGGGTATCCTCATCTCCGAGGCGGCCAGGGGTGAGGGTGGATACCTCATTAACGACAAGGGCGAGAGGTTCATGGAGCGGTATGCCCCAGACAAGATGGAGCTGGCCCCCAGGGATATCATCTCCCGGTCCATGTGGACAGAATTCCTGGAAGGCCGGGGCATAGGAGGCGAGAGGGTGATCCACCTTGATCTGAGGCACCTGGGTGCCGATAAGATCAAGGAGAGGCTGCCCCAGATCCGGGAGCTAGCCATGAAGTTTGCCGGGGTGGACCCCATCGATGAACCCATTCCCATTCAGCCCACGGCCCATTACTCCATGGGTGGCATCCCCACGGATATCAACTGCCGGGTCTTGGGAGACGGCAAAGAGCAGTGGGTAAGGGGCTTCTGGGCTGCTGGTGAGTGCGCCTGTGTCTCTGTCCACGGAGCCAATAGGCTGGGTACCAACTCTCTCCTAGATGCCTCTGTCCACGGCAAAAGGGCGGGCAGGGATATAGTGGAGTACCTCTCTGTGGTGGAGTGCTTCGAGCCCCTCCCTGTGGATTGTGCCAGGAAGGCTGTTGACAGGGTGAATTGGATCCTCAAGGCCGATGGCCCTGAGAGGCCCAGCGAGCTGAGGGAGATTCTCCAGGACAACATGTATGAGTTATGTGGCGTTTTCAGGAATGAAGAGGACCTCACCAAGATGTACGACATCATTAAGGATCTCCAGAAACGCTACCAAAACATACACATCGAAGACAAATCCAAGGTCTTCAATACCCATCTCATGGAGGCGTTGGAGTTGGGCCATCTTTTAGAGGTGGCCGAGGTTATCGTGGCAGGGGCCCTGAATAGGACGGAATGTAGGGGGGCCCACTGGCGTACCGATTGTCCCGGTAGGGACGACGAGAACTGGCTTAAACATACTCTGGCCTGGAAGACGGAGGAGGGTGTCGAGTTTGACTACAAGCCGGTGGTCATCACCCGCTTCATTCCTGAGGTAAGGAAGTACTGAGGAGGCAGCGATGGCTGAGTATATCTTCAGAGTATTCAGGTACGATCCTGAGAAGGATGAGGGTACCAGAGGCAGGGTCCAGGAGTACAAGATCGGAGTGGAGAGGGGCTGGACAGTCTTGGATGCCCTCAATTACATCAAGTGGCATGTGGACGGCTCCCTCGCTTACAGGCGTGCCTGCCGCCACGGTATCTGTGGCTCTTGTGGTATGACCATCAATGGTAAAAACACCATTGCCTGTGAGCAGCAGGTGGCAGACCTGGGTACCCAGGTTGTGACTGTTGAACCTTTGAGGGGGTTCCGGGTGATAAAGGACTTGATAGTGGATATGGAGCCCTTTTATGACAAGCTCTATGCCATCAAGCCTTACCTTATCGCCTACTCTGATCCCCCCACGGACAAGGAGAGACTCCAGTCCCCTGAGGACAGAAAGCTCCTGGACGGCAAGTATGAGTGCATACTTTGCGGTTGCTGCACTTCTTCCTGTCCCACCTATTGGGCGGACAAGGAGTTCTTAGGACCCAATGCCTTGATGAAGGCTGCTCGCTTTGCCGTTGACTCAAGGGATGAAGGATGGGAAGAGAGGGTGAATGCCATAGACGATAAGCACGGGGTTTGGCGCTGTCATACCATCTTCAACTGCGTTGAGGCCTGTCCCAAAGAGCTCAATGCCACCAGGGCCATAGTGGAACTCAGGAGACTCATGCTCAAAGGTCGTTTGTAGGTGCCTATGGTAAGTTGGGAAATTTAGAATGATGGGGGGCCATCCCGTGGTCCCCCCAATTCTTTGAAGGAGGTAGGGGCTAGATGAAGGTTCATGAGTATCAGGCCAAAGAGATCTTTAAGGAATATGGGATCCCTGTTCCCAAAGGAGGGCTGGCCACAACTCCTCAAGAGGCCAGGAAGGTAGCCGAAGAGGTGGGCGGTAACCTTTGGGTGGTGAAGGCCCAGATCCACGCTGGTGGTAGGGGTAAGGGAGGTGGTGTCAAGTTGGCCCGCTCATTGGACGAAGTGGAGCAGGTGGCCAGTCAAATCATCGGCATGACCCTAGTAACTCACCAGACAGGTCCCGAAGGGAAGCTGGTGAGAAAGGTTCTGGTGGAAGAGGGACTCAATATTGAGAAGGAACTTTATCTGGGTATGGTTATCGACCGCTCCTCCGAGTGCCCCGTTATGATGGCCTCCACAGAGGGAGGTGTGGAAATCGAGAAGGTGGCCGCAGAGACCCCAGAGAAGATCGTCAAGGCTTTCATTGACCCCGCCCTGGGTATGCTTCCCTTCTACGCCAGGAAGCTGACCTTTGGTCTGGGACTCTCCGGTGACCTCTTCAAAAAAGCTGTTAGCTTCATGACCAAGCTTTACCAGGCCTTTATAGAGAAAGACGCTTCCCTGGCAGAGATCAACCCCTTGGTCATCACAAAGGAGGGTGACGTAATCGCCCTGGACGCTAAAATGAATTTCGACGATGATGCTCTTTACCGCCATCCCGATATTGCTGCCATGAGGGATCTGGACGAAGAGGATCCTTTGGAGGTAGAGGCCAAGAAGTACGATCTCAACTTTATCAAACTGGACGGCAACATCGGATGTATGGTGAACGGTGCCGGTTTGGCCATGGCCACCATGGATATCATCAAGATCTACGGTGGCGAACCTGCCAATTTTTTGGACGTGGGTGGCGCAGCCAGCGCAGAGAGGGTGGAGAACGCTTTCAAGATCCTGCTCTCTGAACCCAACGTGAAGGCTGTTTTGGTCAACATTTTTGGCGGCATCGTCCGGTGTGACAGGGTGGCTAAGGGTATTGCCCAGGCTGCCAAGAACCTGGAGGTGAAGGTTCCCATGGTGGTGCGTTTGGAGGGGACAAATAGTAAGGAAGGAATGGAGATTCTGGAGAAATCTGGGCTCTCTTTCATCACGGCCAAGAGCATGGCTGAGGCGGCTGAGAAGGCTGTTCAGGCTGCCGGTATCAAGTAGAGCAAAGGTAAGGAGGTTAGCCCATGAGCATTCTCGTGAATAAAGACACCAGAGTGGTGGTCCAGGGAATCACCGGTAAGGAGGGCACCTTCCACACCACCCAGTGTATAGAGTATGGCACCAACGTGGTGGCGGGTGTCACCCCCGGCAAGGGTGGTAGCATGTGGGAAGGCAAGGTGCCCGTGTACAACACCGTAGCCGAGGCGGTGGAGAGGGAGGGAGCCAATGCATCTCTTATTTTTGTACCCCCCGCTTTTTGTGCCGATGCCATCGCCGAGGCAGTGGATGCAGGGATGGGAGTCATCGTCACCATCACCGAGGGAATCCCTGCCCTGGACATGATGAAGGTGAAGCGTTCCATGAAGGGCAAGAACGTGCGCATGGTGGGTCCTAACTGCCCCGGTGTTATCACCCCTGATGAGTGTAAGATGGGTATCATGCCTGGATATATCTTCAAGAAGGGTCCCGTAGGACTCATCTCCAGGTCGGGCACCCTCACCTATGAGGCGGTGTGGCAGTGTACTGAGAGGGGCATCGGCCAGTCTACCTGTATTGGTATTGGCGGTGATCCCATCATAGGCTCTACCCAAGTGGATCTGTTGAAGCTTTTCAACGAGGATCCGGAAACGGAGCTGGTGGTCCTTATCGGTGAGATTGGCGGTACAGCTGAAGAGGAGGCTGCCGAATATATCAAAAAGGAGTTCACCAAGCCCGTGGTGGCCTTCATCGCTGGGAAGACGGCCCCTCCAGGCAGGCGTATGGGCCACGCTGGTGCCATCATTGCTGGGGGTAAGGGCACTGCCGCTGAGAAAATGGCGGCCCTGAGGGAAGCTGGCGCTCACGTGGTTGAGAGTCCTGCCGAGATAGGGGCTGTTGTGGCTAGAGTTTTGGGTAAATAGGAGCGAGGAGGAGGAGATGGCTACAGCGCAAAAGAAGAAGAAGTTCAGAGGGGTGGTTATAGTAGCTCCCGAGAGGTGTAAGGGGTGCGCCATCTGTGTAGAGTTCTGTCCCACTGGGGCTATCACCATGTCTGACAAGTTTAACTCTAAAGGGTACCATTACCCTGAATTCACCTATCCTGACAAATGTACTGGTTGTGGTCTCTGTGGGATGTACTGTCCCGACTTTGCCGTTTATGGTTTCAGGGAAAAGATTGCGGAGGGTGAGTAATGGCTGAGGTCAAGTGTATCACTGCCGATCCCAAAGGGGTCCTTACAGGGGTTCACTATATGGACGGCAATCATGCCGCCTGTGAGGGTGCTCTGGCGGCTGGATGCCGTTTTGCTGCAGGATATCCCATCACTCCCTCTACTGAGGTGGTGGAGAGGTTTTCTGCTCGGATTCCTCTCGTGGGCGGTGTTTTCATTCAGATGGAGGATGAGATTGCTTCTTCCATCTGTCTTCAAGGTGCTGTCTGGGCTGGTCTGAAGGCCATGACCGTCACTTCGGGTCCTGGCATGTCCCTGATGTTGGAGCATGTCGGTTTGGCAGCCTGTTTGGAGACCCCCTGCGTCTTTGTCAACGTTCAGAGGGGTGGTCCCTCCACGGGGCTTCCCACCCTTCCCGGCCAGGCCGATATGCAGCAATGCCGCTGGGGTTCCCATGGTGACTACGAGGTCATTGCCTTATCTCCCAGTACTGTCCAGGAGTGTTTCGACTTCATCATCGATGCCTTTAACTTGGCGGAGATCTATAGAGTGCCCGTCTTCTTCATGATGGACGAGTGTGTAGGGCATATGACGGAGAAGGTGGTCATTCCCGAGGCTGATAAGATTAAGGTGGTGGAGAGGCGTTATACGAGCAAGCCTCCCGAAGAGTATCTCCCCTACAAGCCCGATCCCGATCTGGTGCCTGAGATGGTGAAGGCAGGTGATGGCTACAGAATCCATGTGACGGGCCTTACCCACGATGAGAAGGGTTATCCTGTCATCAACGCCCAGGCTCAGCATGAAATGGTTTGGAGATTGGTGGACAAGATTGAGAAGAACGCCCCCAAGATTTGGAGATACGAGGAAGAGGATATAGAGGGGGCTGACGTGGTTGTCCTCTCCTACGGTATCTCCGCCAGGGTGGCTTTGAAGGCCATTGAGATGGCGAAAGAGAGAGGACTCAAAGTGGGCCGGATGAGGCTCATCGTGGTGTGGCCCTTCCCTGAGCCCAGGGTGAAGGAGATCGCTAGCAAGGTGAAGGCCATTGTGGTACCCGAGCTTAATATTAGGGGCCAGATTGCCAGGGAAGTGGAGAGAATAGTGGAAGGGACCTGCAGAGTGATGAGGGTTCCCCACGCTGGCGGTACCGTCCACGACCCTGAGCGGATATTAGACGCCATTATGGAGGCTGTGAAATGAGTGTTGTGGTGGATAGCATTAAAGAAAATCCTGTGGAGGAGTTTCTCAGGACAGATCGTTTACCCCATGTCTGGTGTACTGGATGCGGTATTGGCACCACTGTTAACTGTTTCGCCAGGGCGGTTAAGGAGTGTGGGATTCCTTTAGATGAGCTGGCAATAGTTTCCGGCATTGGATGTACAGGGAGGGTAGCCGGCTATCTAAAGCTCGACTCCTTCCACACCACCCATGGTAGGCCCATCGCCTTTGCCACGGGCCTTCATCTGGCCAACCCCAAGTTGAAAGTGGTGGTCTATTCAGGTGACGGGGACCTAGTGGGTATCGGGGGCAACCACTTTATTCACGCTGCCAGGAGGAATCTGGACATCACTGTAATACTGCTCAATAACTTCACCTACGCCATGACGGGCGGCCAGGTGACCCCTACGGCGCCCCTGGATAGCATTGAGACTACCACCCCCTACGGTGTTTTTGAAGAGAACTTTAATCTGCCCCATTTGGCGGCTTCCTGTGGAGCGGTTTATGTGGCTCGCTGGACGGCTTATCATGTGATGCAGGTGAAAAAGGCCATGGTGGAGGCTCTCAACAAGAAGGGCTTCTCCTTCATTGAGATTCTTTCTCCCTGCCCAACCATCTACCTCAGGCGGAACAGGCTTGGTTCGGCCATCGACGAGCTCAAGTATTATAAGGAGCATTCAGTCATCCAGCATGGAGCCGATACCAGGGAGGTGGGCATAACTGTAAGGAGGCCTGAAAAGATCATCGTTGGCAAGTTTGTGGATATCGAGAAACCTGATTACTTGACGGCCATGAACAAGCATCTATCCGAGGTGTTGGGAGATAAATACGTGAGGTGGGGGGAGTAACCCATGGGCAGGATCGAGGTTAGAATAGGAGGGTTTGGAGGTCAGGGTATCATCCTCATGGGCATTGTCCTGGGCAAGGCGTACGCCATTTTCGAAGGCAAAGAAGCTACCCTCACCCAGAGCTTTGGACCGGAAGCCAGAGGGGGTGCATGTTCTGCCCAGGTGGTTCTGGAGGATACCAGAGTTCTTTATCCTTATACCACAAATGTTGACATCCTGGTGGTCATGTCCCAGGAGGCTTATACTACCTACTATCCCAAGCTCAAGGACGATGGTATCCTTTTGATCGAGGATGAGTTGGTGAAGTTGGATGAAGTGAAGCCTGGTCAGAAGGTCTACGGAATCCCGGCCACCAGGATTGCCGAGGAAGTGGGGCGCAGAATGGTGCTGAACATAGTGATGCTGGGCTTTCTTACCGCGGTCACCAAAGTGGTCAGCAGGGATGCCATGAGGAAGGCTGTGGAGAGCAGTGTACCTTCGGGCACCGAGGAATTGAATCTAAAGGCCTTTGACCGGGGGTATCAGTACGGAATAGAGAAATACGGCGAGTAGCTCTGTTGTTGGTTAATTGAGGGGGCCTTTTAAGGCCCCCTACTTTTCTTCCTTTTCCCCTTCGGCCAGAACCCCTTCCAGAGGATCCTTCTCTTTTAAGGGGTTCTCTTTCAACGCCCACTCCACCACTTGATCCATGTGTTCCACAGGGAGGAAGGTTACACTTTTTTTCACCTCTTGGGGCATGTCTGCGAGGTCGGAGAGGTTTTTCTGCGGAATGATCACCCGCCTGATTCCTGCTCTTTTGGCTGCCAGGGCCTTTTCCCTGAGTCCCCCTATTGGCAGAACTCTCCCTGTGAGGGTGATTTCCCCTGTCATTGCCACGTCCTTCCTTGTTGGGATTTTGGTGAGGGCTGATATGAGGGCTATGGCCAAAGTGATGCCTGCCGAGGGTCCATCCTTGGGTATGGCCCCTGCTGGGACGTGGATGTGGAAGTCGTGTTTGTAGTAAAAGTCCGATGGGATCCCCAACTGTTGGGCTCTGGTGCGGGTGTAGTCCACGGCGGCCATGGCCGACTCTTTCATGACGTCGCCTAGCTGGCCTGTGAGGGTGAGTTTCCCTTTACCAGGCATGACAGTGGCTTCCACATGTATGATGTCCCCTCCCGTGGGGGTCCAGGCTAAGCCTATGGCCACTCCCACCTCGTCTTTTTTCAGGGCCTCCGTCTCTGGGTGGAACCTGGGAGAACCCAGGTACTTTTCTACGGTTTTGACGGTGATTTTGAAGGGTCCCTTCTCTCCTTCAGCGATTCTTCTGGCCACTTTTCTACATATGGAGCCTATTTCCCTCTCTAGGTTTCTTAGTCCTGCTTCCCGGGTGTATAGGCGGATGATCTTCCGGATGGCTCCGTCGGAAAAAGAGATATTTTCTCCATTCAATCCGTTGGCTTCCCGTTGTCTAGGTATAAGATAGCGCTTGGCGATGGCCACTTTGTCTTCTTCGGTGTAGCCAGGGATCTCTATCACCTCCATCCTGTCCAACAAGGGGGAGGGAATGGTGTCCATGATATTGGCGGTGCAGATGAACATCACCTTAGAGAGGTCAAAGGGTACCCCTAAGTAATGGTCGACGAAGGCGTGGTTCTGCTCCGGGTCTAGGACCTCTAGGAGGGCAGAGCTTGGGTCGCCCCGGAAGTCGGTTCCCAGTTTGTCCACCTCGTCCAACATAAAAACGGGGTTATTGGAGCCAGCCTGCTTTATGCCTTGAATGATCTTACCGGGTAGGGCACCGATGTACGTTCGGCGGTGTCCCCTTATCTCTGCTTCATCCCTGACTCCTCCTAGGCTAATGCGCACAAACTTTCTTCCCAGGGCCCTAGCAATGGAACGCCCCAGGGACGTCTTCCCCACGCCTGGGGGGCCCACGAAACATAGGATGGGTCCCTTTGCCGTCCTTTTCAGTTTGAGCACGCTCAGGTATTCCAAAATCCTGTCTTTAACCTTTTCCAAGTCGTAGTGGTCCTCGTCCAGGATTTTCTTGGCGGTTTTCACCTCTAGGTTGTCCCTGGTGGACTTTTTCCAGGGTAGTTCAGTGAGCCATTCAAGATAGGTGCGAACTACTGTCGCCTCGGCAGAGTCGGGGTGCATTTTGGCCAGTCTCTTGAGTTGGCGTCGGGCCTCTTTCTCAACGTCTTTCGGCATGCGGGCTTTTTTTATCTTCTCCTCAAACTCCTTGATCTCCTCTTCCCGCTCGTCCCCTTCTCCCAGCTCCTTTTGGATGGCTTTGAGCTGCTCCCTCAAAAAATATTCCCTCTGGAGTCGCCCCATTTCTTCTTTGGCTTCTGTCTGGATCTTTTGTTGCACAGCGAGAAGCTCAATCTCCCTGTATAGGATCTGAGCCACTTTTTTGAGCCGCTCCACAGGATCGAGGGTTTCCAGGATTTGTTGGGCGTCTTCCACTTTGAGGCCCAGGTTGGAGGCCACCAAGTCTGCCAATTTGCCAGGGTCCTCCAGATTGTTGGCTACCACTACCAGGTCGGGAGTTATGGCCTTACCTAAGGAGACGGCTTTTTCCAAGCCCTCTCTCACAGATCTGATGAGGGCTTCTGTTTCTAAGGTGGTCTCTTTTATCCCTGGTTCTTCCAGTACAGAGACCCTGATCCGATAGAAGGGTTGGGTCTGGGTAAACTCTTCAATCTTGCCCTTCGCTAATCCCTGGACCAAGATCTTGATGCGTCCATCGGGAAGCTTAAGCATGCGCATGATCATTCCAACGGTGCCTACTTGGTGGATGTCCTTGGGAGTGGGTTCCTCTATCTCTGCCTTCTTCTGGGTTGCCAGAAAGATAAGCCTGTCCCTGGACAGGGCTTCATCCACTGCTTTTATACTGGCTTCCCTGCCCACAAAGAGTGGCAGTATCATGAAGGGGAAGACTACCACATCCCTGGTGGGAAGGAGGGGTAGCTCCCGGGGAATGGTGAATTCTTGTTCTTCGTGGGCCGGGGCCTCCGGTTCCCTGTCTCTCCCTGGTATCCAGATGAGAGGGGTTTCCCTTTCATTCTTCTCCATGATCAGTCCTCCTGGTCGATTTTCACGATGCGTTCCTCTTTTTTGAGGGGGATCTGGATGTAAAGGACTCCTTTCCGAAAAACAGCTTTAATTCCCTGATTGTCTATGGGATGAGGGAGTTTTATCACTCTTTTGAAAGGTCCCCAAAACCTTTCCATCCTGATGAACGATAAAGGTGCAGAGCTCTGTTGTCTTTCCTTTTTATTGCCCTCGATCACCAGATGTCCTTCCTGTAGTGTTAGCCTCACGTCTTGGGGATCGACGCCGGGTATCTCCACTTCTAGGTATAGGGTGTTTTTGGAGTAGTACATGTCCAAGGGGGGGAAGAAAGAGTCTTCCATCTCTTGGGGGTATTCACTTCGCTCTAGGATGAAGAGTATCTCGGGTTTAAGTCTGAAGCTCATAAGTTTCCTCCAGGGTTTTGACTCTTTACAGAAGATAAGCCTAGTGGTAGAGCTTGTCAAAACCTTGGTCTTGCGGGAGACTTCATGGAGCTCAGGGAGGCTATTCTAGGCAGGCGGAGCGTCAGGAGGTACAAAGCCCAATCTGTTCCTAAAGGATTGATAGAAGAGATTATGAATCTGGCGGTTTGGGCCCCTTCTGGGATGAACCGCCAAAATTGGTATTTCGTGGCGGTGGCGGGAGAGCTCAGGAATAGGGTGGTAGAGATCTGCTATCAGGGTTACCTCTCCTACATTGGCGAAAGGGTGGAGAGGGTGTTTAGTCACAAGCCTCATGTGGTCAGGGAGACGAAGAGCTTTTTTGCCACTTTAGGTGGCGCTCCTGTGGTGATCTTTGCTTACGCCGAGCCAGGACCTGAGAGTATTTTCACAGATGTCCAGAACGTTTCTGCGGTTATCCAGAACATTCTTCTTTTGGCCCATGAAAAGGGGTTGGGCACCTGCTGGATGACGGGGCCTTTAAATATGGAAAAGGAGTTCAATAGGCTTTTGGGTGTTGAGAACAAAAAGCTGGTGGCCCTTATCGCCATGGGGTACCCGGATGAGACACCTAAGGTGCCTCCTCGGAGGGGAGAGAAGGTGCTGTACAAGGGTTTTCTGGAGGATGGGGAGTCTTGACACCCGGGTATTCAGGGGCTATTAGACTCCTGCCTGGCGGTGTAGCTCAGCAGGTTAGAGCAGGCGGCTCATATCCGCCGAGTCGGGGGTTCGAGTCCCTCCACCGCCACCATAACCTTCAGTATGTTCTCTCCCATTATTTTTGCATGCACTTTGACAATTCCTTCCCATTTCTTCTAAATTTGTGTTATGTTTTTTTGCTTTATGCATGTTTTGGGGGTGGTGCGATTTGGGTGCTGTCAGGCTGAAACTGAGGTTGGGGGAGCTTCTTATAAAGAGGGGGCTGGTCTCCCTCGAACAGATAGAGGAAGCCCTCAAGGTTCAGGCTACCACAGGGAAGAGGTTGGGTGACATCTTGGTGGAGAGGGGGTACATCACTCGGGAAGCCCTTGAGAAGGTTTTGGAGGAGTACAAGGCCTCGGCGGAAGCAGAAGGGGTGATTTCTAAGGCAGATGAGGTGGATCCCTCTATGGCTAAGCTCTTCCCGGAGAAGTTGGCCAGGATGTTTAAAGTGGTCCCTTTGAAGATGGAGAATGGCACTCTCTTGGTGGCATCTCCTGATGTGCTGGATATCAGTACCCTAGACTATATCCGTTTCGCTACAGGCCACAATGTGAAGGTCATCCTCACCACTGAGGCCTTTGTAGAAGGAGTTATAGACAGGCTTTACAGCCCTCAGCTGGACATTCTGAAAGATGTTTTCGAAGAAGCGGAAATGGAAAGCGTAGAGGTTCTTCACGAGGAAGAGCAGGAACTTGCCTTTGGAGAAGATCTAGCCCATGAAGCCCCTGTCATAAGGCTGGTCAACTATATAATAGCCGATGCCCTTTCCAAGAGGGCCAGTGACATTCATATGGAGCCTTACGAGAGGCGATTCAGGATCAGGTTTAGGGTAGACGGTGTCCTCTACGATCAGATGGATGTGCCACTCCGGCTTAAGGAGGCAGTGGTGGCCAGGGTGAAGATTATGTCCAATCTGGATATCATGGAGAGGAGGGTCCCCCAAGACGGTCGGATTAAGGTGAGGATTAAAGGTAAGGAGGTGGACCTCCGTGTTTCCACAGTTCCCACCGTTTTTGGGGAAAAGGTGGTTATGAGGCTTCTGGAAAAGAGCGGACTGGTGTTTGATCTCACCCGGTTAGGTTTCGAAGAAGAACAGTTGAAGGTATTTATTGAAGCCACAGAGAGGCCTTATGGAATGGTTCTTATCACGGGGCCCACGGGCTCCGGTAAGACCACCACTCTATATTCAGCCCTGATTCGTCTCAACAGTCCCGAAGTGAATATCATGACCGTCGAAGACCCGGTGGAGTACAACTTTGAAGGAATAAATCAGGTTCAGATCAAGGAGGACATCGGTCTCACCTTTGCCTCGACCCTTAGAGCTTTCCTGCGCCAGGACCCTGATATCATTCTGGTGGGTGAGATTCGGGACATGGAGACGGCAGATATCGCCATAAAGGCGGCCCTCACTGGGCATTTGGTTTTTTCCACCCTTCACACCAATGATGCTCCCAGTACCGTCACCCGTCTGGTGGATATGGGCGTGGAGCCTTTCCTGGTCGCTTCTTCTTTGAATATGGTGGTGGCTCAGAGGTTGGTGAGGAAGATATGTGCCAATTGTAGGAGGGAGTATAAGCCCCCCCCTTCTCTGCTCGAGAGGTTGGGATTAGAAGAGGATCAGGGGATCTTTTACAAGGGTGAAGGGTGTACGGCCTGTAATGAGACGGGTTACAAAGGGAGGTTGGCTCTTTATGAGGTGATGCCCATGTCTAAACGGATAATGACATTGGTGGTAGAAAGGGTTACGGCTGATCATATTCGCCGAGTCGCCTTGGAAGAGGGGATGGCAACTCTCAGGGAGGTTGGTTTGAGGAAGGCTCGGGAGGGTGTCACCACGCTAGAGGAGGTTATGAGGGTAACCACTTAGGAGGCGGTGTTGCATGGACACTTTGGAAGAGCTCTTGCGTTATATGGTGGAAAAGAACGCCACGGATCTTCATATCACCACGGGCGCCCCCCCTAAGGTGAGGATGAGCGGTGAGTTGGTGCCTGTCCCTGGGACCGAAGACCTAAGTCCTGCCGATACTCAGAGGCTCTGTTTCAGCGTCATGACTGACGCCCAGAAGCAAAAGTTCGACGAAGAGCACGAAGTGGACTTTTCCTTTGGTATCAGGGGGCTGGCCAGGTTCAGGGCCAATGTCTTTCGTCAGAGGGGGGCTGTGGCAGGGGCGTTCAGGCGCATTCCCTATGAGGTGATTCCCTTGGAGAAGCTGGGGTTGCCCCCGGTGGTCTTTACCTTTGTGACCAAATCCAAAGGCCTTATTCTGGTTACGGGTCCCACGGGTTCAGGCAAGTCCACTACCCTGGCGGCTTTCATAGACAGGATCAACGAGACTTACAACAAACACATTATCACTGTGGAGGACCCCATTGAGTACCTCCATCCCCATAAAAAGTGTCTGGTAAATCAGAGGGAAGTCCATTCTGACACCGAGTCTTTCAAAAAAGCCCTTCGATATGTACTGAGACAGGATCCCGATGTGGTTCTCATAGGTGAGATGAGAGACCTGGAGAGTATGGCTGCGGCTCTCACCATTGCCGAGACGGGGCATCTGACCTTCGCCACCCTTCACACTAACTCGGCCGTGGAAACCATAAACCGAATCGTGGACTCTTTCCCTTCCCATCAACAGACCCAGATAAGGTCCCAGCTCTCTTTCGTTTTGGAGGGGATCATATGTCAGCAGCTTATGCCAAGGGCCGACGGTAGAGGGTTGGTTCTGGCTTCAGAGGTTCTGGTAATGACACCCGCTGTGAGGAACCTCATCAGGGAGAACAAACTCCACCAAATCTACTCCGTCATGCAGTCGGGCCAGTCTCATCACGGTATGCAGACCCTAAATCAGTCCTTGGCTTCCCTCTATGAAAGGGGGCTCATCACCTATGAGCAGGCCCTCTTCTCCTCTCCTCGCCAGGAAGAGATAGTGACCATGCTGGACAGGATCAAGATGGGTTTGGGACTTGGGAGATGAGTAAGCTCTGGAACGGCAGGTTTTCCGAGAACACGGACAATTTGGTGGAGGCCTTTACCCAGTCGGTTCATTACGATGTGAGGCTCTACAGGGAGGATATCAGGGGCTCCATAGTCCACTGTGAGATGCTGGTGAAGCAGGGCATAATAACGCCTGAAGAAGGTGAGAGGATTGTCCAGGGCCTTCTGGAGATTGAGAAGGAGATAGAAGAAGGGGCCTTTCAACCTGACCCCTCCATGGAAGATATCCATATGAACATAGAGGCCCATCTCATAGAGAAAGTGGGACCTGTGGGGGGGAAACTCCACACAGCTCGTAGTAGGAACGATCAAGTGGTGCTGGACGAGCGATTGTACCTTCGCGGAGAGATAAGGGAGGTGGTAGACCTCATAAAGAACTTCCAACGGGTTTTGGTGATGAGGGCTAGGGAGCATGTAGGCACTATCATGCCCGGCTTCACCCATCTTCAACATGCTCAGCCAGTGAGGTTGGCCTTCCATCTTTTGGCCTATGTGGAGATGCTGGAGAGGGATAAGGAGAGGTTTATGGATGCCCTCAAGAGGGTGAATATCCTTCCCTTAGGGGCAGGGGCTTTGGCCGGAACCACCCTTCCCATTGATAGGGAGTGGGTGGCCAAGAGACTGGGTTTCCCTAGGATTTCGGCCAACGCCATGGATACCGTGGCTGACAGGGATTTTATCCTGGAATTCTTGGCCCATGGAGCCATCACCATGATCCACCTTTCCCGAATGGCTGAGGAACTGGTCCTTTGGAGCTCCCCTGAGTTTTCCTTTGTAGAGTTGTCTGACTCTTACTGTACTGGTTCCAGTATTATGCCCCAAAAGAAGAATCCTGATGTGGCCGAGCTGGTTCGGGGCAAGAGTGGGAGGGTGGTGGGTAATCTAGTCTCTCTCTTGGTGGTGCTGAAAGGCCTCCCCCTGGCTTACAATAGGGACCTCCAAGAGGACAAAGAGCCCATGTTTGATACTTCGGATACCCTCAAGATGTCTCTCAAAGTGATGGCCGGAATGTATGAGAGGGCCGTGTTCAATGTTGGAGAGATGGAGAGAAGGGCTAGGGAAGGCTTTACCAATGCCACGGACTTGGCTGATTACCTTGTGAGGAAGGGGGTACCCTTCAGGGAAGCCCATCGGATGGTGGGGGAGTTGGTTGCTTACTGTCTTGACAGGGGTAAAACTTTAGAGGAGCTTTCTTTGGAGGAGATGAGGGGGGTGGCCCCTACGGTGGAGAAAGATGTGTATGAGGTATTGGACCTTCAGAGGGTCGTGGACGGTAGAGGCTCTTTGGGGGGGACTTCAAGAGAACAAGTGGAGGAGAGGCTGAAGATATGGGAAGAATTGTTAAAGGAGGCTTAGTAGTCCTCTTTCTCTTTTTGATGGGGGGATGCGGCCACAAGACTCCCCCCATACCTCCTCGTACTCTGATGCCCAGGCCAGTGGACGTGAAGGAGGTTAGGGTGAGGCCCAGTGGGGTTTATCTGGTCTTCACTTTGCCCTCGAAGTACGTGAGGAGGGGTAGGATCTCTACAGGTGTGTATTACCGGGTGGATAGGTGTATGGGAAGCCATTGTACTTCTGTAGCGGGGGGCAGGGAAGCTCCGGGTAGCTTGGTGGTGGTGAAAGACCCCCATGCCGAGGAAGGAATGTTCTATCATTATGTGATAAGGCCCAGAGTGGAGGCCAGGGGGGTTCCAGTTGATGTTCCTGTGAAGATAGGGCCCTTTCCCTCTCCCCCTCAAGGGCTTAGAGCGGATGCTTTCCAAGGTAAGGTGGTGCTTGCCTGGGAAAGGGGGGGTCGTTTCGTTGTATACAGGAGGGTGGCGGTAGAGGATTACCCCCTTAAGCCTTTAGCAGTGGTGGATGGTGGCGGGTACGAGGACCTATCTGTGGATAACGGAGTCACTTACCACTATGTGGTTAGGAGATGGAAGAAGAAAGGCCTTTTGGTGGTGGAGAGTGCCCCTTCCAGGGAAGTGGTGGTAACACCTATGGATACGGAGCCTCCGCCGACACCCCAGGGGCTCACCGCTCACTACCGGGGTGGTGTTGTTTACATCGCTTGGGACCCTGTGAGTGCCGGCGATTTAGCTGGATACTACCTCTATCGCAGAGTGGAGGGAGGAGAGTGGACGCCTGTAACCAGAGAGGTTTTGTACCAGCCCCTCTATGTTGATAGGAAGGTGAGCCCTGGAATGACCTGTGAATACAGAGTGGTGTCTATAGATCAATCAGGCAACATGAGTGAGCCTTCTACTGTGGTAAGGATCAAGATTCCAGCTGGAGGGAGGTAGGGGTGCATCACTTTCAATATAAGGACGGGGTACTTTACTGTGAGGGGGTCTCTCTTGAAGGGGTTGCCCGGGAGGTGGGAACTCCTTGTTATGTATACAGTCACTCTACACTGATTCGCCATTACCGAGTGATGGAGGAGGCCTTTTCGGCCTTTCCTCACCTTATCTGTTTTGCTGTAAAGGCCAACTCCAACTTGGCGGTTCTTAGGGCCCTGGTGAGAGAGGGAAGTGGCATGGATATTGTCTCTGGTGGAGAACTTTTCAGGGCCTTGAGGGCTGGTGCAGATCCTACAAAGATAGTGTTTGCAGGGGTGGGCAAGACAGAGAGGGAAATGGAGTACGCTTTAAGGGTGGGTATCCTCATGTTCAACGTGGAATCAGAACAGGAGCTGGAAACCCTCCAAGGGGTGGCCTGCCGTCTAGACACCAAGGCTCCCGTGGCTTTGAGGGTCAATCCCGATGTGGACCCCAAGACCCATCCCTACATTTCTACTGGATTGAAGAAGAGTAAATTTGGCATCTCCATCAAGGAGGCGGTGAAGGAGTACGAGAAGGCCCTTTCTCTCCCTTGCATAGAGGTGAAGGGCGTCCATTGTCACATTGGCTCTCAAATCACCCAGGTGGAGCCCTTCGTGGACGCCCTCCAAAGGGTTTTAGTTCTGGTGGAGGAACTGAGGGAAATGGGGGTGGGCATTTCTTATGTGGATATGGGAGGTGGTCTGGGGATTCAGTATAAAGACGAGGATCCTCCCCCCCCTTCCGAGTTGGCCCGGTCCGTGGCTCCCCTTTTGGCGGAGAGGGATATCACCCTCATTCTAGAACCTGGCCGAGTTATCGCTGGGAATGCAGGCATCCTTTTGACCAAAGTTCTTTACTTGAAGAAGGGGGAGTTGAAGGACTTTGTGGTAGTGGACGCTGCCATGAACGACTTGGCCAGGCCCAGTCTTTACGGGGCCTATCATGCCATTCTGCCAGTGGTGGAAAAGCCCTTGGGAGGCATGGTGGCCGATGTAGTGGGGCCTATTTGTGAGAGTGGAGATTTTCTGGCCCAGGAGAGGGAACTGCCAGCCTTGGATCGAGGAGATTTGTTAGCAGTGATGAGTGCTGGCGCCTACGGCTTCACCATGTCCAGCAACTACAACTCTCGTCCCCGGGTAGCGGAGGTTATGGTGAAAGGGGGCGAGTTTTGGGTGGTGAGGGAGAGGGAGGCCTACGAAGACCTGGTAAAGGGAGAGCGGATTCCCGCCTTTTTGCTGGAGGGCTGATAGGTGTTTCCCTTTGCCAAGCTTACAGGTAGTGGCAATGACTTCATATTGGTGGACAACATGGGAGGTCATGTGGACGTGGAGGCCTTCCGAGAAAGGATTCCCAAGGTCTGTGCCCGGGCCAGGTCCGTGGGGGCAGATGGTATCATTTTTTTAGAGCCCTCTTCCTTGGCCCATTTTAGATGGCGTTTTTTCAACTCCGATGGCTCTGAGGCGGAGATGTGTGGCAACGGTGGCCGATGTGCTGCCCGTTTTGCCTTTGAAAGGGGCATTGCTCCCAGGGAGATGATTTTCGAAACCATGGCGGGGGTTATTAAGGCCAGGGTTCTAGAAGGAGGACAGGTGAAGGTACAGCTTACCACTCCCCAGGGATGGCGGTGGCGGGAGAGGCTGCCTTTAGGCCATGGGGTGATAGAGTACTCCTTCGTTAACACAGGGGTACCCCATGTAGTGGTTATGGTGGAAGACTTGGGAAATGTGGACGTGGAGAACCTAGGAAGGAGGGTACGCTTCCATCCCCGCTTCTCTCCGGCGGGTACCAACGTCAACTTTGTCCAGGTGCTGGACGAGGGCCGTCTGGCTTTGCGTACTTATGAGCGAGGTGTGGAGGCCGAAACCCTGGCATGTGGAACGGGGGCTACGGCAGCGGCTCTCGTTTATCTTGGAGATGGGGAGGAGGGCAAAGTGGAGGTTCTAACCCGGGGTGGAGAGACCCTGGTGGTGGAGAAGGTGGGAGAAGAGGTCTTTCTCCAGGGAGGGACCCGATGGATTTACAACGGCCACCTCAAGCCTGAGGCATGGGAATGGGGAATTTAGTGGAAAGCTGGGATTGAAGGGTGAAAAGTCAAAAGTTGACAAGAACACCAAGGTAAAAAACTTTAGGAGGCGGATATGTTTAGGGGATCTATAGTAGCCATTGTTACCCCTTTCCGCAATGGAGAGGTGGACGAGGAGAGGCTTAGGGAGCTGGTGGAATACCACATGTCCAATGGCACCCACGGTATTGTGCCGTGTGGCACTACAGGGGAATCGGCTACCCTGTCTCATGGGGAGCATAAGAGGGTGGTGAAAATTGTGGTAGACCAAGTAAAGGGGCGGGTGCCTGTCATAGCTGGATCGGGGTCCAACTCCACAGCCGAGGCCTTGGAACTCACTAAATTTGCTAAAGAGGCGGGAGCCGATGCTGCACTGGTTATCACCCCCTACTATAACAAGCCTCCTCAGGAGGGGCTCTACAGACACTACTCTTACTTGGCCCAGGAGGTGGACTTTCCCCTCATCATCTACAACGTGCCCGGCAGGACGGGTGTGGACATCTTGCCCCGTACCATCGCCCGTTTGGCCCAGTTACCCCAGGTCGTTGGGGTGAAGGAAGCCACTGGTTCCGTGAAGCGTACCACCGAAATCCTGTCTTTGGTGGATAAGGAGGATTTCTGCATTCTCTCTGGTGACGACTTCATTGTTTATCCCCTCTTGTGCGTGGGGGCTAAGGGGGTCATCTCTGTGGTTGCCAACGTGGCACCTCGCATAATGGCCGATCAGGTGGAGAGTTTCGAGAGAGGGGATCATGCCCGGGCCCGGGAACTTCATTATAAGCTCCAGCCCCTGTGTGAAGCCATGTTTTACGAGACCAACCCCATACCTGTTAAAACGGCGTTGGCAGAGATGGGCCTGATCGCCGAAGAGGTCCGTATGCCCCTGTGTCCCATGTCCCCTGCCAATCGAGAGAGACTGAGGAGGGTGCTCTTGGACATGGGACTTGTCCATCACTGAGGTGAACTATGATAGGGGTGGTGGTCGCAGGTGTGGCAGGCAGAATGGGTTCCACCATAGCCCGTTTGGTGGAGGAAGACCTCCAACTTACCCTGGTAGGGGCTACCGAGGCCCCAGGTCACCCTTGGGTGGGAGGGGATCTTAAAGCTTTTTTGGGCGTGGGAGAGGAGGTGAAGGTATCCTCTACGTTGGATGAGGCCATCACCGGGGAGACCCGGGTGGTGATAGATTTCACTTTGCCCCAGGCTACCTTGGCCCACCTGGAAACGGCGGTGAAGGAGGGGGTGGCCATGGTTATTGGTACTACGGGTATCACAGGGGATGATCTGGAAAAGGCTCGGTCTCTGGCTGCCCGCATTCCCTGCGTTTGGGCTCCCAATATGAGCGTGGGGGTGAACCTTCTGTTTAAGCTGGTGGGAGAGGTGGCCCGAATTCTGGGGGAGGACTACGATGTGGAAATTGTCGAAATCCATCATCGGTTCAAGAAGGACGCCCCCAGTGGTACCGCCGTGCGCCTAGCCGAGAAGGTGGCTCAGGCCCTAAGACGGGAGATAGACCAGGTAGGGGTGTATGGCCGCCGTGGCATGGTGGGAGAGCGGAAAAAGGAGGAGATCGGTGTTATGGCCTTAAGGGGTGGTGATGTGGTGGGGGAACACACCGTCATCTTTGCCACCCTAGGGGAGAGGGTGGAGCTTACCCACCGGGCCCATAGCCGAGAGACCTTTGCCAGAGGTGCCATAAGGGCGGCTAAGTGGGTGGTGGACATGGCGCCAGGCCTCTACGACATGGCCCAAGTGCTGGGGCTTTAGGTGTAGGGCTAAAGACAAGGGCAAAAGGCTAAAGGCTAGGGGCTAGAGGTGAGGGATGAAGGCGGAAGGATGAGGGATGGTAAAAAGGCAAGCTCATCCTTGGGTTTTCCTGTAAAGACCCGTTTCGCTCCCAGCCCCACGGGGTATCTTCACCTGGGCAATGCCAGGATAGCTCTCATAAACTACGTAGTGGCCCTCCAGCATGGGGGTCACTTTCTATTGCGCATGGAGGATACTGATCTGGAGAGAAGCCAGCCCCGTTTTGTGTCGGCGATAAAGGAGGATCTGGAATGGCTGGGACTTTCGTGGCACGGGGAAGTGATTTTTCAAAGCCAAAGACTCGAGCTCTATAAAAGAAAGGCCCTGGATCTGTGGAAAGGGGGGGTGGCCTATCCTTGTTTTCGTACCCCCCAGGAGTTGGAGGATCATCGAAGGAAATGTATCGAGAAGGGGAAACCTCCACGCTACAGTGGCAGGTGCAGAGGGCTTTCTCCTATGGAAGTTCAGGCTCGTGTGGTTGAGGGAGAGCCTTTTTCCCTCCGTCTCAAGATAAATGCTGGGGCCCATGTGAAATGGGAGGATGTGGTGAAGGGCGCCAAGAAATTCAGGGGCAAGGACCTGGACGATGTAGTCCTTTTGAGGTCTGATGGTACGCCTACCTATCATTTGGCGGTGGTGGTGGACGATGGAGAGGCGGGTATCACCCATGTCATTCGAGGGGAAGACCATTTAGCCAACACCCCTTACCATATCCTTCTCTTTGAGGCCCTTGGTTATCCTGCGCCCACCTTTGCCCATGTGCCTCTGGTACGGGCTCCGGAAGGTGAGGTGCTGGAAAAGAGGGAGGGAAGCCTTTGGACGTTGAGACGTCTCCGAGGGGAGGGTTATTTGCCCTTGGCTTTGGTCAATTTCCTCATCATCCTGGGCTGGAACCCACCCCGTAAGCCTCCCCTCACGTGGAAAGATATACTGGGGTCCTTTTCCATGGAGAAACTCTCTTCTTCTTCCGTCACCTTTTCCCCCTCTTCCCTGGTTTCCATCAACAGAAAGCTCCTGGCCACTTTACCCTTGGAGGAAATCTTAGGAGCCTTGGAGCCCTATTTATCTTGTCCGCTGCCTAAAGGGAGGCTTAAAGGGGCCGTAGCTCTAGTAAGGGAGAATGCTTCTACCCTGGTAGACTTGGCTCAATGGGTGGAGAGACTGGTGGTGGGGCCTGGCAAAGTAGATCTGGAAGAAGGTGAGGAGGATGTACTCCGGTTTTTCTGGGACTCCAAGGGGGAGGGGCGTTCCTGGCAGGAGGTCTTGGAGGAGATGGCGAAGGGAATGGACAAGGAGGAGAAGCGCCTCCTCTTTCGTACTTTAAGGAAGGCTTTCCTGGGTTCACCCCAAGGCCCTCCCATGGGAGATTTGATAGCTTTCCTGGGGGAGGAGGAAGTGGCTAGGAGGCTAAGGGACTCCTTGAGCTTAGAGGATGAAGAACCATCTTGATGCAGGGCTTCCCCCAGTTTTACCCTTAGGGATAGGGGCGGGGCGTTCCGACCGCAGAGATGATAGCTCATAGTTCATAGCTCGTAGTTCATGGTTCAATGCTCATAGTTGTTATCAGCCATGAGCCATGAGCCATCAGCTATCAGCCATGGGCAAGGGAGGAATGCCCCGCCTTTTCACTTGTTTGAAAGGGAAAATCCAGAATTCTGAACATGATGCCTTTACCAAGAAGGGAATCT